>JBAQHK010000265.1:0-26428 GCA_049288275.1 bacterium | reverse complement strand
ATCACCTTCTCGGCGGCGCCCGCTTCGACCTTCAACCGCGCGCGCATCTGAATCCGGCACTCCGATCCGGCGCCGTCCACCCGAACACCGGACGCCCCGGCCTCACCGAAGACGTCCCTGAGCGAGTCGGCGATCACCGACCCCTCAGCGCTGTCGCAGTCCCAGACAACTATCCTGTATTCCGCCGCGTTTAGCAACGTCATTAGCGAGGGCCCCTGGGGCGGCATCACCCGGCCCTCCAGCACCCGCAGGCCCTCGGGCAGAGCGTGGTTCAGGGACTCCACCCATCCCGCGCCGGGCCTGCCGTCCACCAGGACGTCGAAGTACTCGGCCTCGCCAGCGACTCCCAGGGGCAGCGGAGGCCCGAACGACATCCGCGGATGCGGAGAAAACCCCTCGGAGTATGATACCGGCAGCCGGATCCGCCTCACACCCCGCTGGAAGCACCTTGTGACGTCCAGGTGGGAGATGAATCTTATCTCCTCGGCCTTGCAGTACTTGACCCGCAGCCTGGCCGCGGGCTGGAACCTTCCGGCGCTCGGCCGCCGCGCGCCTTCTCCATCGGGCTGGCTTGTGCCGCCGACATCCGAGCGCCCTCCGCTCCCCACCGCCTGGCCCCCATCAGACCACCGCGCCCCGCCGGAGTTCGCTCCTGAGGCCGGCCCGGGACCCGGACAGGCCCCGCAGTTGGAGCAGACGCCCCCACGACAGTCCGGGGTAAGCACTCCGGCCTCCGACTTGCCGGCCTCGTCCCGCAGGAACTCCGCCGACACCCCGCCCGAAACATAGCTCCAGGGAAGGCGCGCTCCCGGCTCACGCCGCGCCACGGCCTTCTCTATGTCGACACCCGCGGCCGCGAAGCACCGCATCCACAGCCCGAAGTCGAAGCGGTCGCTCCACCCGTCGAAACCCGCGCCCCCCCTCCAGGCATCGACCACCACCGCGCCGAAGCCGCGGTCGCCGCGGGCCAGCAGCCCCTCCACAAGAGACATGTACGGGTCGCGCCACTTCAGCTTGATCCTGTCGTCCGGTAGGTTCTTCCTGATCAGGTTGATTCTGCGCAGGGTCTCCTCGGGCATGCACTGGGCATCCCACTGCAGCGGAGTGTGGGGCCTGGGCACGAAGGGCGACAGGGACACCGTGGCGTGCCTGCGCTTGCCGAAACCGCGGCAGATCGATCCCACGGACTTGGCCATCCTGACAAGGGCCTGTATGTCCGAATCGTCCTCTCCGGGCAGCCCCACCATGAAGTAGAGCTTCACCGAATCCCAACCGCCCTTGAAGGCTGTCTCCAGGGTCGAGTATATGTCCACCTCGCTGACGTCCTTGTTGACCCGCCGGCGCAGCTCCTCGCTTCCGGCCTCCGGGGCGAAGGTCAGTCCGGTCTTCTTGGTCCGGGCAATGGTCCGCGCCACTGCGGACGAGAAGGCCCCGGGGCGCATCGACGGCAGGGATATGCCGACCCGCCGCCCCTCGAAGGCCGCGGCGAGCTTGCCGACCAGGCTCTCAAGCTGGGCGTAATCCGAGGTCGACAGAGACACCAGCGAGACCTCCTCCCAGCCGCTGGCGTCGATCCCCGCGGTCGCCAGTCCGACCACCGAATCCGCGGTGCGCTCCCGCACCGGCCGGGTGAGCATGCCGGCGGAACAGAAGCGGCAGCCCCGCGTGCAGCCGCGCATTATCTCCAGCGTGAGCCTGTCATGGGTTATGGGGATGATGGGCACCACCGGCGGCACCGGGAAGTCCTGGTCCGCGAGACTGGGCTCCACCCGCCGCGCAACGGGCTCACTGGCGCTGCGCCGGCCGTGGACGGCGGGGACGTAGACGCCGCCTGTCTCCGCCAGAAGCTCCAGCCTGCGCGACCGTGGCAGACCTCGGGCGCCGGAGAGCCTGTCGGCGATCTCCCTGACCGCGCTCTCCCCGTCCCCGACCACGTATGCGTCCATCAAGTCCGACGTCGGCTCGGGATTGAAGACGCACGGTCCCCCGGCAATCACCACGGGGTCGCTCCCGGAGCGATCGGCGGCGATGATCGGTATCCCCGCCAGGTCAAGCATCGCCAGCACGTTGGTGTACTGAAGCTCGTGCTGCAGAGAGAAACCCACGACGTCGAACTCCCTCGCCGGTCTGCCCGTGCCTATCCCGGCAAGCGGTATCCTCTCTTGCCTCATGAACTGCTGCATGTCCGCCCACGGCGCGAAGGCCAGGTCCGCCATGCAGCCCGGGTGCCGGTTGAGCACGTGATGAAGGATGCGCACGCCGAGGTTAGACATGCCGATCTCGTAGAGGTCAGGGAAGCACAGCAGCATCGCGAAGCGATCGCCGTCGGACCTTCGGAGATTGGGTTCGTGGTCGAGGTACCTGCCCGGCCTGGTGACCGACCCGAACATGCGGAACAGAACCCGGTCACTCAGACCGCAAATCAAGAGCTACACTCCATTCTGGAATTGTCCCTGCTTGGAACAAGAGGCGGCGCGCTGATCCTCGGCGACGAGCCTATGGGACCTGCTCGAAGCCCTTGGCGAGAGCTTTCTTATTGACGTCCAGCAGAGCCATGGCCCTCTCGGAGAGCACGCCGCCGAGGCCAGCGATTGCCGAATCCAGGCCGATCGCCCCGGTGCTCTTTATCAGCCCGCCGAGCATCACCATGTTGGCGGCCCTGGTGCTCCCGAGATCCTCTGCGAGATCGTTTGCGGGAATCCTTATCTCCTTGATGTCCGGTCGGGTGGCCTTCCTCTCCACCAGCGAGGAATTGACGAAGATGGTGCCTCCCGATCTCACCACCGGCTCGAACTTCTCCAGCGAGGCGACGTTCATCGCGACCACACAGTCGGGCTGGTTCACCACCGGAGAGGCTATCTCGGCGTCAGACACGATCACCGAGCAGTTGGCCGTGCCCCCCCTCATCTCGGCGCCGTAGGACGGGAAGAAGGTCGAGTGCTTGCCTTCCTTCATCCCGGCGTAGGCCAGCAGGGTCCCTATGAGCACCACGCCCTGACCGCCGAAACCAGCCATTATCACCTTGGTGGTCATCCGAACCCCCTTCCTATTGCTGCGGTACCGCCTGAGTCTGGGCGGCGGTCACGTCCTTGAAGACCCCCAGCGGGAAGTATGCCTTCATTTCCTTCTCCAACCACTTGACCGCGTCGGTCGGTCGCAGGCCCCAGCCCGTGGGACACTGCGACATCAGCTCCACGAGGGTGAAGCCCAGGCCCTCGGTCTGTATCTCGAAGGCGCGCTTCAGGGCCCGCTTGGCCTTGATCACGCCCTGCGGGTTGTTGACCGCCACCCGCTCAAGATAGGCCACTCCTGGAAGTCCGCTCAAGAGCTCGCACACCTTCAGTGGATATCCCGCCAACTGCGGGTTCCTGCCGCCGGGCGAGGTGGTGGTCTTCATCCCCACCAGGGTGGTCGGCGCCATCTGGCCGCCGGTCATACCGTAGATCGCATTGTTGACGAAGATCACGGTGATCTTCTCGCCCCGGTTGGCGCTGTGGATCATCTCCGCGGTGCCTATGGAGGCCAGGTCGCCGTCGCCCTGGTGCGTGAAGACAAACAGGTCCGGCCGGACGCGCTTGATCCCCGTGGCCACCGCTGGCGCCCGACCGTGGGCCGCCTGCACAAAGTCGAAGTTGAAGAATGAATCCGCGAACACCGAACAGCCGACCGACGCCACGCCTACACACTTGTTCCTCAGGCCCATTTCGTCGACCAGCTCGGCGGTCAACCTGTGAATGATGCTGTGCCCGCAACCGGGACAGTACGTGAACTGCTTGTCGGTCAGACTCTCGGGCCTTCCGAAGACTTTCTCCAATTGCTCACCCCCAGGCGGATCAATTGCCGGTCGGGAAAACCTCAATGGGCTCCTTGGATTTCATCGCCTGCTCCGCCACGGAGAGCACTTCCTCCTCACCCGGCACCCCGCCCCCCGTGCGCGCCAAGAGCGACACCTTGGCTCGGCCGCATGCACTTATAAGGACGTCCTCGTACATCTGGCCGAAGCTCATCTCCACAACCAGAATGTTGGGCTTCCTGGCTGCTATGTCCCGCACAATCGCCTTGGGGAACGGCCAGAGCGTGATAGGCCTCACCAGCCCCAGCTTCAGGCCCCCTCTGGCCCTGGACATCACCGCGGCCGACTTGGCAATGCGGGCGGAGGTCCCGTAAGCGACCACAACCACATCCGCGTCCTCGACACCCACCAGTTCGCACTTGGTCTCGGCGGCCTCGATCCGGCGGTACTTGTTCAAGAGATTGACATTGTGCCGCTCCAGGGTCCCGGGCGCCAGATAGACCGAGGACACGTAGTGCCTGTCCCTGCCGGTGGACTCCCCGACCATCCAGGAAGCCTTGGGCGCGGCGTCGTATTCGATCATGGGTCTCATCACCACCGGCTCCATCATCTGCCCGAGGATGCCGTCTCCCAGGACCATCGCCGGATTGCGGTACTTGTCGGCCAGCTCGAAGGCCTTCATGGTCAGATCCACCAGCTCCTGCACCGTGGACGGCCCGAACACAATCACCCGGTAGTCCCCATGCCCGCCGCCTCTTGTGGCCTGGAAGTAATCGCTCTGAGCCGGGGCGATGTTGCCAAGGCCGGGGCCGCCGCGCACTATGTTGGCGAAAAAGCAAGGCAGCTCGGCGCCGCACAGGTAGGAGATGCCCTCCTGCTTGAGGCTGATCCCCGGCCCCGACGACGACGTCATCGCCCTCGCTCCTGCTGCCGCGGCCCCGTAAACCATGTTGACCGCGGCGACCTCGCTTTCGGACTGAAGGAACGTCCCGCCGACCTCCGGCATGCGCCAGGACATATACTCGGGGATCTCGTTCTGAGGCGTTATGGGATACCCGGCAAAGAAGCGGCAGCCCGCCCTTATCGCGGCCTCCGCGACCGCCTCGTTGCCCTTCATCAGCACTCGTTCTTCAGCCATCCGGCCCTCCGGTAGTTGCTACTTGAACACCTCGATGGCGACCTCAGGGCACATCAGTCCGCACGTCTTGCATCCGGTGCAGGCGTCGGCCTGAAAACACTCCGGAAAGTGATAACCCTTGGGGTTGATGTCGGGTGACATCCTGAGGATCTTCTTGGGGCAGTAGAGAACGCACAGCTCACAACCCTTGCATCGCTCAGCGGTGACCTTGATCTCAGCCATTTGCCCTCCTGAGGCCGCGCACAGGCTGCCGGGGCGCAAACCGATCTAATTTAGCACACCGGCCCGCTCCAGTCAACCGCCTCGGGCGCGCCCCATACAGCCGGTGCCGCCTGACGTAGGCTTCAACCCGAGCCGGCACAAGGAAGGCGACGCTCTTGCCCGACCTCACCCTGCGCCTCACATCGGACGAGGAGATGTTGATCTCGGCGGTCTGGGCGAAACGGGTCTTCGCCGCCACAGCGCCCCCGAGCCCCGCCCTTGCATAACCCGGCCGCCGCGCCACTCCCAGAAAGCACTCCTGCACCACCTGCTCCCACTTCTTCCAAGCCCGCACTTCGTGGTAGGCGTCCATACCCAGCAGCAGCCAAAGCTCAACTCGGGGCCCCAGCCTGCGGCGCAACTCGACCACGGTATCCACAGTGTATGAAAGACCTCCCCGCCGGGCCTCCAGATCCGACACCGTGAACGCCCTGCAATCCCCGACCGCCAGCTCGGCCATTCTGATCCTGTGCCGCACCGGAGCGGGCCGGTAGCGCGGCTTGTGAGGCGACCTGTTGCAGGGAAGGAAGATCACTTGGTCCAGCCCGAAGGCCTCGCGCAGCTGGTCCGCGCACACCAGGTGCCCGAGGTGGATGGGATCAAACGTGCCGCCGAACACCCCTACGCGCTTCATGTCACGACTCCGGAGCGCCCTCGGCGCCAACCTCACCCGCGCCACCCAGGCGCTCGAGGCGGCCGGCGGCCTCCCTGCCCGATGGGGTTGCAGGGGACTCCCCGACGATCAGCCGATAGATCTCCGCGGCTTGGTCGCGCTTGCCTTGACGTTCCAAAGCCTCGCCCTTGTCCAGCAGCGCCCGCTCCTTCCACGGGGTGTCGCCGTACTCGGAGACCACGTAGTCGAAGTAGATCACCGCCGACTTGTAATCGCCCATCCTGAAATACAGCCGGCCGCTCCGGTACTCCTTCTCGGCCAGCTTCCCTCTGGCCTCCCTGATGCCCTCCTCGACCGCCGGCTTGACGTCGGTGTCGGGATACTTCCTCAGAAGCAGGTTCAGCTCGTCCAGGGCCTCCACGGTCTTGGCCTGATCGCGGTCCACCTCGGCCGACTGCTTGAGGTAGCACCTCGCGACCATGTACATGGCGTCGTCCACGCGGTCGCTCTTGGGGTAGCCGTCAATGAAGTCCTTGAATTCGGTCACCGCGGTGTCGTAGTCCCCGATCTCCATCCGGCACTTCGCCAGGCCGAACCTGGCGGCCTCGGCCACCTGGGGTCGTGGGAACTCATTGAGGATTCTCTCGTACTGGACCGCGGCCTTGGCGCACTTGCCCCTGGCGGCAAGATCCTCTGCAAGGGCGAGCCTTTCCTCCTGACGCAGGCCGGCGGCGTCCTGCTGATGCGAGCACGACGCCCACAGCAGCATCACCCCCACGGCGGAAGCCACGATGCCTATCACCAGGCCCGGTTTGTTCACAGGATAACCTCTCAGGGGCAGCCGCTAAGCGGTCTTGTTGGAGTAGAACAAGTATACCAGCACACCCACGATAGCCAGCACCAGCGCGCCCTCGACGTAGCGGTCCCACTGGCTCTTCTCCAGCACCGGCGAGGCAAATGGGTACTTGGAGTCGGCCAGCGCGCGCAGCGCCGAGGCCGGCACCACGTCCCGGACCTCCGCCCGGGCGCTGGAGGCCCTGACCACGCTGTCGTCGGTTCTGTCAACCAGGTCGTAGAAGAACGAAACCCTGGCCACCCGCTCCACCGCCTTGCCGAAGAACAGATGGCGCCTCCAGCTCCTCGCGTAGATCAGCCCCAGCTCGCCGACCCTCAGCTTGAGCAAGTACTCCGGGGCCGCGACCAGAGCGGAGTCCTTCTCGGAGCCCTTGGCCCTGACGTTCCATCCCTCTTCGATCAGTCGGCCGGTGAGAACGTTGTCAACCAGCCACGCGGCTTCGGTTCCGCTTCCGGCGTCAACCTCGAGATACGCGGGGCGTCCGGCCACGGGCGCAACCTTCATCGAATCCACGGCGGCTCGGACCGCCCGCTCGACCATCTCAATGTTGGTCGGGTAGGCCTCCTGGCCGAAGCACGCCGAATGGAAACCCGCAAGGGCAACAGCCGCAAGAACGCAAGTCCACAGTTTCATAGTCGGTCCACTCCGGGCGTTGATAAGTCCTTGACAAGGGCCTTCAAGATGTCATGATATTCTTCAACATTGGACCGGCTATGTCAAATTGATTCTGGCCGGACGGGCAATTCCGCTCAATCGGGCGCCGCTCGGTGCCGAGAATTACTGTAGGGACGACGGTAGCAACGCCTTTGCACCCGGTCACCACGGAGGAGACTGCTTCGCCATGTCAGAAACCGCCAAGATAATAAGCCACATGTTTGCGAACCTGGTCAAAGTGCCGCTTGACGAGCGGCTGGCCAAGCAGGCCGCCTCGGTGGTGGACGGCCTGGTTGACAAGCTGGCTCCCGAAATGCCCCAGATGGCCAAGGCAGACTGGCAGAAGATACGGGTGGCCCTTTGCGGAATGCTGGCCCACGGCTGGAATCTCGGGATGCACCCGTACAACTGCCCGAAGGTGACCGTGGATGGAGACGCTCTCGAGGTGCGGGTCTCCAAGGACATACTGATCCCGATAGAGGCCCTGAAGGCCTTGAGGTACGTCAAGCGGGACAGCATGGGCCGCGTGGAGAAGGCCTTCTTCGAGCCCAGCGCCGAGGCCAGAATCAAGGATCAGATCGAGAGAATCCTCGCTGAAATAGCCAGGAAGCACTGGACAAGCTAGGCAGATCCCCTACGCGGAGGCGCCGGCCATGGCGCGCAGCCTCCGCACCCTTTCCTCAACCGGCGGATGCGTGCTGAAGAGCGACGCGAAGGTAGCGCCGCGCAACGAGCTGACTATGAACAGATGAGCGGTTGCCGGTGCGGCCATCCCGCCAGACGCCCGGTTGGCTCCCTCAAGCTTGAGCAGGGCGTTCGCCAGACCCAAGGGATTCCCCGACAGCCTGGCCCCGCCCTCATCGGCCGCGTACTCCCGCGATCTTGATATCGCCATCTGCACCACGGCCGCGGCCAGCGGCGCAAGTATCGCCAGCGCGAGCAGCTCCAGGCCGCCTCTGCTGCGTCCGTCTCTACCCCCGCCGCCGAAGATCGCCGTGAATCTGAGCATGGATGCCAGCATGGTTATCGCGGTGGCCACGGTCGCTGCCACAGTGGCTATGAGGATGTCCCGGTGCTTGATGTGGGACATCTCGTGGGCCAGCACGCCCTTGAGCTCGTCCCGGCCCATGATCTTCAATATCCCGTCGGTGACTGCCACCACTGAATGGGCGGGATCTCGGCCGGTTGCGAAGGCGTTGGGTACGCCCGTGGGGACGACGAACACCCTGGGCTTGGGTATTTGGGCGGCCAGGGCGATCTCCTCGACCAGCCCGTGAAGCTGCGGATTCTCCTCCCTCGCGACTTCCTTGGCCCGGTACATCGCCAGCACTATCTTGTGGCTCCAGAAGAACGAGGTGAAGTTGAGCACCATCGATAGCGCGAACGCGATCACCGCGCCCTGCGTGCCCCCGACGTACCAGCCTATGGCCAGGAGCATCCCCGCAAGGCCGGCCAGCAGGACTGCGGTCTTAAGTGCGTTCATCGGAGTCCTTTCCTCCTGTCGGGGCCGTCTTGCCCCTCGCGTGGCCCTTGCCGGCGCCACCCTTCGAACCCGCTCCACCCTTCTTGTAGTCGGTGACATAGAAGCCCGACCCCTTGAAGATGAGACTGACGGTCTTGGGCAGCATCTTCTCCAGTTTGCCGCCGCACTTGGCGCACTTCTTCAGAGGCGGATCAAGTATGCTCTGCACGACGGCGACACTCCGCCGGCACTTGCTGCACTTGTAGTCATAAGTCGGCATGCAATCCCCCCCTTCGCCGCTGAATATAACCGCTCACAGCCGACAAATCAACTTCCGGAGCGCTCTTGACAACCCTGCGGCGACCTGATACCGTGGCCGTGGTTCAAACAAGGAGGCTCGGGTATGAGTCGCAATATCGCAATGGTTACCGCGTGTGTGGCCCTGCTCTGCGCCGGCGCTTACGCCGCGGAACCGCCGGGCAAGCCCGAGGAGTCCGGGCCCGCGGATCGCCAGCTCCGCCAGGAGGAGGGCGCGCCGCTGGGTATGCCCGAGCAGTTCGTGTCGGGCACGGTCACCGATTACGCGGGCAAGCCCCTCGGCGGAGTGGTGATAAAGCTGTTCGCCGACGGAGATCTTGTCCGAGCGGCGCACACCACGGCCAACGGCGCCTTCGAGATGCCAATGCCGCTCAATGTCGAGGGTGACGAGACCGTGGTGCTGTGGTTCGTCTCCACCACCGAACCCCTCCAACCCCAATTCGTGGTCCTCAAGCAGAGCTCCCGGGCCAAGAGCAACAGGCTCTTCAGCCCCTGCGCCCTCTCGGCCAAGATGCGCCCCCAGATGCGGGTCGACGTCAGGCTGCTGACCGAGAACGAGGAGATGGCCGTCCTCAAGGGCAAGGGCTGCCTGTGAGGTCCCGGCGCTGAGAGGCACGGGTCCACCGGAGCTCGCGCTCCCGGCCCCCCTCAGGCCCCCTGAGCTTCATCGGTCGCGCTGGGCGCCAGCAACCCGATCACCATGTAGATCAGCAGCCCTATGCCACGCGACAGCACGATCACCAGGGCAAAGATGAACCTGATCACGTTGGGGTCCATCTTGAAGTACCGGCCGAGGCCGCCGCACACCCCCAGCACCATCTTCTCGTCCGTCGATCGTCGCAGCCCCGGGATCCCCTGCGAGGTCTCGCGCCAGTAGGCGAACAGAAGCAGCAGTCCGCCGCCGATAAGGGAGAGCGGCCACAACACCACCCACGCTATGTGCCAGGCTCCCCAGAATCCGTATTCCAGGACCCCGGCCAGCCTCAGCACTACCATGATGCCCACGCCCAACAACAGGGCGCCCACCAGCAAGGCACCCGAGGCTTTCTTCGGGGGCGCGACATCCGGCACGGCCTCAGACTCGGTCCTGGGAAAGAGGTACATACCCATCAGGTAGGCCACCACACCGATACCCCCGGCCAGGCCCAACGCGCCCCACGCCACTCTGACCCAGATTGCGTCCACGCCGGTGTAAACGGCGACCCCACCGCACACGCCGTCGATGATCCTCCGCTGGCTCAACTTGCGTATTCGCTTAACCTCAGCCAGAGGGACACCTCCGCGACAACCGACCGTGAGACCGCCCAACTCCGTCGACTACAGATGTGGTTCTAACACCGCCGCGAGTGCCTGTCAAGCTAAAGCCGGGCGGCCGCCCGGCCGCCAAGCCAAAGACCACGGTGTCGCGGCACGGGTTCCGTCAATCCCCGTGAAGCTGCCGCCCCGCCGCGCCTGAGGCGGCTTCCCAGATCAGCTCGGAGAGCGTTGGGTGCGGGTGTATCACGTCTGCTATGTCCCGCGGAGTGAGCCCGTGCCTGATGGCCACCGCCATCTCGGCCACCAGTTCCGAGGCGTGCGGCGCCAGAGCGTGGAACCCCAGCACCCTTCCCGAGGCCCCGGTGGAGATCACCTTGACCAGTCCGAAGGTCTCGCCCATGGTCACCGCTCTTCCGACCCGCCCCAGCCTTAGCCTGTAGACCTCCGCGGCCGCCCCACCGGCCCGCGCCTGAGCTTCGGTGAGCCCCACCGCCGCGAATTCCGGGTCGGTGTAAACGCAGCGCGGAACCGCGCTGTAGTCCATCACCGAGCGGCCTCCGCAGGCGTTCTCGGCGGCCGCCAGTCCTTGCGCGGTAGCCACGTGGGCCAGCAGGAACTTGCCGGTGACGTCGCCCACGGCGTAGACGCCTTCAGCGCTGGTACGGAGCCCGTCATCCACAGAGATGCCCTTCCGATCGAAGGCCACACCAGCCCGCTCCAGGCCAAGGCCCTCGACGTTGGGACGCCGGCCCACACCGACCAGCACCCGCGCGGCGTCCAGAGTCCGTCCGCCGTCCAGGCTCACCCTGAGACCGTCGCCCTCCCGCTCCACTGCCACCACCCTGGAGGAGGTGGCAACCGCGATGCCCTTCCGCTTCAAGGCGGCCTCGAGGCGCTTGGCGATCTCCGAATCCTCGGACGGCAGCAGGTGCTCCATCATCTCCACCACGGTGACCTGTGTGCCCAATGCTGAATAGATCTCCGCCATCTCACAGCCCACAGCGCCGCCGCCTATCATTACCATAGCGCCGCCCGAGCCCTCAAGGCTCAGGGCTTCATCGCTGGTGATCACCCTCTCGCCGTCAATGCCGAGCCCAGGCAGGTCGGACCACCTTGAGCCCGTCGCAACGATAACCGATCGGGCAGCGATCCCCACCGACCCATCCGCGGTTCGCGCCTCAACCTCGCGCGCCGACCTCAGCATGGCCTCTCCGCGAATCACGGTGACCTTCCCGCGGGCCAGCAGGTCCTCCACTCCCTTTCTCAGCGCCTCAACGACCGACCTGGAGCGTGCGGCAATAGCGAACGGATCGGCGGTAACGCTTCCGAAGGTGACGCCGAACTCCGGGCCCCTCTTCGCCGCCCGCACGAGTCGGGCGCTTTCCAGCAGAGCTTTGGTGGGTATGCATCCGCGATTGAGGCAGGTCCCTCCCACCTCTCGCTTCTCGATCAGCGCCACCGAGGAACCCAGGGCAGCCGCCCGGAGAGCGGCCGCATAGCCGCCGGGGCCTCCGCCGATCACAACCACGTCGTAAGCCTGGAGATTCATCTCCCGTCGCTCCTCGGATGACTGGCTTCGCGCCCGCAGGCAGTCGCTTGCGGCGCCACCGGATTGTTATCACACCCGCCGGCCGGAGTCAAGCGGGGCACGCGGCGGGAGGGTACACCGGGGTCCGGGGCAAAACCGTGCGGTGGGCCTTGCGGGATTGGGGCCGCGGGCCGCCGGCCGCCGGGCCGTTTGCGGGCGCGTCCGGAAGGATCCCACCGCCGGAGCCGTGACTCGGCCCCGACGGCAGCGTTCGCGTGCCCGGTCTAGAACGACATCGACAGGCCGAAGCGGTGGACCCCCTTGAACACGCCAAAATCGCTGTAGGCGTAGTCGATCTTGGCTGAACCCATGGAGGTCTTCAGATTGAAGCCGCACCCGGCGGAGTAGCTCTGTTCCTCGGCGTTGGTTACGTAGCCGCCTCTCAAGAAGATCATCTGGTCCCACGAGTATTCGGCGCCGAAGTGAACCCGCTCCGAGTAGTCGTTGGGGTGAGTGCCGTCAACAGCCGCGGTCAGCCGGCTGGTCTCCGACAGATCGAAGTCGTAGGCCACGCCGATCCTGAAATTCAGCGGAAGGTCGTAGCCTCCGAAGAGCCTGCTCTGCTCGACGTAAGCCGTGCCTATGTAGTAGCGATCCACGTAGCTGCCGTCGAAGGACATGTCCGGGCCGAAGTTGTTGGTCAACATGGCCAGTCGCAACGACTTGAAGCCGGTATGGTAGATGGTGCCGAAGTCGAAGGCCATGCCGCGCGCGTGGTACTCGGCTATCGACTGATCGATGTACTTGAGCGAGCCGCCCACCGCCAGCCTGTCGGTCCACCTGTGGCCGTAGGACACCCCGAGGGCCAGGTCCCTGGGACTGAAGGTGCCCGCGATCACGTCGGCGTCTTGCTCGCGGACCATCGGGATGTCGCCGTAGTCCACCGATATCACGCTGATCGCCGCCGTTCCGTTCGAGCCGTACGGGAAGGCGTAGGCTCCCCCGACGAATCTGATGTCGGCGAGCCATTCCGCGTCGCTCACCACCGCCTGGCGCTGCGTGAGGCCGGCCAGGCCTGCGGGGTTGGAGAACGCCGAGGCCGCATCTGCCGACAGCGCCGTCGAAGCCTCGCCCATGCCGACGCTTCTCACGTTCATGCCGACCTTGAGAAACAAGGCGCCGGCGGTTCCTACTCGGTCTATCATTGCCGCGGCCGGCGCCGCAACGCTCGCCGCGCACAAGGCCAGAAGTGCAATCTTCCAGATCTTCATTCGGCTAACCCCCGTCGTGGTTTGCATCAGCCTATCTGTCGCCTCTTACCACCGCGAACTTGCCGAGTTTCTCGCCGTACTCCTTGCTGACGACGCGATACAGGTAGACGCCGCTTGCTATCGACTGGTTGTCGGCGGTGAGCATGTCCCAGCTCTCGCCGCCGGTTTCGTTGCCGGCGGCATCAGGCGACTGGTCGCCGGGGAGGTTGTGCTGCAAAGCGTCCACCATCTCGCCGGTCAGCGAGTAGATGTATATGGTGCACTGCTTGGGAAGGTTCATGAAGGCAAGCCTGCCCTCGTAATCCAGACGTTCCCAGTCTCCGCTGCCGCGGTAAGGATTGGGAGCGACGAATACCCCATCCAGCGCGCGCCGGGCCTGCTGCTTCATGCAATTCCGCACGCACGCCTCCATGCATTCCGGACAACCCTGGCACTCCTCGCTGCAGGCTTCCTCGCAGTCCCCGCTGTAGTCCGACGGGAGCGTCGACGCGTACACCCCTTCGAGCGTCTTAGCGCTGGCCGCGCCCGCGGTGGACTCGGTGCCCGCCAGGTCATAGGCGGTCGCCAGGTAGAACGTCGGGAACCCGACCTTGAGGGTGTCCACCGTGGAGTTCGGGTAGGGCCTGTCGTTGAAGTCACGGATCAGGCTCCAGGGCCCGACGTTGGAAACCGTGCTCTTGTAAAGGCGATAGCCGGCGAAGTCGTCGTCCTCCTCCGACGGGCATTCCCAACCCACGGTTACTTCCTTGCCGCTGGCCAACGGGTCGGCCAGAACGCACGGCTCGGGAGCGGGGTCCTCGATCACCAGA
Source organism: bacterium (assembly GCA_049288275.1). Lineage (GTDB taxonomy): Bacteria > Arandabacterota > Arandabacteria > Arandabacterales > Arandabacteraceae > JBAQHK01. Next base: position 12,468 of record JBAQHK010000265.1, on the reverse strand, counting down.
CTGCTGGCGAAGAGGTCCCTGGCGTTCTCTACGTGTTCCATCAGCGAGCCCATGGTCGAGAGGCTAGCGCCAATCCTGGCTCTGCGCGCCCAGTAGTCGGCGTCAAGGCCGTCGCCGAAGACAATCGCGAGGTAGAACGTGGCCGAATCGCCCGCCTGGATCTCGTAGGGGCCCACGGCGGTCAGCATCCTGTAGTCGAAGGCCTGGTCCGGGGGATTGGGCTTTATCGTCCCCTGGGAAAGGCGCTCGTAGGCGGAAGCGTCGCCGGTGACATCGTTGTTCCAGTCCCACCAGGTGAAGGTCTCCCAGGTGGCGCTGGCGGTCGCCGGCTCGGTTATGCTCCCGCCCGGCGGGGGAGCCGAAAGCAGAGTCTGGCCTACGTGCGTCGGCGACAGCAACTTGCTCCTGGGGTCGCTCGGCACCGCAGGATCGCCGTCGTCGTCGTACATGTAGGCAACGCCCAGCGCCTCGTCGTAGCCCACCAGGTCGTCGTAGTAGTAGTCGGTCAGGGTGTTGTTGCCGACGTCGCAGTCCGACATCCAGCCCCACCAGAAGTGTCGTATGGACTTGGTGAACTTCAGGTCGGCCTTGACCAGCACGAAGTCGTCGTAACGCGGATCGGACCACATGGTGTAGCGCAGTGTGGTCACCACGCCGAGGTCCTTCGGCGAGTCGCCGGTGTCGAAGGTGCTCTCGATGTTTATCCCGCTGCCGCCCGGCTGCGCGACCTTGAAACCACTGCAAATGGTGTCATAGCTGAGGAAGTCAGCCTGATCGAAGGTCCCGATTGCCGTCCATACATCGCCCCCCTCGGCGCCCTCGGCGTAGCCGCCCATCCAGGGGGCGGACTGGAAGACCTGCTGGTTCTCGGCCGAGCCCGGATAGTAGCCGGTGTAGAGGCACAGACCTATGGTGTAGATCCCGGGGAACCACAGATCGCCTATGATACAGCCGAAGTTGGCCGACACGCAGGGCGCCAGCGGCGCGCGTCCGCCGGCATCCCCGACGCCCACGCCGGCCCCGGGCGTTCCAAACCTGGCCACCACCTGGTCGTCCCAACCCCGGGCGCTGACCGACGCGACAACGAGAATCAGGATCGCAAGGCCTATTGTCCGCTTGGGCTCCATCTCTTACCTCCGATGCTAGAATTGCAGCTGTATGCCGGCCTTGATCTCGCGCGGCGCCCCGAAGACCGTGACGTCGTTGTAAGGCCCGGTGTACTCACCCTGGAACTGCAGGTACCTCATCAGATCGGTGTCGCTGTCGTCGAAGGCCACCAGGTTCTTCTTGTTGAAGAGGTTGTCCACCTGGAGGAACACCCGCTCCACAGCGGAGTAGAAGTGAAAGTCCTTCGAGGCCTTGACGTTGACCACTGAGGTCGACGGGAACCTCGCGGTGTTCTGCTCGGGTTGCTGCGACCTGCTGCTCTCACCGGGCGTGTAGGGCGACCCGGAAGCATACTTCACAAGCAGGTTGATCGCCCAGTTCTGCCGCTGGCCGTAGCCCAGGTCAAGCACCAGGCTGTGCCTTCTGTCCCAGTCCAGGTAGTATTCCCTGGTGGGCGGGATGGTCCCGTTGAACCTGCTGAGGTAGCCTTCGCTGACGTCCGAGCTGCGTCCCTTGGCTATCATGAAGGTGTAGCTTACCCGCCCCATCCATTCCTCGCGGAAGCGCTTCTGCGCGGCAAGCTCGAAGCCGCGGACATTGCCCCAGTCGGTGTTGCTGTAGGTGGTATACTCCGTTGCCCACTCGGGCGTGTCGGACTCGCGGATGTCGTTTATCACCACGGTGGACAGCATGTTGTCTATGTCCTTGTAGAACCCGGTCACATCGAGCATCAGGTCCTCGGATATCAGGTTCTCCACCCCAACCTCGTAGGACACCGTCCGCTCGGGCTTGAGGTCCGGGTTGCCTATCAGAGGCCAGGCCCCTCCCATGTCGTACTTGGTGTTGGTATAGAGATAGCTGAAGGCCGGCACCTGGAAGTAGTGCCCGTAGGTGAAGTGCAGCACGGTCTTTTCCGATATCGGATGAGAGATTCCCAACCTTGGGCTCACCTGGTACTTGACCGCAGCGTCCCTGAGATTCCACAGAGGGGGCTCTTTCTTGTCGGGCCCGCTCCAGTCGTCCCCACCAACCTGGCTCATGGAGTCCCACGGGCAGACCGGATCGGACGGCACTCTGAACTTGGGATCGAATGCATCCAGCCTCAGACCGGCGTTGACCACCAGCCCGCTGTACTCGATCTTGTCCTGGGCGTAGGCCACGGCGTAGGTGGGCTCGACGGTGTAGTCGTTCCGGTACACGTTGCCGGCGGAGGCGTACACCTCTTGATGAGTGGTCTGGTAGGTGGAACGCTCGCCGCCGACCTTGATCTGGTGATGCTCGTCGACCTGGCTTGTGATGCTGGCCTTGCCGCCGTACACCACCGATTTGGAGTGGTGGAACAGAGGATTATCGCCGGCGATTATGAAGTTGTCCTCGTCGTACTCCGACCAGATGTTTATGCCGCCGCCGCCGTCCTCCGCCGGAGTGGTGTTCCATTCCTGCGACTTGGAAAGATCCCACCACTTGTCGGGCTGCGCAGCGTGATAGTGGGTTGCGAAGCGCGACAGCGACAGGTCGTAGTAGGTGTCCTGGCTCAGCATGTGGGTGGCGCTCAGAATGCCCACCTCGGTGTCCCGCTCGTACTTGAGGAAGGTCTCCGGCAGCTTCTGCCGCCGGGCGTCCCACCTGAAGAACTCCGACCCGTACGTCATCCCCTCGAAGGAGAGCTTCAGGCTCTGGGTCGGCGTTCCGGTGACCTTCCAGGTCAGCTGATCCAGGTCCCTCTCCTGATGAGGCAGAACGTAGACGTGCGGGTCCCAGTCACCCCACTCCGACCTTTCGCCGGAGACGAAGTATTTGATGCGATCGGACCACGGCAGCGGACCGCTCAGAGTTAGTTTGGTGGTACTGAAGCCGGTGTCGTACTGCTTGGCGTCGTCCGCAGCCTTCCACAGGGCCTCCAGAGGCACGTAGAAGCTCCGCTCCACCTGCCCTTCGAACGTGTTCCCGCCTTCCCTGGTCACGATGTTCACGATCCCAGACTGGGCGTTGCCGTACTCGGGATTGAAGCCGCCGCTCTGGATCACCATCTCCTGTATGGCGGCCTCGTCGTAGTTGGCCGAAACCCTGGAGAAGATCGGATCGACGATCGAGGAGCCGTTGACCGTGTAGGAGACCTCGGTCTCGCGACCGCCTCTCATGTGAATCCCGCGCCGGTCGGCCGAGGCGCCGGCCTGGTAGCCTATCATGTCGTAGGCGGACTCAATGGGCAGCATCGATATTTCCTCGTGCTCGATGATGCTGACCGAAGAGGTCATGTCCTTCCTTATCAGCGGCCTCTCGGCGGTGACAACCACCTCCGGCACTATGTCGAGCACGGCGGGGCTCAGCTCGAAGTCCACCGTGCTGGTGAGGTCGGAACTCACCAGCACCCCCTCCTTCACAACCGCCTGGTAACCGATCATCCCTGCCCTGACCGCGTAGGTTCCGGGCAGGACGTTCACCATGCGGTACGATCCTTCAATGTTCGTCATGCCTCCGGTCTTGGTGTTCTCCAGCGTGACGTTGACCGCCACCAGCGGCTGACCGGTCTCGCTGTCGACCACCATGCCCACGATCTTGCCGGTGTCGCCGCCCCGAACAGCGACCGAGGTCACAAGTACGAACCCAAGGGCCAAGAGAATGCCGGACCTGCGCATAGCACACCTCTCCTTTGGAATGGTGTTTGTCACGATGTCCCTAGGCCGATATCGGCAGCCACAGGTATCGCTTTAGCGGAAATTGCTCGCTACTTGCGGGGGATTGCTGTCTTGCCGATGATCCTCAGGCTAGGCTTTCATGCGTGCCGATCGGCCGGGTTTCGGGGGGTAACACCCAAGCCAGGACCTGGGGGCAGGGCGAGCACGCCCCGGGCCGACGTCACGCCCGCAAAGGGATCGTTGGAGATCAGCAGGTTGCCGTCCAGGTCGCAGTAGTCGGCAAGGGGGGCGAGGTGAGCGGCCGCGGTGATGCCCAGGGAGCTCTCCACCATGCATCCCAGCATCACCCTGAGCCCGAGGGCCCTTGCCACCGCTATCATCCGCAGGCCCTCCCCCAGGCCGCCGCACTTCATGATCTTTATGTTTATTCCGTCGGCGAGGCCGACCCACTGGGCGATGTCGGCTGAGGTCGTCACTCCCTCGTCCACAAAGACCAAGGCGTCGGTGTGACGCTTGATCTTGGCGTAGCCGTCCTTGTCCAGCTTGGCGAGCGGCTGCTCAAAGAACTCTATGCCGTACTCCTTCCAAGCCCGGATCTTCTCGATTGCCTGGTCCGCCTGCCAGCCCTCGTTCGCGTCCACCCTGAGCACGGCTGTGGTTTCCCGACGAAGCAGACCGAGGAGATCCTCCTCGGCTCCGAAGCCCACCTTGACCTTGAGAATCGGAAAGCCGCTCAACCGGTCGACTCTCCGGCGCGCAAGCCCGACGTCGTCAACCCCCACGGTGAAGGATGTCCTGGGAAGATCCAGACCGGCGAGCCCCAGCATCTCGAAGACCGGCAGCCCGGCGAGCTTTCCGGCAACGTCCCAGAGCGCCATCTCGACCGCGGCCCTGCCCGAGGGGCTCCGGGGAAACCGCTGCAGCAGGCGCTGGGAGACCGCGTGGATCGCGAAGGGATCGTCCCCCAGGATCGGGCCCGCCCCCTCGATGGCCTCCGAGGCCGCCTCTGCCGAATCGCCGTAGTAGGCCGAAGGCGACGCTTCACCCAGCCCCGTCACGCCCGCGTGGTCTACTTCGGCGACGCAGATGGTCTGGGCAGATGTGGTACCGCGGGCGATGGCGAAGGGCACCTCGAGCTCCAGCCGGTGCCTGCGAAGCGTGACCCTCACAGCGTCCCCCCCAGGCTGTCGCAGATGGCGTCCGCTCCCCATCTTACCGGGTCGGTGGTGACAAGCCCGGTTTCCAGCCGTGCCCGCTCGACCTCGGCTCCGGCCCCGCTTTCGTCGAGGTCGTAGGTGTTGAGCGCCACCGCGACCACCCTGGACCGGAACAGCGGAAGGCACGCGCGTTCGTAGGTGTCGACCAGCTGGGCCAGGGAAGGCAATTCCACCTCGAATTCATCGATCCTCTTGCGGGTCGGCTGGTGGCACAGAATCATCGCGTCCGGCCACGAGCCGTGCAGAATCGCAAGGGTCACGCCCGAGTACGCGGGATGGACAAGCGAGCCCTGTCCTTCCACCACCGCCACGTCCGCGCGGGAGAGCGCCTCGAGCACCAGATCCTCAACCACCCTGGCCATGAAGTCGCCGGGAACGCGGTCGACCGCCTGCCCCCAGCCCGCCAGCACCATGCCGGTCTGGCCCGTGGGCACAAACTCCGCCCGCACGCCCCGCTGCCTGAGCCCCCGGGTCACCTCGTAGGCGGCGGTCATCTTGCCTGAGGAGCAGTCCGAGCCCACGGTCAGCACCACCCGACCACGTTTGCGCCTGAGGATCCCCCGCGCCACGTCGTCCGGCAGCACCGGCCGGCGGACATCCCAGATGCGGACATTTCGCCGGGCCGCCAGCGGCCCGATCTCGGGATCGTCTTCCAGCATGGTGTGAAGGCCGCTTATTATGTCGAGGCCGCTCTCCACGGCCTCGACCACCACACGGCGCCACTCGGACGGCAGAAGCCCACCCTTGGGAGCTATGCCGACAAGCAGCGAGTCAGGCCTGAGGTTCAGCGCCTCGCCGATCGAGCCGACGACGGGGATGTCGCCCCCGAAACCCAGCACCTCACCCACGGTCATACCCCGCCTGGTGCTGTCGATGATGCAGGTCACACGCCCGGGCTGATAGCGAACCACGCAGGCGGCGGTCTTGGATGTCAGCACTCCCAGTTTGCCCTCGGCAAGAATCGCGAGGCGCTCGGATCTGATCACCGGACAATCCTCCTGGCCCACCGGAATCTGCTACGAAGGTCGGCCCTGAAGAGCCTTGACCCGGGGTCCAGACTCTCCTTCCTGACGTGGCCCGAGGCATGGAGAATCCGCAAGCCGCCCAGGTGAATCGCCACATGGTCTATGGTGCGACCCCGGCCGAAGAAGACCAGGTCAAAGGGCGCAAGGTCCTCCATCCTGCGGACCCGGAGCCCGCATTGCGCCTGGTCGCGCGAATCCCGAGGCAGTTCAATCCCGAACTCGCTCATCACCGCCTGGACCAGCCCGGAGCAATCGAAGCCGAACGTGCTCCTGCCTCCCCACAGATAAGGCGTTCCCGTCACCTGCCGGACGATCGCCGAAAAGGCGCGCCGGCTCCAGGCCAGCGCCCCCGCGGACCTGAGATCGCGGGTCGGCACTGAGCCCACCCGGCCTCCGGGAAGGGCCACTCGGGCCGCCGGCCCGTCGGTGCCCAGCACAGCGACCAGACTGCCCAGGGGAAGCAGCAGGCTCACGCCCGCGCCGGTTGAGACCGCGGCGAACCTGACCGCCACCGCGCGGTTCGGCGGGTGGTCGAAGTGACAGGAGAGGGCGGACGTCGGCATCCAGCCGCGGTGGGAGTCGCGAAGGGTACACCGGGACCAACCGTCTTTTCGGGCAGTGACCAGAACCGAGTGCCCGAACAGCTCCTGGCTGAGGAGCTCCGACCGCGAATCCGGCCGGGCCCTGAGGCAGGCAACCGGGCTCGAAACCGCCGCGGCGATGCCGCGTCCCCTAGCCGCCGCCTCCGACAAGCACATAGTCACCAAAGCCTGTCTCATCCACGAAGACGAATCGCCTGGCCTGACTGTAGTAATGCCATACTTCGGTAGGCCTTCGGTCCTCCTCGAAGGGATAGGAATCTATCTCGTCCGGTTCCCCAAACAGAATGTAGATCCTGCCTCGATCGGTTCTCCAGCCCTCGGTCAGCGGCACACCGAAATTGGCGTTGGCGTATCTGAAGCGCCGGAGGTACTCCTCCTGATACTCGTTGCGCGGCGTGCCCGGCGTCGGGTCCCGCTCCAACCAGAACTCCTCCCACAGCCGCTTCCTGTCGTCCTCACCGGCCTTGACGAACGCGTCTATCTCGCTGGACCTGGCTATGTAGGTTAGAACCGCGACCGCCTGATCCAGGTCTCTGGTCAGGTGAAACCTGTCACGCCTTATCTCGAACTCCTTGTATCGCGAGGCGACCACCTCGCCGGCGGCGGACCGGATGCCGATCCTGAGCCCGTACATCCCGTTGGGCAGGCTCTCCACCGGGGCCGCGAAACAGCCACCGGCCGTCCCCGGGCCCACCGAGACCAGCGACCGCTGGTGGACCTTCCCGCCGTCCGACTGGGTGATCTCATGGAAGACGCCCAGCGTGTCGCGGCCCGCGCCGTGATATACCTCGTAGTAGAATTGAACGCTGTCCCGCTCGTCCCTGTAGATCCTGCTGATGTTGGGTGCGAAGCCCCGCGGGTCGTCGCGATCGCAATCGGCAGCCCGGTCCAGGAAGACCAGATCGCTCAGGGACGGCAAGTCCAGAAGCCGAGGGATCTTCAACCTCGCCTCCACGACCCCCCTGGCCCGGGAGTCCCTGTCGTACAGACCGAGCACAAGCTTGAAATCCCCGGCCGCGCCGTCAAAAGCCATCCTCTGAGAAGTGCACGAATCCACCGAAGTAGTCGCTTCGTAGTCCCGGCAAAAGAGCTTCAGTCTGTAAGTATCGCCGGCGACCTGGTCGCCCTCTCCGTCCAGCAGCACAGCCGACAGGTCCGCGCCGGCCTGGTAACCCCCCGGGACCTTGACGAACTGCAACCCCTGATTGCAGACGCTGAAGTACACCTGGACTGTGTGGGCGCCGTCCGCCAGGAAGTAGGCCGCGTCCACGCAGAACCCCGGGCCGAGCACCGAGCACTGCGGCAGCCCCGTGGGATCGTTCTCCGCACCGCCCCGGGCGGCCATCGCCGCCAATACCAGGAACACCGCGACACCCACGGCGCCGGCTCTACTCATATCGCAGGGCCTCAACCGGGTCCATTCCGGACGCTCTGAAGGCGGGATAGAGTCCGAAGAAGAGCCCCACCGCGCAGCATATTCCCAGCGCCATCGGCACAGCCCACACCGGGACGCTGGCGGGCAACGGGGTGCCCAGGGCGACTCCGATGCGTATGAGGAGGCCCAGGGCGATGCCGGCGACCCCGCCTATCAGCGTGAGCACGACCGCCTCGACAAGGAATTGGCCCATTATCGCGGCCCGGGTCGCCCCGATGGCCTTTCTCAGCCCTATCTCGCGGGTTCTCTCCATCACCACCACCAGCATGATGTTCATGATGCCTATGCCGCTCACAAGCAACGCGATCGACGCCACTATTCTCATAACCCAGTATATGGTGCCTGTCAACCTGTTATAGGTCTCGAGCAGCGACTCCTGGGTGGAAACCGCGAACCCATCCTCCTTGCCCGGATCGACTTTGCGAATCAGCCTCAAGGTGGTCCGAACCTCCTCAATCACGTCATCCGGAGCCAGCCCCGGGCGCGGCACCGCCATCACGTAGTCCCTGGGATCCTCTCCGAACATCCCCCTCGCTGCCCTGTAGGGCACGATCGCAACGTTGTCGTAGCTGGACCCGAAGGCCATCCCGGTCTCCTCGAGAACACCGGCCACCACGAAGCTCCTGCCCTGGATATCCACGGTTCTGCCCAGAGGTCGTGTCTTGCCGAACACCGTCTTGACTATCTCGCTGCCCAGAACGCAGACCCTCGACTTTCGATCCTCCGCCGTCGTGAAGAACCTGCCCTCCGCGATGGGCAGATTGGCCACGTCCGCGTAGTCCGCCGTCACTCCCCTGACCGTGATCATCCCCGTGCGCGAGCTCTTGAAAGACACGCGGCTGCGGCGCTCGGCAATCATGGAGACCCTGTCCAGGGAGCCACACCTCCGCTTGAGCTCCTCCACCTCCCCCAGGCGGATCCGCTTCCTCTCCTTGCCCGCCCCGGTCTCCAGGTGCAGGCCGGGCTGGTCCCGGGTGACGTAGATCACGTCGGGCCCCAGCCGCTCGAACTCCTCCATCACCGACCGGTTTATGCCGTTTATCAGGGACAGCATTCCGATGATCGTCCCTATCCCTATTATCACTCCCAGCACGGTCAAAGCGGTCCGCAGTTTGTTGGCCGCGAGTGAGCCCAGGGCAATCCTGATTATGCCGATCGACCAGGTCATTGGCCGTACCTCAGGGCATCAACCGGATCCAGTGAGGAGGCCCTCGCCGCGGGCCAAACCCCGAAGAAGAGCCCTACACCGAAGGCCACGCCGAGCGACACCGCGATCGCCCACCACTCCGCAGCCACCGGCACCTGGGTCTTCCACGAGAGGACCTCGGCCGCTCCCACGCCCACTCCGACGCCCAGAACCCCACCGGCGAGACACAGCAGGGACGACTCGGTCAGGAACTGCAGCAGAATCTGACGCCGCGTGGCCCCCAGGGCCTTCCGTATGCCGATCTCGTTGGTCCTCTCTCTCACCGACACCAGCATGATGTTCATTATTCCTATCCCACCGACCAGCAGGGAAATGCTGCCCACCCCTACCATGGCGAGGAAGATGTTGGCCGAGAGGCGTCGCCACATTCCCATCAGGGCCTCCGACGTGACCAATCCGAAATCGTCGTCCTGCCCGGGGCGGAGCCTGCGAATTCGCCGCATCAGCGCCCTGACCTCCTCGGTCGCCTGACCCACCGCCTCGGCGTTCCTGGCACGCACCGAGATCTCGGTCTCCCCCCGCCGTCCGAACACCCTCTGGAAGGTGGTGTAGGGTATGCGCACGAAGGAGTCCCTGGACATCCCGAAGACCGTCCCCATCCTGGCGTGCGCGCCGATCACGGTGAACCTGTGGCCTTTGATGTAGACCGTCCTGCCGGCGGGATCGGCGCTCGAGAACACCGCGGCGGCGACGTCGGCGCCGACAATGCAGACCGGCTCCGCGTGCTCCACCTCGTAGGCGGTGAAGTATCGGCCGCCCTCCAGGCCGATCTCGGTCATGAACTGGGCGTCCTCGGTGGTGCCTTCTATGTACACGTCTTCGGCGGTCAGCCTGCCGCTCTTCACCCTGGCCGCGGTGCGCACAAACGGGGCCGCGTGGGCCACCGACGGGCACTGCTCCTTGATGGCGTCCACCACCTCCGGCTGGATCTCCCTGCGCTTGAGGGCCTTGATGAAGTCCTCCTCGCTCATCACCATCCCCATCCTGGTGACCGCGAAGCCCTCCGATCCCATGCTGCCCAGCAGTGAGGACATGTACCTGTCTATGCCCCTCACGACCGAGGTGATTGAACTGACGGAGATTATTCCAATGACCACGCCGAGGAGTGTTAGTGCCGACCGGAGCTTGTGCTTGAGGAGGGCGGCAGACGACATCGCCGCCAGGTCAAGATACGTCATTCTTCAGCTTTGACCACCTTCACCTTGGTGCTGTCTTCCAGGTCCCGCAGAACCTTGAAGGGCCCCACCACCACTTGAGAACCCGCGGAAAGGCCCCCGAGCACCTCGATGTTCTTGTCGTCGGATATCCCGGTCCGAAGGGGAACGAACCTGGTCCTGGAGCCCTCTACCGCAAAGACTCCCTCGGTCTCGGTCTTCACGTCCCCCTCGCCGGTCTCCCTGGAAACCAGAGCTTGTATCGGAACGAAGAGCATGCTGTCTCCTGAGGCAGTGACGATGTCCACGGTGGTGGCCATGCCCGGCCTAAGACCCGTGAGGTGGTCCCTTATCCTCATCCTGACCTCGAATGTGGCCCGCTCGTCCGAGCTGGCCGAGAAGGACCGCGCGGAGCTGGAGGAGCTGCCCACCACCGACACCACACCGGCCAGCGTGGTGTCGGGAAAGGCGTCAACGCTGACCTCCGCCGCCTGTCCCAGAGCGACCTTGGCAATGTCGGTCTCGTCAATGTCGGCCCTGACCTCCATGGTGTCCAGGTTGCTCACGGTCATGATCACCGTGCCGGGGTTGTTCATGGTCCCGGTGATCACGATCTCGCCTTCCTCGACGTTGAGGCTGGTGACCGTTCCCGTGATCGGGGAGGTTATCACGGTCTCGGCAAGGTCGTCCCTGGCCGCAGCCAGCGCCGCCTCGGCCTTCTCCGCGGACTCCCTCGCGGCTTCATACTCGGCTCGGGCCACCGCCAGAGCGGATTGGGCCGCCTCCATGTCCCGACCGGACACCAGGTCGGAGCGGGCCAGTTCGCTCACCCGGTCCGCCTCCCTCGCCGCGTCCTCGACTCTGACCGCCGCCAGGTCCACTCCCGCGCGGGCTGCCCCGTGGCCGGCCTCGGCCTGCTTCAGCAGCGCACGGTACTGCGACGCGTCTATCTCCAACAGCACGTCGCCCGCCGCCACGTTCTGGCCCTCCTTGACCGCCAGGCGGGTGATTCTGCCCATCACCGAAGAGCTGACCTTCACCTGGGACTCGGCGTAGATCACCCCGGGTCCCGATACCTTCTCCACAATCGCGCCCCGCTTGGCCTGTGTCGCCTCAACCCGAACCGCGCTCTCGTAGGACAGCTTCAGATTGGCGATCACAATTGCTGCCACTCCGGCCGCGGCAACCCCGAGGATGATCGCTCGTCTTCCGGTCATGGCGCGTCAGTCCTGTCCCGCCGCCCTCACCAGGTCGGCCTGGGAGAGCAGGTAATCATACAGCGCCTGAATGCGGGAGGTTCTGGCCTGGCTCAGCGTGACCTGGGCATCTATCTGCTCCAGCATGGTCCCGCCGCCCAGCCTGTATTTCTCCTCGGCAAGCCGGAGCTCTTCCTCGGCCAGGCTGACGGTCTCCTTGCTGACCTTGACCCTCTGGCGGGCCTCTTCGACATTGTAGAAGGCGCGGGTCACCTCCAGCGACGCGTCGCGTCGGGTCTGTTTGAGGTCCTCCCTGGCCGATCCCAGCTGAGATCCAGCCATCTTTACCCCGCTGAAGGTGGCCAGGCCGTCGAAGATGCTCACGCTGGCGGTCAGACTCCAGCGCCACTGGGCCTTGTCCCAGACGTCCACGACCCTGTCCGGGAATCCCGGCAGACTGTCGGGCGCCAAGTACTGCTTCCTCCAGTTGAACTCGAAGGTCGGGAGCCATCCGCCCGCCTCTCTCCACACCGCCCGCCTCCGCGCCGCTACGACATCCGAGCCGGCCCGTATGTCGGGGCGCCGCTCCATAGCCTCTGCCAGTGTCCCCTCGAGGCTGCCCGTGGCTTCCCCCGTCTCCAGGATGTCTTCCAGCTCCAGAGCCCGGTCGTCGGTGATGCCCAGGAAGTGCTTCAGATCGATCTCAGCGAGCCTCAGGGCGTTGCGAGCGGAGATCAGGTCGAGCTCGTTGTTGCCCAACTCAACCTGAGCCCGCAGCACGTCGGACCTCACGCCGGACCCGACGTCCAGCAAGGCCTGGGCCTTCTCCAGCCGCCGCTTGCCCAGCTCCAGAGCCTCCTCGCTGACGCCCAGCAGGCGCTCGGTC
>JBAQHK010000264.1:0-2513 GCA_049288275.1 bacterium | reverse complement strand
CGGACGGCGGTCTTGATCATGGCGGCATCTCCTTTCCACGATATTATAACAACAGTATTACATCGAGTCAAGCGTTGAGTTGTGGTTGGATATGAGTGGGCAGCATAACAAGTGGCTCGAGCGGACGGACGTCGGCGGCACGGCGCGTGCGAGAGGGGCTGGGCAAGCGCCCCGCCGCCCCCGCCCGCCGCTCAGCCACACCGTTAGGCTTCACCTCAGGCGAATCCCTGAAGGGGGGACATGATGCAGGTGGGAATCGAGACTGACGACGCGAGGCCTTCGTACCGGGACGGCCGGGCACATCGCCGCGGGGGTTGTGGGTCGCAGACGGGGAAGACCCCGACATCGGCCGTGTGGGTACTGGTGCTGGCCGCTGCGCTGATGGCGTCCTGCGGTGTCGGCGCCGCGAGCGCTGCTGAACCGGCCGGCCACGGCCTTGCCGGGCGGGATTCGCTGCTGTCTGCCCGCCTTCAGTCGCTTCTGGATGACCTTGTCGAGCGCGAGCCAGGCGTGCGCAGCGGGCTGCTGCTCGTGGACGGGCCAACGCTCCACTGGAAGGGCGCAAGCGGTGTTGCCTTCGCCGAGTCCCTGACCCCCGCTGTGCCCGACGACCAGTTCAGCATCGACAGCATTGCCAAGATGATGACCGCGACCATCGCGATGAAGCTTGTCGAGCAGGGGACACTCAACCTGGACGACCGAGTAGCCGAGTGTCTCCCGGAGTCTCTTGTGGATGGGCTTCACGTCCTTGAGGGACAATCCTTCAGCCACGAGATCACCGTACGACAGCTGCTGAATCACACTAGCGGTATCGTGGATGACTGGGCCTGCCCGGGCTTTCTGGACCTGGTCGCGGGAGACCCTGAGAGGCGCTGGAGCCCCGAAGAGACCATCGAGTACGTCAAAGAGAACTGCCCGCCTCGCTTCAGGCCTGGCGACGGATGGCACTACTCCGACACAGGCTACAATCTCCTCGGGCTCGTTCTAGAGAGGGTTGCCGAGAAGCCACTCCACGAGCTCTATCGGGAGATGGTCCTTGACCCGCTGGGCATGGAGCACACCTACCGTCCGGCGTATGAGCCACCCAGGCCGGCGACTCCCGGACGGCCGCCTGCTGAGAGGTACCTGGGGGACATCGAATGCGGGCTCTGGACGTCCGTGATGACAGCGGATTGGGCAGGCGGCGGCCTCGTCTCAACCACTGAGGACCTGAACGCCTTCCTTCGCGCGTTCGTGAGCGGGGAGGTCTTCGCCGATTCGCTGACGAAGGGCGAGATGCTTGCGTGGGTGGAATCCGGACCGCGGAACAACTACGGCCTCGGTGTCTCGCGCGTGCTTTTCGATAGGTTCGATGACCCTTCGGTGAGAGCGCTCGGTGAGGTCTGGGGCCATACGGGCTCGTCCCACAACTTTATGTACTACTGGCCGCAGGAAGATGTCACGATCATCGGGACGCTTAACCAGATGGCGGTGGCAAGCGACCTGTACGACACGGTGGCGTCGGTCCTAATGACGATCCACCTAGCAGGCCAGTCCGGCGACGGTATCGGCTGGAAGCCTGTAGGCAAGGGTCGGTGAAGCCTAACTGGCGTTTGCAGCCGACGGCACGGCGCCGTCACTCGTCCCGCAGACGCCTTCGGCGGCAGGCCTCGCGCCGCTCGCCCGCCGCGGCTGAAACGCGTCCGTTATCTCCGCCCTAGGAGCGCGAATTTGGGTTGCGTTGGTGGTGGCCTGGTGGTAGTCTTACCAGTAAGAGCAGGGCGAGGGATATCCGGCAGGAGGCGTGAGAGATGGAGAAGGTCGCGACCACCAAGATGACATCGAAGGGACAGGTTGTGATCCCGGAGGCGGTGCGCAAGCGCCTTGGGCTGAAGGCGGGCTCCCGCTTCGTGGTGATCGGGCAACGGGACGTGGTGATTCTGAAGGAGATCGCAGCCCCGTCGATGAGGCAGTTCGATGATCTGATAGCCTCGGCCCGGCGGAGTGCCAGACGCGCGGGGATGAAGCGGTCAGACGTTGGGCGGGTGGTCCGGGAGACGCGGGGGCGGGGTTGAGGGTCGTCGTTGACACGAATGTTGTGATATCTGGTTTATTCTTTTGGGGTTGGCCGTACCGGGTGTTGGAGGGTTGGCGTGACGGCCGGGTGGAGATTGTGGTGTCTGGGGCGATCCTAGAGGAGTATTGGGGGGTCGCCCAGAGGTTGAGTGAGGAGTACCCAGGGGTGAATGCCGAGCCGTTTCTTGAGATGCTGTCGGGGCTCGCGGAAGTGGTGGACGCCCCGGGGCTGCCCGCCCCGTGTGCCCGGACCCGGATGATGACAAGTTTCTAGCCTGCGCGCTGGCGAGTGGCGCGAAGGTCGTGGTGAGCGGAGACCGGGGGCTGCAAGGGGTTTCCGGGTACCGAGGCATCAAGGTAATGAGCCCTCGGCGCTTTGTCGAGGAGTGGCTGCGAGCAGAATAGGCTTCGGGGGAGATAACAAGTGGCTCGAGCGGACTTCGCTACGGCGGCATGGC
>JBAQHK010000263.1:0-5766 GCA_049288275.1 bacterium | reverse complement strand
ATTCAAGGGTGCCCCCCCACGAAGGCGCCCAGTGGCGCTGCCTAACGGTGTGGCTGAGCGGCGAGCGATGCGGCGCGACGCTTGCCGGTCTCTACGCGAGCGACGTGACGCAAGCATCGTCCGCTCGAGCCACTTGTCGGGCCGGCCCACGGAGTGCGGCCCGGAACCCGGGTTAAGTTTGCAGCCACCATTTATCGTAGACTGAGGCGCACAAGGGTTTCTCCTGCGCCATAGGTGCCATTGGGACCAGAGCAGAGCATCCATACACCACTTCCGTCCCAGGCAAGGGAGTGGACACCCCAAACAGGAAGCGGGTAGGCCTTCCGGACGCCCTCGCTGGGATCGAGCTCGTACAGGCTGTCACTCGCGACCAGTAGGGATGCCCCCGTCCAGGCGATCGCCTCGCTCCACTTCCCAGGAATATCTATACTATCCAGTACCGTCGCACTCCCACATTGACAGGAGGAAGCAGGGTCAATCTCGTAAATCTTGCCGGGGACGTTGTTTGGCCTCTGATACTCAGACAACCAAAGTACGGCCGCGTCCCTTGCCAAGTCGCCTGGATAGTCCGTCGCCACTCCGAAACGACACACCACGTCGCCATCTGTTGTGATCTTGAAAATGCTGTCTGACCCATCGGCAAGCCAGAGATACTCCCCGTCGAACTCCAGACCGCTGGCATACGTCGACGGAGCGGGGAAGTGGCTGAGCACCTCCCCCCTGACGGACAGCCTGTAGACGGAGTTCCGCCATGCACCAGCGTCACCGAATCTTGTCGCCACCCAGAGTCCACCGCACCCGAAGGCGACCCCCGATGCCACCCATGGCAGCGTGACCCTGTAGTATCCTGGGTGAATCCTCAGAGCTCTCACCGTCGGATCAATGATCTCGGGACCCCGCATCGTCAGGTTGAGCGCCGAGTCGACATAGAGGGTCGGCTCCGCAGCCCGGGCGGACACCAGCACGTAATGCCGCCAGAGCGCCGGCGCACACCAACCGTCAGAGTGATAGTCCAACCTGTCCCACTGGCTCGTCAGCGCGTTCAAGAGCCAGATATCTTCCCGACAACTCGATCTCGCATCATAGGCGACTTCAAGATCTGTGAATGTGTGCTGCTGGACAAGGGGGGTTTCGCTAAGGTCGAACACAAACTCACCACCCCCTGTATGCACGGGAGCCAGCGCTTCCGACGCTGACAAGACTAGCCCCTCGTCTATGTATGTGCAGGCAGGGGGATCGTACGACTGACCACAGTCGTCACAGACCCTCGGGCAATTGACGTCCGAGCACGAGGCGCAGAGGACCAGGCCCAGCACTACCAGCACATACCGCATGGCGTCATACCCCCGCGCGGCCCAACGGTGTGGCTGAGCGGCGGAGTCCGCTTGAGCCACTTGTTGGGTGCCGTTCCTCATCGCCTAACTACCACCCGTGAACTCCCCTCGAAGTAAACCGTATATGAAGGCATCACTCCAGCGCCCACCGCGATACATCGCCCGACGGAGCACACCCTCCCGGTGGAAGCCCAGCGCCTCGAGAACCCGCTGCGATGGAACGTTCTCCGCGCTCGTCACCGCCATGATGCGCTCTGTCGGCGTGCTGTCGTAAAGGTACCGCACCAGAAGCTCCGCTGCCTCCTTCGCGTACCCCTTCCCTCGTGCACCTTGCTCCGCTATCGCGAAGCCGATCTCGGGAACCGGCAGATCCTCGTCCGGCAACCCGAGTGGCCGGTACCGCACCACACCGATCGCCTGCTTGCCTTCGACGAGCTCGATCATCATGAAGGCCGACTCCCGAGTCAGGAGACCCGTCTTCTGGTAACCTTCCTTGAGCTCCACCAAAAGGTCTACCTGGTACCGCTGGTACACGCCGAAGAGGGCATCTGGCTCTTCCGCCCATCTCTCAATGTCCGGCCAATCTCCGTCCCTCACCCGGCGCAACACAACTCGCTTACCTTCTAGCATCTAGCCCCCCCAGACCTGCTGGCCCGACCAATCCGACCTGCGCCACATCGTGCACCCAACGGTGTGGCTAACCGGCGAGCGAAGAGCCACGGCGCTTGCCCGTCTCTCCGCAAGCGACGTGACGCGAGTGTCGTCCGCTCGAGCCACTTGTTCGGCGGCCGCCTAGGCCACCGTCCGTCTTCCAAGGAAAATGAGACGTCCACCGAGGCCCACGAAGAACACCGCAATTACGGGCCCGATGTCGAATAGGCCATGCCCGCCCGGAGGCCACGGGAACGTCACGGCGTTCAGCACAATAGCCGCGACACCCAAGATAGCCGAAGGGATGCCCCACCCAGGCCCGAACCCTTTGCGCCTGCGCATAGCGACACCCCAGAAGATCATCGCTGTGCCCATCAGAAAGTCCCATCCTACATCGAGACCCAGGTCAATCAGCCTCAGCCCTCGGCGCAGCGCCTTCGCTGTCGCAGCATCCAGCCCCATCGTTATCTCCCCAATCGCAGCACCAACTGCGAGTTGGGCCATGAGCATCCCCAGCAGCATGGCGAATGCCGCGACCGCGAATACAAGCCCGAGATCATTGGCAGTCCTATCGTGTTCCGCAGATAGAGCGCCATGGATACCGTAGCTGAAGATGATCCCAAGGATCGGAAAGGCACTTATGACGAGCAGTCCAGCCGAATTGCCGATCTGGCTCTCCGGCCAGGAAATCAGGATGGCCAGAAAGTAGCACACAATGCCCGCTATCCCCGCCGCTCCACTCTTGACCCACAAGCTACGATTGTCCGTGTGCATATCCCTCCATCAAATCCGCCGAACGTCGGGCATCAGCGGCCGGCGTAGCCGGTCCTCTGCATGCCTTGGTTAGGCAGTCGCCGCGCGATGGGTACCTTCCGCGGTGCGACGCCGAAAGACATAGATCGCCCAACCCAAAGTATCTCTTCCCCACTGCAGGTACACTGCTTTGTTCTTCGCAACTCGCTGGAGGAGCTCCGGGAGATCCGGGTCATCTGGGTGAGTGCGAGCGTACTCGGCCGTCGCGTACCACTGAAGTCCCTCGTATCTGTCCCAATCGTCCTGGGCACTCACAAACGTGTGAACGAGGTCAAGCCCACGCCGCTCCCCCGTCTCGACATTCGAGAAGTGAGTGCCAAAGCCCTCTCTGGTTTCACCCGAGGCCTTCAGATAATCCTCTGGCGGCTCCCGCAGCCAAAAGGGCTCACCCGTAATCACCCAGCCACCGGGCTCGGTCATACTGACAAGTGCGTCTAGAGTACCCGCGTGCCCATTGAAGATCCAGCTCGCTCCGATACACGAAGCAAGGCTGAAGCGGTGCTGTTCATCAGGTCTGAAGTCGGCACCGTTCATCTTCATGAAGGTGACGTTCGCACCGGGCACTCTCGCCTTGAGTCTTGCCCCGGCGTCGTTGATACAATGGGGGGAGATGTCGATGCCGGTGCATCGCACGCCATAGGCTTCAGCCAGGCGAATCAGGAATTCGGCTTTCCCACAAGCGATATCAACGACACTGGCGCCCGGCGGGAGGCGCAAGAGACCGACGAGACGCGCAAGTTTCTCCTCACTTGTGGGGTTGCACACGACGTGCTCACGGTGGGTGATGTCATAGTACTTCCACATGTCCACGGTCTAGTCTCCTCTGCCTAACGGTGTGGCTGAGCGGCGGGGCCCTTGCCACTGCAAGCGACGTGACGCGAGTGTCGCCCGCTCGAGCCACTTGTTAGGCGACTACTGTTTGAATATCCCCCCGGTCCATTCCCTGCTGGACCTCCGGGCGGCCGCGTTTTCCACCCGTTCCTGGGCAGTATTGTTCAGACAGCCACCATTCATCGACGATCCATTCGCTGCCTGACTTCCGGACGGCGGCTTTCGCCACCCCTTCGTGGGCAGTGGTGTTAAGGTTCAACACCACCCAATCTGTCGAGCCCGCGACCCATTCCCTGAGCTCCACCCGAATAAAGGCGCCCTGTAGCCGGGGCGTCTCCCGGGCCATGATCTGGCCCGGCATAGGCCCCGGGTTCGCCGCTGGCTGCGCCTCTGAGACAGGATGAATCGCCAGGCTCAGACCCGGCAGATTGCCGATCAGCCCCTGCGGTAGATCGAGCCATTCTCCGGCCGAGTCCGTCCCAAATGAGAGAAAGCACAGGGTATCGATCTCCGACGCTGCCCACAGATACCGCAGAACCGACTCTACGATAGCACAGACCTCTTCTGATTCAGCAACCCCGGGCTGACGCAGCATATTGGTCTCACCCTCCCACCCTTCGGGCAGAAACACTATCCTCCTGCCCTCCTGCCCGGGCCCGATGTATACGGGCCGCCGACAATCTGCCAGTAGCAGCGTCAAAACACATCCCAGAACCAGGAGACCCCGAACCATCTGCTCCTCACTCTAGTCGCCTAACGGTGCCGATCACCGGCGCGGCGAGGCGCCGCGCCGCTTGCCGTCCTTCCCTGCAAGCGACGTGACGCGAGCATCGTCTGCTCGAGCCACTTGTTCGGCGGCCGATTTCCAGACTCGTGGATCACTTCCTCCACACCCACCGATGGTTACAGCAGTTGTCTCCTTCCATCAGCGTCATGGAACGACTCATCGCTATTCTAGGGTTGAACCCTTCGCAATAGGCATAATCAGGATGGCAGATGAGTAGGTAGCCAAGTTCCCCAGCCGCAAGGTCACGAAAGGTCTTGGCCCACAAACACTCGGTGACCTTGATTGCGAAGGCTTGCGGCGTTGGCACGTGACTCTTGAAGGCAAAATCAAAGACTTCCCGAAAGGACATTTTCGAGTCTTCCAGGAACTTGTGGTTCGCGCTCGTTCTTCGCCGTGCTTTCATCTCCATGATCCCAATCCCCCGCTATGTATTCCATGTGTCTCGTCGCCTAACGGTGTGGCTGAGCGGCGGGCGGAGGCGGCGGGGCTGTTGCCTGCCACACCCGCAAGAGCCATGCCGCCGTAGCGATGTCCGCTGGAGCCACTGGTTAGGCGCCGTCTTGCCCCGGTTGCCGCCGCGTCACTCGATAAGACGCAATGAACAGGGCCGCGAACACCAAATCCGCGACCGCCGCCCCAAGCCACATGCCCCCAACTCGTCCTGCAAGATACAGCCAGGGTATCACGATGACCGCGGACGCTTTCTCGAAAACAGAAACCAGAACCACTGGTCGGTAACGGATTGGGTGTGTCGACACCACAAGGAACAGAACCTGCCACATCAGGTTGAGACTCACCCACGCGTAGAAGAAGACTGGATGTATGGCCCCCGGTGCCAACCGAGGCTCCAGAAAGAACATCGGCGCCCCCACCAGAATCCCGTACATCCCGGCTATACGGAACACCCATCGAGCAAATCCCATCATTTCCTCCCCATATCGCAAAGCAATGACTTATGTACAGCGGTAGTCCCGCCGCTCACCATCGCGACGCCCAGAGATGGTCATGCCGCCTAACGGTGTGGCTGAGCGGCTAGCGCAGGCGGCGGGGCGCTTGCCCTGCCTCTCTCGCACGCGCCATGCCGCCGACGCATCGTCCGCTCGAGCCGCTTGTTGGGTAGCCTTCTTCACTCAGCACCCAAGGCTCCTATGAGCCCGCACCCAGTGCTCTCAGGCAAGCACGGGGAACCCGCGGACAGCCGAAGGTCACCCGCTGCTCTGTCTGCAAACAGTGGATCACGCGAGATGTTGCCGCTCACGCCCAGCAGCCCAGCGATTTTCCCCTGCCAGTCCGACCAATTCCCGTATATGTCGCTGCATCTGAAGGTCGCCTCGATGCCCGAGTCATAGT
>JBAQHK010000262.1:0-2190 GCA_049288275.1 bacterium | reverse complement strand
TGCCCGAGGCCATGACCAGGCTCTCCGCCGGCTTGCCTGAGGCCACCAATTCTCGGATGGCCTCGTTCGCGGCCGAGAGAATGCCGAAGTTGCCGCAGCCCTTGCACCAGGTGTTCTCGGCGTAGGTCCCGAGGTCGATGCCGGGCTTGATGTCGGGCGTGATGTCGCCGGAGTCCGTCATTTCATTGCCTCTTCCACTCGCCGCCGAAGATCGTCCACCGCGAAGGGCCGCCCGTCATACTTCAAGATGGTCCCGTGGACCTTGATGCCGTGACAAGCCAGGAGCCTCGCGAGGCCGGCCGTCGCATTATTCTCGACCGCGATCACCCGCGTCGCGCCCGCGAGCGCCCGCTTGACTTGCCCCACCGGCAGCGGCTCCATGACCAGCGGCTGCACCACCCGAAGTCCCAGGTTCTCTGCCACCTCGCGGCAGGCCCCTTTGGTGGAGCCCCAGGTCACAAGCGCCGTGGCGGAGGCCTTGTCCCCATAGGTCACGACGGCCTCCATCCTTTCCACTTCCTCGGCCAGGCCCTTGCGCTTCGCCAGGCGCTTCTCCTGCATCCGGGCGCTCTCATCGGCCGCCTCGGTGGTGATGCCGTACTCGTCGTGTTCGTAGCTCGTGACCTTGACCACTGCGCCCTTCTGGCCGGGGAAGGCCAGCGGAGAGACTCCGCTTGGGGTGCGCGCGTAACGCCGGTAAGTACCCTTGCCGTCCCACAAGGGCGGTTCCTCACGCCGTACCTCATCCCCCCGCGATTCGAAGCTGAAGGTGCTCTCGCTCACGTTCTTATCCGAGATGATGAAGGCCGGGATCTGGTACTTCCAGGCGAGGTTCATGGCAAGCCCCGCCAGGCGAAAGGCCTGATCGGGATCCCCAGGGGCCACCGCGAATCTCACGAACTCGCCGTGCCCGGCGTTGAGGAAAAACCACAGGTCGCTCTGGGCCGTGTAGGTGGGAAGCCCGGTGCTGGGGCCCGGCCGCTGCGAGACCAGAAAGACGACCGGGCATTCATTCTGTGCAACCAGGCTCACACCCTCAACCATCAAGCCAAAGCCCCCGCCCGAGGTGCCCACCATGGTCCTCACGCCGGCATAGGCCGCTCCTATAGCACTCACCACGACCGCGATCTCGTTCTCGGGGTGGTAAGTGACAATCCCCAGCTCTTCCTCCTGCTGCGCAAGGAAGTGCAGAATGCTTGAGGAGGGCGTCATGGGGTAAGAGATGTAAAGCTTGAGACCCGCCCGTACTGCCCCCAGGGCAATCGCCTCGTTTCCCGGCATCAGGGGGAGAGGTCCGGCCGCGCCTGCGCCTTCCGAGCCCGCGCCGGCAAGCGGCTCGACCTTGAGACGCGGCTCGCCGGCCCGGCCATAGGCAAGCTCGGCAATCTTGAGGTTCGTCTCGGCTGCCTTCTTCACCTCGGCTGCGACCACGGAGCGCACGGTCTCCCAATCAATACCCATGGCCCGGGCTGTCGCCCCGAGGGCGGCGATGTTACGCATGATGGGCTTGCCGCCGGCCTCTTTGACGATCCCGGTCATTGGAACGCCAACCAGGCGGTCACCAGTCCGCCCGGTCCCACCGGCTTCCTCCGCCTTGACCACATCGGAGTCACAGACCACGAGGCCGCCGGCCCTGAGTTGCCGCGCGTGCTCCTTGATCGTGGTCTGGTCGAGGGCAATCAGAACGCCGACGTCGCTGGTGTAGGCGCCGATCACGCGATCGGCGGCCCGGATGACGGAGAAGTTGTGGCCGCCGCGTATGAGCGAGGGATAGTCATCCCAGAAGTAGATCCGATAGCCCAGCGAGCTCAACAGGTGAGCCGCCAGGCTTCCGACCTGCCTGATGCCGTCGCCGGCCTGGCCGCCTATGAGGACTGAGTGTTCACGCATCCTGCAACCGCATCCGGTCTCCGTACCCGCGAGCTCTTCCGTCAGATCTTCGCGACTTCCGCCACTATCTCCTTTATATCAGGGACTTCCTTGATAGGGTAGATCTTCTTGAAGCGAACGACGCCGTTCTCATCCAGGATGAAGACCGCGCGCTCGCTGTAGCCGTTGCGCTCCCGGAAGATCCCATACTGGGCGGCGACTCCGCCGTGTGGCCAGAAGTCCGCCAGGAGAGGGGTCTTGGTGATCCCCAGGCTCTCGGCCCAGGCCTTCTTGGTAAATTCGCTGTCGATGCTCAGGCCC
>JBAQHK010000261.1:0-9424 GCA_049288275.1 bacterium | reverse complement strand
ACCTGGGTATGGCCTACCTGGACATGGGCTTCTACGACGAGGCCCTGGCGGAGTTCAGCCTGGCTCAGAAGAACCCCGAGCTCAAACTGAGAAGCATAGAGATGGCGTGTCGATGCTTCATGGAGCGCGACGACGTCGAGCTGGCGATTGAGGAGCTCAAGGCCGGGCTGGAGATCAAGGGTTACTCGCAGGCGGAGTACCTGGGCCTGCGATACAATCTGGCCATGGCCTACGAGAAGATGGGGGAAACCGAGGAGGCCGCCGAAAGCTACCGGGAGATCGTCCGCAGCGATCCTTCCTTCCGGGATGCCAGGGTGCGGCTGGAAGGACTGGGCCGCAAGTAATGGAATCAGCTGACGGGCGACTGGATCTTCACGTTCATACCACCTTCTCCGACGGCGACATGACTCCCGATGAGATGGTCGCCGAGGCCGCCAGGATGGGGCTGGCCGGAATAGGGATCGCCGATCACGACGAGATCGAAGGGGCAGCGGTGGCGCTGGAGGCGGCGCCGGCCGGCTTCGAGGTGGTGTCGGCGGTGGAACTCAGCACCTCCGACGGCAAGACCGATGTCCACGTGCTGGGCTACATGATCGATCCTGAGAACCAGAACATGCTGGACTACCTCAGGCTCTTCAGGGACGCCCGCCGCAAGCGGGGCCTGGAGATGGTGGAGCGCCTTCGGGCAATGGGGGTCAACGTCGATCCCGATCTGGTGCTGGAGATTGCCGATGGCGGCTCGGTAGGAAGGCCTCACGTGGCGGAGGCGCTGCTGAGGGGGGGCTTCGTCGAGACCTACGAACAGGCGTTCAGGAAGTACATCGGGTTCGACTCCCCGGCCTACGTCCCCAAGTACGCGCTGAAGCCCCAGCTGGCGTTTCAGCTGATAGCCGAGGCCGGTGGCGTGGGCGCCATAGCCCATCCCGGCACGCTCAGGCGAGACGACCTGGTGACCGACTTCATGGCCTGCGGCATGAAGGCGATCGAGGTCTATCATCCCAAGCACGGCGAGAAACACGTGAACCGCTACAGGCAGCTGGCCGAGAAGATGGGGCTGGTAGCGACCGGGGGTTCGGACACCCACGGGCGCCGCGACGGCAATCTTCTGCTGGGCACCTGCACGGTTCCGCGGTCGACTCTGGGCCAGCTGAGGAAGGCCAGATCTTACTGAGTCGTGAGGCGATCTCGCAATATGTCGGTTGGTGTTGACAACCGACGCCCCCTCCGGTAGCATCTTCCATTGACAAGCTCGCGGGCACCTCGCCCGGAGCTGAAATAGGGTGTGGGCGCCGCAAGGCTTAATAGGGAAGCGCTTCAGCGCGGCCCCGCCACTGTGTTCGGCGACGAAACCCACAGATGCCACTGGGCCTGAGCCCGGGAAGGCGTGGGGAGTAGGACGACCCGATAGCCAGGAGACCTGCCCACCCCGGAGTTGCTTACTGCCTTCGAGGGGAGGTGACCAGAGGCGACCCAGCCCCCCGTGGCTGGGGTTTGTTTATGCGCAAGGGAGTGGCCACAACCGCAATCCTCATCGCCCTCGCCGTCGCCGTGGGGATGCTTGTCCTGCCGGTGCCCAACGTCGAGGGCGTGTCCGCGGTCAGCTTCTTTTCCGGATACCTTGCCGGGTGGCGCACCGGTGGACTGGTGGGAGGCGCCGCCATGCTGCTCAGGTCCCTCGCGAATCCCTTGGGGCCCGCGCCTCCGCCGGTCTTGCTGGCGCAGGTGGCGGGCATGGCTGTGGTCGGATCGTCGGGCTTTCTGCTCCGCAAGCTGGGACCCACGCGCGCCAGGACCGGGCTGTGGGCTGCGGTGTCGGGAGCCGTGGTTACCCTGCTTTACGACGCACTGACCAACTACGGCGTCGCTGTGTCCATGGGAAGATGGAGCAATCCCGCGGTGGTCATGCTGGCCGGCGTGCCCTTCGCGGCCATCCACGTCGCGGCCAACGCCATGATCTTCGGCGCGGTCGCGGCTGTCGTTGCCCGCAAGCACTGGTCTGGAATGGAGGAGAAAGATGAATAGGTCCTCGAAGTTCGTGATGGCGGCCCTGATCACTGTCGGCGCGGCCTGCCTGACGGTGGGTGTAGCCGGTGGGGCGGAGCCGGAGACTGCGGTCTCTCCAAGCGCCGCTTCCGACAGCGCGGTGGCCGGTCGAGAAGTCCCGGCTGATTCGCTGCGCGTCTATCGGCTCAACGAGGTAGTGGTCACCGCGGACCGTCTGCCCGCCGATCCCGGCCTCTACTTCAGCAACGTCACAATCGCGACCAGGGCCGATCTCCAGCAGATATCGTCTTCGACTGCCGGGGAGGCTCTGGTGATCGACTCCGGCCTGGGTCTCAGCCGCTACGGCTCCTACGGGTCGCTCCAGACCCTGAGCGCCAGAGGCGGTTCCTCGAACGAGATTGTCTATCTGCTTGACGGCGTCCCGATTTCCGACCCGCAGGTGGCTCCCCTGGATCTCAACTGGCTCCCCAGATCGGGGGCAGCGAGAGTCGAGGCGATGAAAGGTGGAGCATCGTCGGTCTACGGCTCGGGGGCGATAGGGGGCGTGGTCAATGTGGTGTCGGCCGAAGCCGCGCCCGAGGTGCCCTCCACCGAAGTGGACTTCTGGAACGGCAGCTTCGGGTCGCGCTCGGTCGGAGTGGCCTTTAGGCGTGCGCTGGCCGAGGGCCTCGGGGTGCTCGCTGCCTACGACTACACCAGGTCGGATGGCTGGGTGGCCCACAGCGCTTCCAAGGGCGAGAAGCTCTGCGGCAAGCTCGCCAAAGACCTCTTCGGGCTGAAGACGGATGCGGTGTGGTTCAGGCACACCAGCGAGGTCCAATCCCCGGGGTGCTATCCGGGCAGCCAGAACGACCGCAGGAACTTCTTCAAGATCTCGCTTGCCAGGGTCGCCGATCTCGGAGCCAGCCTGGATTACTACCATTCCGCGTCGGACCAGACCTACGTCTCCGATGCGGTCTGCCACTTTCCCCAAGCCGGCGACAGCTGCTGCTTCGCACAGTCCACCTATGGCCACCGAGGCAGGATTGACGGGGTCCGGGCAGAGGCCACCCGGCGATCGGGCGACAGGTGGGCCACCTCGCTCGGCGCCGGATACGAGCGCCGCTGGATCCTGAGCACAAGCAGCGTGGAGATGTTCTCCCTGGGTGAGCGCTCCACCCACGACCTCTACGCATCGGCCCACCAGGAGGTCGACCTTCGGCCCTGGCGCCTGTCTGGCGGCCTAAGAGTGGAGAAGAACTCCCAGTTCGATCTCGAGGTGTCGCCTCAGGTTTCGGCATGGCTGGTGCTTGCGAACGGAGTCACCCTGTTTTCCAAAGTCGATCGAAGCTATGCCTACCCAACGTTCAACGATCTATACTGGAGAGGACCTCGGGAGGCCGGCGATCCCAATCTCAAGACCGAGCACTCCGGCGGGTTCGAGGCCGGCGCCCGCCTCACGCGTGGTCGCCTCGAGCTGGCGGCGACCGGCTACTACCGCAGAGTCGGCGACATGATTCTGTGGCGGACCGACCAGCCCTGCATGAGCGTCAAGTCCACAAACGCCCAGGTGTCCTTGGCCGGGGCAGACGTCTCGGGCAGATTCCGGCCGCTGGATGGCCTTGAGGTCTGGCTGTCGTACTGGGTGGGGAAGGCCACAGACCGGCAGACCGACCGGGAGCTCGAGTACAGGGCCGACAACGTTCTGGCCTGGCGGGTCAGCGTGGAGCGGCGCATCACCGAGCATGTGGACGCCGGAGCGGTGTTTGCGGGCCGGAGGGTCCCGACGGTGGCCTCCGGCGATCAGTTCAGCCCCCCGGCCGACAGCTGCGGGGCGTTGTGCGGCGGCTCGCTGGCCTGCCGGGCGGACACTCGGCTTCCAGGCTACAGCTCCGCCCTCCTGTACGCCTACGTCGGGGTGGATCGTGGCCGGGTCTTCGGCAGGATCAACAACATCTTCGACGACGTGATCTTCACGTCCTGGGGCATGCCGGCGCTGCCCGGCAGATCCTACGAAGTCGGGCTTTCCCTTGAGCTCAGGGACTGACCCCTGGGGCCCGGGTCGCGGCAAGTAAGGCCTTGACACTCCGCCGGGCCGGGATGTAACCTCGGGCCGCCATGCACTGGCCGGCTCGGCTTGCGATCCCCGAAGAGGCGATGCAAGCTGCCATTGGGCGCGCGGCACCCCGGGGTGATGTCCCGGGGTGGGCTGTCGCCGATCTGGATGGAGAGTAACCGGAAAGAGGTGAGGGCACGTGAATCTGGTTGATGGAGCCTTGATCCTGGTCATGGTGGCAGGCTTTGTTCACGGCATGATCAGGGGAGCGATCCAGGAGATCGCCTCCGTGGTGGCGATAGTGGCGGGGGTCTTCGTCGCGGGCAGGGTGGCCGCCGGGACGGTCTCGGTGACGGGCCAGCTTTCGCATCCCACCGCCGGCAAGATATTCGCCTTTGTCATCACCTTCATAGTGGTCGCGATCCTGGTGTCGCTTGCGGGCAAGATGGTCTCAAACGTGGCGAAGAAGTCAGGCTTCTCCTCCGTGGATCGCTTCGTGGGCGGTCTGTTCGGAGCCTGCCTGATGGGCCTGCTGGCCGGGTTGGTGCTGAGGCTCATGGCTCTGGGGGGGCTCGAAAGCGCCGCGGTGGCCGGCTCCAAGCTGGCCCCGAAGCTCACGGCTGCGGTCTCCTACTTCACCCAGTTCCTGCGTCGGGGGGGAGCCGAGGTGGTTGCATGCGCGGGGCTGGTGTGCGTCTGGCGGGAGAGGACCGCGCGTGACTCTTAATCCCGAGATCTTCAGGCAGTACGACATCAGGGGCACCGTGGGACGGGATCTCACCGAGGCCAGCGTTTCGACCCTGGCTCGGGCGGTGGGTACCTATCTCAGGCTGCGGGGCGCCCGACGGGTGTCGCTTGCCAGCGACAACCGGCTGAGCTCCGACGGCTTCAGGCGCATTCTTGCGGACGATCTCTCTCGGTCCGGCCTCGACGTGGTGGACTTCGGAGTGGCGCCGACGCCGGTGTTCTATTTCACCCTCTTCAACTGCCAGACCGACGGGGGGGTGATGATAACCGGAAGCCACAACCCGCCCGAGTTCAACGGGCTGAAGGTGGCCTCCGGCAGGTCCACCATCCACGGCGACCAGGTCCAGGAGATCGCCCGACTTGCAGCCGAGGGCAGGTTCGCCGAGGGCAAGGGGAGCGTGACCAGGGACGACGCAAGAGCGAAGTACATGGACCGGGTGCTCGAGGGGATAGATATCAAGCCGGGCCTCAGGGTGGCGGTGGACTGCGGCAACGGCACCGCCGGGCTGGTGGTTCGCGACCTCTTCGCCCGGACCGGCCTTCGGTGTGAGTTCCTCTTCTGCGAGCCCGACGGCCGCTTTCCCAACCATCATCCCGATCCGACGGTGCCGCGCTTTCTTGAGCCGCTGAAGCAAGCGGTTCGGGACGGCAGGCTTGACGTGGGGATCGCATACGACGGCGACGCCGACAGGATAGGCGTGGTGGACGAGACCGGTGAGATCCTGTGGGGGGACAGGCTGCTTGTGGTCTACGCGCGGGACATAATAGCCCGCCACCCCGGGGCCAAGGTGATCTTCGAGGTCAAGTGCTCGCAGGCCCTCCCCGAGGCGATCGAGAAGGCCGGCGGCGTGCCGATCATGTGGAAGACCGGCCACTCGCTGATAAAGAGCAAGATGCAGGAGGAGGGGGCGCTCCTGGCCGGCGAGATGAGCGGCCACATCTTCTTCAGTGACAAGTACTACGGCTACGACGACGCGATCTACGCCTCGTTGAGGCTGCTGGAGATAGTCTCGCGCGCGGGCAAGAGCCTCTCGTCGCTCCTCGATGACGTGCCGCGCTACTTCACCACGCCCGAGATCAGGGTGGCCTGCGACGACACGCGCAAGTTCGGGATTGTCGAGGACCTCAAGCGCCGGCTCGCGGCCGACCACACTGTGGTGTCGATCGACGGCGTCAGGGTGGTCTACCCCGACGGCTGGGGCCTGGTCAGGGCCTCGAACACACAGCCGGCGCTGGTGCTGAGGTTCGAGGCGCGCACGCCGGAGCGGCTTGAGGAGATAAGAGGCGAGATCTCGCGGGCCCTGTTGGGTGTGGGCGGTGACGCGGTCAGTTTCGGGGAGGAGTGACGTGCGCATCGCGGTTCTGAGGGCTGGCGGCAGCGGCAAACGCTTCTGGCCGCTGGGGCGCGAGGCCCGGCCGAAACAGGTGCTGCCTCTGGTCAGCGGCAAGACGCTCCTGGCGCTCGCGATCGAGCGGCTGCTGCCGCTCTTCCCGCGCGAGCAGATATGGGTGATCACCCAGGCCAGGCAGGCGGACGCCGTACGGCGCATCACGTCGCGTTACGGCAGGGTGCGCCTGCTGATTGAGCCCGCCGGAAGGAACACCGCTCCGTGCATTGCCTACGGAGCCAGTCTGGCCAGCGTCGAGGTCGGAGACGCATCGATGGTGTTTCTGCCGGCTGACCACGTGATCGGCCGCGCCGCCAGGTTTCGGTCGATCCTCAAGGCCGGCTTGGACTTCGTCGAGCGCGAAGACGCCCTGCTGGCGGTGGGCGTCAAGCCCACCCGTCCGGCGACGGGTTACGGCTACATACGGCGTGGCGCCGCGGCGAGCGCGGGCCGAGGCCGCTTCTTCCGGGTCCGGGGTTTCGCCGAGAAACCGACCGAGGGCGTGGCCCGGCGCTACCTCACGTCCGGCGAGTACCTGTGGAATTCCGGTGTCTTCCTCTTCAGGGCCTCCGTGGTGCTCGAAGAGATCGCCGCGCACCTGCCCGGGCTTGCCGGGTGTTTCGGAACTTTCGCGAGCCGCGTGGGATCCAGAGGCGAGAAGGCGGATCTCGCCCGGTGCTATTCTCGCGCCGAAGCGATCTCGTTCGATTACGGCGTGATGGAAAAGACACGGCGAGCCTGGGTGGTCTCCGCGGACATAGGCTGGGACGACCTGGGCAACTGGGAGTCCTTCTTCAGGCACGTGCCGAAGGACGCCAGGGGCAACCGCGTGGTGGGCTCTCATCTGGGGATTGACTCAAGGGGTTGCCTGGTCTATGCTGGAAAGAGGCTGGTCGGCACCATCGGGATCGAGGACGTGGTGGTGGTGGTCACGGATGACTCGGTGCTTCTGGCCCGACGGGGTGAAGCAGAACGGGTGAAGGAGCTTGCCGCACTTGTTGCGAAACGCGGTTTCGGTGCCCTCCTGTAGGTCCTCCAACGTGTCGTCCACGACTAGAGCACTATCGCTGAATTTTTGAAACAAAGTCTAAACAGGTAGTCGGGTGTTGACGATAGCTTAGTGTTATTCCCGGGGTGGATGGGAGGTGAGGGGATGAACAGGAAGGAGAGGTTGGCGGCGGCCATTCTTGTGGCCACGCTGGCCGCGGGAATAGTGATCGACATCGTCGGCCGTGAGGCGGACGAGGACATCGTCGACCTGACGGAGGCGGCCACGGCTCCTGGCGGGCAGATCGGCCCGGCAGCGCCCGGGGCCGACACCGCGGGTGTCGAGGCAGTGGGCGGTGAGGTCGGACCGGCCGGCGGCCGGAGCGATGGAGCAGAGGATGGGGACTACCGGAGGATCGACATTAACAAGGCCTGCCTCGAGGAGCTGGTGCTGCTGCCGGGTATCGGGCCCAAGAAGGCTGAGGCTGTCATCGAATGGCGGAGCCGAATGGGTCCCTTTGGATCGATTGAAGGCTTGCTGGAAGTCAGGGGGATCGGCCCAGGGACTCTCGAACGCCTGAGGCCTTACATATGCGTGGGGGGCTGATGCCGCATTCTGCAACACCGGTGGCAAATTGCAACGCCGAGCAACCGGGCAGGCGTGGCTCCAGGTGGAGTGAGAACCCGGACGGATTTGCGGGCCTGGTCGGTTTTGGCCGATACCTTGGCAGGGTTGGCAGTCCTGCCGGGCCCCGGGGACGGCAATCTGCCTGGTACAAGACTTGCGAGATCACCGCTGCCGGGCTTCTGCGCTTCGAGCAGCTGGAGCCCGGGACCAACCGGGGAGAAGCGACGCGATGACGGTCAAGACTGAGATATCGGAGAAGCTGGCAAGCCTCGGCGTGCTGCGGCACGACGAGATTGCCGCGATTGCCAAGCAGGCGGAAACCTCAGGAATGTCCTTCCAGAAGGCCCTGGTCAAGCTCGGCTACATGTCCGAGGAGCGGCTGCTGGAGTTCCTGGTTCACATCTACAACGTCGAGGCGGTGAACCCGCTTTCAGCGGAAATACCCCGCGGCGTCATAAAGCTCATATCCCAGGAGGTCGCGGCCAAGTACAACGTCCTGCCGGTATACAAGCACGGCCGGGTGCTCTCCCTGGCCATGAGCGACCCGACGGACATGGCCGCGATCAACGACCTGAAGTTCATCACGGGACTGGAGATCTCGCCCGTGGTAGCCACTGAAA
Organism: bacterium; assembly: GCA_049288275.1. GTDB lineage: Bacteria > Arandabacterota > Arandabacteria > Arandabacterales > Arandabacteraceae > JBAQHK01. The sequence continues at coordinate 1,015 of JBAQHK010000261.1, read as the reverse complement.
ACGCGCTGGCTGCGGCCCTGGAGCAGCACTACAGGGCGCCGGATCACTTCGAGGAGCTGATAAAAGACCTCGGAGAGGGCGACCTGGAGGTGCTGGAGGAGAAGATCGAGGACGACCAGGGGGTGGAGGAAGCCGAGCAGGCGCCGGTGATCAAGTTTGTGAACTCGATGATCGCCGACGCGGTCAGGAAGCAGGCCAGCGACATCCACGTGGAGCCGGCGGAGAAGGTGTTCAGGGTGCGTTTCAGAATCGACGGCACCCTCCAGGAAGTGATAAAGCAGCCCGCCAAGATGAAGTCGGCGATCATCTCCAGGCTGAAGATCATGGCGGAGCTGGACATCTCCGAGCGAAGGATTCCCCAGGACGGGAGGATAAAGGTCAGAGTGGACAACAAGACCGTAGACATCCGGGTCTCCACGCTGCCCACCATCTTCGGTGAGAAGGTCGTGATGCGAATCCTTGACAAGGGCAACCTGGCGCTGGATCTCAACAGCTTCGGGTTCGAGCCGACGTCCCTGAGGAACTTCATCAAGGCGGTGGAGGCCCCATACGGCATGGTGCTGGTCACCGGCCCCACCGGAAGCGGCAAGACCACCACGCTCTATTCCGCCCTCAACCGGATCAACAAGCCCGAAGTCAACATAATGACGGCGGAGGACCCGGTGGAGTACAACCTCGAGGGGGTAAACCAGGTCCACGTCAATGAGGACATAGGCCTCACTTTCGCCAAGGCCCTGCGGGCCTTCCTGCGGCAGGATCCCAACATAATCATGGTGGGCGAGGTCCGCGATTCCGAGACCGCGTCGATAGCCACCAAGGCCGCTCTGACCGGCCACCTGGTGCTGTCCACGGTCCACACTAACGACGCGCCGAGCACCATAGACAGACTGGTGGACATGGGTGTGGAGCCGTTCCTGGTGGCGGCCTCTGTGAATCTTGTGCTTGCCCAGAGGCTGGTGAGGAAGGTATGCTCCAAGTGCAGAGCCGAGGTGGAGGTGCACGGCGAGGCGTTGCG
>JBAQHK010000260.1:0-2409 GCA_049288275.1 bacterium | reverse complement strand
CCCCTCAGGAGGGCTGCCATCGGCCGTCTGGCCGATGGCGCGGCCGGAATCCTCCACCCTCGCCGTGAACTCGTCCCGCGCAAAAGGCGCCGCGCCCGGTATCCGGGCGCGGCGTCGGCCTCCACGGGAGTCTGCCGGCCTCAAGGGCCCCGTTGCAGGGCCTGCGTCAGCCGCGGCACCACTTCGTATAGGTCGCCCACGATCCCGTAGTCCGCCATTGCGAAAATCGGGGCGTTCTTGTCCTTGTTGACTGCCAGGATGATCTTCGATCCCCGGATGCTCGCCGAATGCTGGATCTGGCCCGACAGGCCCACGGCCACGTACAGCTGCGGGCGCACCGCCTTGCCCGAGATCCCGATCATGCGATCCTCCGGGATCCAGCCGTACTCATAAGCCAAGGGACGCGTGCCCGCCAGCTCACCATCCAGGGCCTTTGCCAGGGCCTCAATGATCGGAAGGTCCTCCCGTTTCTCCACCCCGCGTCCGACACAGACGACACGCTCGGCCTGTTCGATATTGGCCGCCCCGACTTGCTTCCTCTTGTGCTGGACCACTTGGGCCCGCGAAGCGTTCAGGGTGGTCGGCACCCTGACAACAGCACCGTCGACTTTGACATCGGCAGGAGCCGCCTCGAACGTCCCCGGCGCAACGGCAATGACGGCCTTCGGGCTGGTGACAGCCACTTCCCTGACCGTGTTGCCGCCCAGCGAGTAGCGCCGCGCCACCAAGCGACCTTCGTGCACGGCCAGGCCGAGAGCCTCCGTGACGGAGCCGGCCTCCAGTTTCTGAGCCAGGCGAGGCGCCAGGGACCGACCTCGGCGTGTAGAGCCAATCAGTATCAGGTCCGCCTCGGCTTGCGCGGCGATCTGGGCCAGCACCTGGGCGCACGCGTCCGTTTGCGCCCCTTCGAGCATCGGGTCCTCAGCCACGAAGACCTGCTTTGCCCCGTGGGAGAAGCACGCCTCGGCCCTCTCGGCTGAGCCCGGTCCCACGAGGGCCGCTGCAACAGACGACCCACGCGATCGGGCGATCTCCCCCGCTCCGGTCAGCAGCTCCAGCCTGACCGCTTCACGTTCTGAGTAGACCAGCACGCTGCTCATGTCCGCAAGACCCCCTCATGACGCAGGGCTTTGACCACCTCGACGATGCCCTCCTCAGGATCCTCGTAGACGAGACCCTTGCGAGCCTGCTCCGGGGCTCGGTTGCTGAGAGTGACCACCTTGGCCGCTCCCGCGCCCACCGTGTCGGTGGTGACGCCCAGATCGCTCGCCGTCCATTGCTGAACAGGCTTCTTGGCCGCCTTCAAGATCGCGGTGAGGGATGGCAGGCGCGGCTCATTCAGTTCGCTCGTGACGCCGACAACGGCCGGCAGGTCCACCTCAACCACCTCGAGCTCATCCTCAAAGTCCTGCGTCACTCGGATGCCGCCGCCCTGGAGAATCTCCAACTCCCTCACGCAGGTGACCTGCGTCTGGCCGAGAAGCTCTGCCAGACGGGCCGGGACCTCCCCGCTGTATTCGTCAGCGGAGCCTTCCCCCAGAAGTACCAGATCCACTTCCCCCAGCCTCTTGATCGCCGTCGCCAGCAGCCGCGCCGAGCCGCCGCTGTCGGCGCCCTCAAACGCGGGGTCGATCAACAGGACGGCCTCATCGGCGCCCATGGCCAGCGCCTCTTTGACCGTGTCCTTCAGTTTGGCCGAACCTGCAGCGACCACCGTCACCTTCGTGGTCTGGTCGGCCTCCTTGATCCGCACCGCAGCCTCCAGCGCGTTCTTGTCAAAGCCCCCGAACTTCACCGGGAGCCCGTCAAGGACGGGCTCCCGGGTCTCCGGTCGGATGCGGACATGCTCAAGATCGACGATCTGCTTCATGCAAACGGCGATGTGCATCGTCACTCCCTCTTATCCGAAGCGAAACTGCACGCCGTGGCCAGCTCTCGGGTAGAACCAAGCCAGTGCCCCCTCCTGGCAGGCGATGAGGCAGGTGCCGCACTCCAGGCAGCCCTCGAAGTCCGCCAGGATCTTCCCCTGCGGATCCAGCGTGTACAGATGCGCCGGACAGACGATCAGGCAAGGCCGAAGCCGACACTTACGCTCACACACATCGTGATCGATCACGATGTGCGTCTGGTCATCGATCTTGAACACATTCAGGCCGAGCTTGGCCTCGATGTTCATCGGCACGTCCCTCAGAGCGCCTTGAGCGCCGCGAGGAGATCCCGGATGGCGCTCATGCCCGGCAGTCGTGCGCGCATGGCCCGCAGGACGGTCTTCGAGAACCTCTCCTTGGGATGCTCGCCAATCCAAAACAGCTCCTCGAGCAGGCCCGTCGCCACCTGCGGATAGACCTCAAACAGGCGGGGGTTCTCCAGGAAAGCGGGCAGGTTCCTGAAGGTCTCCAGGTCGCGCAT
>JBAQHK010000259.1:0-10274 GCA_049288275.1 bacterium | reverse complement strand
CGGGCCCGTCGCCGGCCCCATCGGCGCCTTCCGCGAACGGCGCGCCCGCCGTCGCCGCCAGCAGCGCACTCACAATCAGAAGTGACGTGATCACCTGGGTCAGAGCAGCTCCTCGAGCCTGAGCTTGATGTTGCGGCTCTTGCCGTCCCGGGCGATCTCGATGTCGTAGACCGTGCCGGCCTCGGCCTTGAAGAGCTCGGTCAAGGCGATGAGGCTTGCGAAGCTCTCCGCGGGTATGCCGTTGATCTTCTTCACCACGTCTCCCGCCTTGAAGCGCGCCCGCTCGGCCGGCGTGTCCTTGGCAACGTAGAAGACCTCGTAGCCGCCGTCGTCCGCGACCACAAGGCCCAGCCCAGCCTTGCCGCGCGGGAATACCTTGTCGAAATCCGCGCCCTTCTCGAAGACCAGCTGCTGGCGCGAGTAGTCCAGGTACAGCACGAAGTGGCGCAGAATGTCGTTGCCGATGTTGCCGGTCTTCTCGCTGGCACCGAAGGCGCCGCTCTTCTCCAGAGGCACCGAGATCACCTGCTCGCCCAGCCTGAACCCGGCGATCTCCGCTGACGCGTACTTCGAGGCCCGCATGGTGAAGTACCCGCCGGCTCCCCCGGCCAGGCCCTCAAGGCCCCGCATGGCAAAAATGCCGTTCTTCTCGGCGTAGGAGTAGAAGAAGCTGGTGCTGCTCGCGCCCAGATCCAGCGACCAGGTGCCCGAGTAGCGGCCGGCAACGGTCATCGGGAGAGCAAAGAGGTTACCAGTCAGCGGCGCATCCACCACCACGCCGGGCCCAACGTAGGTGAACTCGTCCGGCCTGTAGAAGGACATTCTGCGGGCGGCGTAGTCGATCTTGGTCACGAAGCGTGACAGGAAGTCGTAGCCCAGTATGCCCGCGACCGAGAGCCCGGCCCGCTCGAAGAGCTCGGCTATCCCGATCGAGACCACCTGCTGCTCTTCGAAGCGGATCGTGCCCACGCTGAATCCCGGCAGGGTGACGAAGGCCGCGCCCACCGTCTTGCCCGCTCCGACGGCTTTGAAGTCGCCGGCCGGCTCAAGGCCGATCGAGGCCGCGTAGGTCGAGTCTATGACCGTGGTGGCGGCGCCGGTATCCAGCACCCACAGGCGCTTGTCGCAGTTCACGGTCACATCGACGAAGAGATGATCCCCGATGTACTCGAAGGGAATGCCCTCGGCGCTTGTGCCCTCGGTGAAGCTGAAATCCTCGACGTCCCCGCCCGGCGGCTCGAAGAGGGCCGGATCCATTGGGACGTTGGTTTCGTACTTTGTGATCTGGATGGCCTGCTTCTGCTCTATGGGCTTGATCTCCATCTCATGATGGAAGGGCACCTTGATCCCGCCCACGTCCCGCACATCCGAGAGCATGGTCACGGTCTCAAGCGCCGGAGTCACCACCACCGCCTTGTCCTCCATGAAGGTCTCAGCATTTATGTAGTCAAGCCGCACGTCGTCGTTGATGCTGTTGGCGGTCCTCACCACGTAGCAGTCGGCGTCCCCGACCTTCTCCATGCCCTGAAGCGTCACGGTGAAGTACTCGGAATCCCGGTTCAGGTGCTCGTAGCGGGCGAACAGATCCTCACCTGGCGCTTCTTGAGGGTGATTTCGTCCTTCTGAACCTGGAACTTGCCGTTCTGATCGACCACCCAGGCGTACTCGCCGTTGTCCCCGGAGATCTGCTTGAATACCTTGAGGTCCACCTCCTGGCGCTTCTTCAGGGGCGTCTCCTCCCACTGCTTCACCGTGCCCTCAAGGCCCATCACCGACACCGTCGCCTCGAAGTACTTGGTTCTCTCGGCCTTGAGCCTTTCGAGCCCCCCCGACGCCTCGTAGTGCTCTGCCAGGACTTCGTACGGGTCGGTCAGGGCTTGGGCGAAGACCGTACCGGCAAGCGCAGCCAGCGACAGCAGAACCAGGGCGAGGGTACCTGCGAACACGGGCACAACCACTGGGGTGCGACGATGCATGGGTTTCTCCTTTCCGCACGATGGATTACCTGACCCTAACACAATCAGGCGCCGAGCTGCCAGCCGAAATAGCGCTGCGCGCGCCTGGGCCTTGCACGGTGGGCTCGGGACGGTGGCGCACCGCGGCGCGCCCGGCGTTGATATCCCGGCGCAATTGCGGTATAATTGAAGGAGCCGGCCGCTACCTCGCGGGCCGGGAGCAGTCTAAAGAATAGAGGAATATTGAGTTACATGGATTGAATCGGGGTTGGCCGGCCGGCCCCTGACCGGAGCGACAAGATCGGGAGGTCATTTTATGCTGAGTACGCTGAAACCACACCTTGCTGCAGCGATTGCACTGGGCCTGGCGCTGATTCTGGCTTCGCCGGCGCTGGCCTTTGTTCCGTCGGGAAGATCGGAGCGTGCGACCCCCGCCGATGACGGACTGGCGACCCAGGCTGCTCCGCCTTCGGAGGAGGCTGCCGGAGCCTGGCAGGCCTTCCGGCTTCGCCACGGCGAGGGCTACACGGCTCAATGGAATCCCGTGACCGGAACCCCTCACCGAGTCCAGGGCAAGGGTCTCAGGATCGCCGAGCGCGTGTCCGCGGCCAACATCGGGCCGCTCGTCGAGGACTTCGTTCGCGCCAACGCGGACCTGCTCGGGGCCTATCCCTCTGAGCTGCGCCTGCTTTCTCAGGAGAGACACGGCGGGCGCTGGTACACCGACTACCAGCAGACCTACAACGGCCTTGATGTCGTGGGCGGCCGGGTGCATGTTCGCGTCAAGGACGACGGCTCGCTCACCGCCTTCGGATCGGACTTCCACTCCGCAGTTGCCGTCTCCACATCACCTGCCATCTCCGAGGCCAGCGCAGCAGTCGTAGTCAAGGACGCCGTCGGCTTCGACGAGTCCACCGATAGCGTGGTCTCCACGAGGCTCGTGGTGCTCCCCGTGGCGCGCGGCGCCCAGGCGGACTACTACCTCGCCTACGAGGTCGCCCTGAAGATCGAGCGCGACCCGGCGGGCCGGCGCGAACCCGCCGTGTGGCGCATGTGGGTGAATGCCGACACCGGTGACGTCTTGAAGCGTGTGAACGAGATTCGCTTCGACGCGATCTCAGGCGCCGTATCGGGTTACATAAAGCCCATGTACATCACCGACACAGACGCCCAGGAGGCGTTCGCCGCGCATTACGTCACGGTGACCGGGTACGGCTCGGACACCACTGACACCGGCGGGCTCTACTCGATCGAGTCCGGCGCAGGCGGCGGCCGGGAGGTTACGGCCGCGATCAGGGGCCTGTGGGCATCGGTGACCAACAACGGCGGCGCCGAGGCGGCCTTCGCGGACTCGGTCTCTCCCGGGACCCAACTGGACATCACCTGGAGCTCGGCCAATTCCATCGCGAGCGAGCGCAACGCCTACTATCACATCTGGGTGTCTCACGAGAAGATCAAGCAGATCGATCCGGGCTTCACCGGAATGGACAGGCAGACGCCGATTCACGTCAACGAGCCCAACTACTGCAACGGCTACTGGGACGGCAACCTGATCCTCCTGGGGGCAGGCTACGGCTCCTGTCTCGATCTGGCGATGTTCGCAGACGTGATCTACCACGAGTACGGCCACGGCGTCACCGACAAGCAGTACGGGGCGCTCTCGCCGAGCGGGGCGATGCACGAGGCCTTCTCCGACTACTTCGCCTGCACCATATCCGACGAGTCCTACATAGGAGAGGGAATCGCCGGGCCGGGCTCCTACTTCAGGAACTGCGAGAACACTCTGAGATACCCCGACGACTTGACCGGCGAGGTCCACGACGACGGGCGGATCCTGGTCGGCGCTCTGTGGGATCTTCGGCAGGCGCTCTCGCCGGACGTTCACCTTGTGGATTCGCTGTTTCACTACGCGCGCTACGCCAAGGCCGACAACTTCCTCGACTATTACTACGATCTGCTTGAGACCGACGACGACGACGGCAACCTGGCCAACGGTACCCCTCACTTCACAGAGATCGCCGAGGCCTTCGGCGCTCACGGGATCGGACCCGGCCTGTACATAGACATCGCACACGACGCGCTTCATGACGTCGAGGACTCGGTGGCTTCTTTCACCGCGGTGGCTGCGATCGCCTCCAACATCACTCTGGATGCCGATTCCCTGGTCCTCTACTACTCCACCGGCGGCGGCTTTACGGCGATTGCGATGTCGCCCACCGCCAACCCCGACGAATACTCGGCGGCGATTCCGGGCCAGGCTTACGGCGCCACCGTGAGCTACTACATCTACGCCAGGGCCGACGGCCGGCCCGATTACGCTACCGATCCCGAGGGCGCGCCGACCAACGTCCACGCTTTCTCCATTCAGGCCGACAACCAGCCGCCCGTGGTGGCCCACGTGCCGCTCGAGGATCAGCCCGACGCCGGCTGGCCGCCCACGGTCACGGCGACCGCCACCGACAACCTCGGACTGGCCTCGGTCATGCTGGAGTGCCGCAAGAACGGCGAGGAGCAGGCACCGGTCGCGATGACCAACGTTGCCGGGACCGACCAGTACCAGGCCGCCTTCGCGGTCGCGGCATCGGCCGGTGACGCCATCGAGTACAGGATAGTCGCGACCGATGCGTCAGCGGCCCGCAACGCCGCCATCGAACCGGCGTCCTCTTACAACCTCTTCGGTGTCTCGGAGTCCGACGCTTTCACGTTCGAGATCGGAGCGGAAGGGTGGACTCACAGCGCCCAGAGCGGCTGGACCGACCAGTGGCACGTTTCCACCACGCGCAATCACACCTCCGGCGGGGGGCAGAGCTGGAAGTGCGGCGACACCGGCACCGGTAGCTACGCCAATCGCGTGAGCGCCCTCCTGGAGACTCCGTGGGTGGCAATCGGGGAGGATGCCGCGCTCAGCTTCTGGTACTGGATCGACGCCGAGTCCTACGAGCCCGTGACCGGCTCCGGCCTGGCCTGGGACGGGGCCGCCCTGTCGCTGGTGGATTCGGCAGGCAAGGCCACGCCGCTTGACCCGGCGGGGGGATATCCCTACGCCATCCTGCCGGATTCCGACGCGCCCTTCAATGCCGGCAAGCCGGTTTACTCGGGACATCAGGGCTGGACGCAGGCCGTCTTTGACCTGTCGCACTACCAGGGCCTGGGCAAGATCAGGTTCAAGTTCGGCTCCGACGCGGCGGTGGGCTTTGAAGGGCTCTACATTGATGACGTAATGATCTGGAGCCAGGGCGCCCTCGCTGGCGTCGGCCCCTGTGACGACACTTGCCCCGACACCGGCGTGCCCGTGGCCTTTGGTCTCGGCCGTCCTCTGCCCAACCCGTCGGCGCGCGGGATGACCATATCCTACGCCGTCGCCTCGCCGGGCTCCCGCGTCGCGGTGAGGGTCTTCGACGTCCGCGGCAGGCTCGCCGCCACTGTGGTGGATGAGAACAAGCTGCCGGGCACTTACAGCGCCGCCTGGGACGGGCGCGACGAAGCCGGCAGACAGGTCGCGGCCGGCATCTACTTCGTGAGGATGGAAGCCGGGCAGTTCAAGGCAGCTTCCAAGCTGGTGGTGGCTAGATAGCCTGGCGAGATAGATTGAGGCGGCCCGCCGGCGTTCGTGGCGCCTGCCTTACGGCGAAGGCTCCGTCAGCTTGCAGTAGAGGTCCGGCCTCCGGTCGCCGATGGCGTGGTTCGCTGAAGTGACCATCTTGTCGTCGGCCAGCGCCGGGTCGACATCGATTATCTGAACCAGTTCGTCGTCGCCGGCGCGCACCAGCACCTGACCGCGGGGACTCACTACCTGGCTTGTTCCAATGAACCTGTATTCCTCGCCGTCCCGCACCTCGGTGCCCACCCGGTTGGCAGTCACGGCGTAGACCCGATTCTCAAGGCACCTTGTGATCATGGCCTGCGGGCAGTGAGGCAGGACGAGGTTCGCGGGGTGGCACAGTATCTGGGCGCCCATCAGGGTGAGGATACGCGCCGCCTCCGGGAAGATCCAATCGAAGCAGATCATGAGGCCCAGCCTCACACCACCGAGGTCGACCACGGTGAAGCCGCGGTCGCCCGGCGCAAAGAGCTCCTTCTCCCTGTCGAAGAGATGGATCTTCCTGTAGCAGCCCAGGATCTCGCCGCGAGCAAAGACGAAGCAGGAATTGAAACACCTGTCGCCTTCCCGCTCGGCGATGCCTGCGACGATTGCCGTCCCGCATGCGCGCGAAAGCTCCGCCAGTCTGGCGAAGGTCTCGCCCGCGGTATCCTCGGCCGCCTCCAGGAGCTCTTCTCTCGAGCCAAACACGTAGCCGGTGGCGAACAGCTCCGGCAGAACCACCAGATCGGCCCTGGTGCCGTCCAGGAAACCCGCCACCCTGTCCAGGTTGGCCTGCTTGCGGCCATAAACCGGATTGAACTGAACGTATCCGACTCGCATCCTGCTTCCCCCTATTTCTCCCCTCGGGCGCCGTGTTGGTTGCCGTCACGACTGCGCGGTTTCGCGCTCCACCTGCGGATTTCCCCGCGCCCGCCGACTCGCCACCCTCGGCCCCACAGCGTCCAGGTAAGTATAACCGCTGCCCTATCTTGCCGCAAACCAAGAAGTTCCATGATCGCGCCCCGCCACTGGCCGGCCGCCAGTCAGTGGCATACTTCGTGCAGTTCCATGAGGCTGCAGACTTGGATCGGACCCGAATCGAATAATCGTTCCCTCGCGGATGAGAATCGCGGCTTAAAGACGGGGGGCTCGCTTCAAGCCTCACGCGCCAAGGTGCTCCCTAAGAGAAAGCGAGCCCTCCGTCGCCTCCCGAGAAAGCGACCGACATGGCCGACGACAAGACCGAACTCAATGCCCGGGTTGACAACAAGCGGCAGGCCTGCTTTCTGATGCTCAATTGCCTGCTCTTGACCCGAATCCCGGAGGACACCGAGCCGGACCCCTCGAAGAAGCAGGCCGCCGCGCGCGAGCGCGAGCGCTATCATGAGGAGATAAGCACCTACCTGAGGAGCCTCTCGGCCGGCTTCTCGAGCCCCGCCAATGCCGAGCATCTCAAGCCTTACCTTTTCGACTACGACATCGAGGCCCTGAAGAGGATGGCGGCTTCGCGTGATGCCGCCCTTCGCTACGTGGTTTGCAGAGCCGCCGGCGACGTCCTGATCCTCTCGGTCGGAGTCTTCGACAAGGGACAGGCCGCCCGGGCCGCCAAGGCGAGGCAGGGTCCTCCCGACTATCGCCATGGAACCCAGGGCCAGATGGGGCGGGGAGAGACCTACTTTCACTTCGCCTTCTCTTACGCCGACACGGTGGCCGACGCGGCCGAGGCGGTCAGTTCGGTGTGCGCCAAGATCGCAACCGGGCTGGAGAAATATGCGGCCATACTCGCCTACGTGACAGGCTGCCCCTACGAACTGCCGGCCAGGATGAAGGACTGCGAAGTCCATTACTTCTCGCGGTCGGTCGAGACCACCGGCACGCAGCGCCGCCTCGAGCGCAAGCGCAACCAGTTCCTGGACGCCTACCTTGAGTGGAAGGCCTGTCCCACCGTGGAGGCCAAGCAGAGGCTCGCCCTGGCGGCGGACGAACTCAAGCAGATGGATCCGACGTTCAACTACGCGCCCGAGGCAAAATAAAAATCCCCGCCAGCGTGCCGCGTGTCCAGTAATTCTGATTCCCGGATTTACCAGGTGGGCGCCCCGGCGCACGCTTCAAGTTTTCTGGTCGAAGCCAGACCGACAATCCGCGTGGCCTTCAGGCTCCCTTAGCTAACACTGTTGGCTCAGAATTCGCTGGAACGATCGCGAGCAACGGCAGGGATTTTGAGATTATTCGGTTGTCACTCAATCACCTTGACTACAGCTTATCAGGCCCGCGCCGCTAAGTCAATCGCGAGATCAGCCGCGTTGCGGATTCTCAGCACATCAGTGTTGACATCGAGGCACCCGCGTGATATAAGGACCGGCCTCGCGCTGAGGACTGCCTACCGAACGATCACCACGGTCCGCACCTCCGATCGGCCGGCGGCGCCGCACCTTATGAAGTAGACGCCCGAGGCCACCCGGGCTCCCTCCCGATCATCGCCGCGCCAGGCTATGTTGTACATGCCCGGCGAATAGACTCCGCTCGCGACACTCCTTACCCAGTTGCCCTGCACGTCAAACACATCCACGGCGAGCGTTGAGGCCTCCCGAACCGCAAGCATCACCGTTGTCCCGGATGCCGACGGCATCGGATAGGGAAGTCCCAGATGGAAGCTCGAGCCGTTCGGGAAGCGGGTCGCCGACGGCGGCACTGCCGACACATCGGACGTCGCCCTGAAGTAGAGATCGGAGCCGCCGTGTCTCAAGTCGGTCCACACCACGCACGGGTCGCCGTAGGCATTCGCCGCGACCGAAGGCAGCATCGATTCGCCTTCACCGTGAGACAGCCGCTGCTGCTCACCCCAGACCGAGCCCTGCTTGCCCATTAGATAGATCTCAGGCTCGCCGTGGCGTCCATCGGCCCAGGCCACGTACACCGTGCCGGAGCCGTCGGCGGCCACCGAAGGCGTGGCTGCGTCGCCGCCGCCCGTGACTATCTCCTCCGCCGCTTGCCAGGCGGAACCGTCATGCACGATGTAGAAGATGTCTCCGCCGATATTCTCACCGTCCTGCCAGACCACGTGCAGCCTGCCATCGGCACCGGCGGCAATCGCGGGCCCACGAGAATAGGCGAGCTCCGTCGACAGACCGGTCCGGGCCGACCACGCCGATCCGTTCCAATTCCTGTAGACAATCCTCTCCTTCTCGTTGGGAGTGTTTGCCGTCTGCCGCTCGTAGACCAGGTGCACACGCCCGTCCGCGCCACACGCAAGCGAAGGCCGATAGGAGTCCCGCTCGGGGGAGGCGTCTACGTCAACCGGGGTCGACCAGCCCACGACAGTACGCATCGAGAACATGACGTAGTAGTAGTGAAGCCCGCCGCCGGTCTCCCTCTGCTGCCAGGCGAGATAGACGCCGGCCGCGTCGGCCGCGATCGCCGGGCTGTGATCGCCTTCACTGTAGGTGGTCACGCGTTCGTCCGCTGACCAGCCGCCGGCCGGATCGTGGTGCTTATAGTAGATCTCCTGATTGCCGTCGCGGGTATCCACCCATGCGACATGCAGCCAGCCATCAGGACCGAGCGCCACACAGGGACCGTCCGAGAAGTTGGGGTCGTTGGTAAGTCTCACTTCCGCCCCCCAGGCGCCCGCGGAGCGCTCGCGGTAGTAGATTTCGCTGTTGCCGTCCCTGGTGTCGGCCCAGACAAGGTGGACCACGCCGTCGTCATCCATCACCATTGCCCGGCTTCCCGGCCAGGAGGTCTGAGAACCGCCGGCAGCGGCGGTGAGGCGTTCTTCGGCCTGCCACCCCGCGAGCAGGCCATCGGTGACTTCTACCGTTTCGTAGGAATGCCCGCCGATGGTGTCCGCGTAGGACGGGTACGACCCGCAGGAGCCGTTCACCGTCCCTTGGGCCTGGAAAGAAATGCCCCACTCGCCAACAGGCCCAACGGCGACCAAGTCCCAGGTTGCGACGGCGCTGTCGCCCGAGTCCAGGTTGGCGAGGTTAACGGTGCTCGATCCCGCGGCAAGCGCGAGACCCGCCGAGAGGCTCACCGTCGCCCGGCAGCTCGAGCACGGATAGTTGGACGCAAAGGGATAGGGGCCCGGATAGCGTATCTTGAGATCGACCGAAAAGGTGTCTCCGATGGCGACTGACGAGGGCACCTCGGGGCGCAGAACCCAAGGACCCGAGATCATCCCCCACCACCAGCTGTAAGCCCACAGGTCGTCAACCAGGTAAGTCTGGTCGACCAGCAGATCGGGACCCGAGAAGCCGTAGTACCAAGGGTCGTGAACGACAAAGACGTCGAGGTTATCGTCGTAGCCCTTGACCACTCGAAAGTGGCCCGATCCGTGACCTGCGTCGAACCAGGTGAGGATGAGAACCGGATGGCCGGAGTAGGCGAGAGTCTTGAGATCCTCGTAGCGTTCCTCGGAGGCAGAGTAGCCCCAGTAATAGGGCTCCGCGGAGTAGCCCAGCTGGCGGTCGGCGTAACCTCTGAGCAGCGGATCCTGAACCGCGGCGCTCATGCCGCTGAAATGGGCCGCCCGAACCAGGTCATCGGCGTAAGTGCCACCCGGATCCCCGGTATTGGCGACATCGGCGATTGCGCTCTGGGATATCTCCTCGGCGCAGTAGTCCATGGTCATCTGAAGGGCGGCAGGGCCGCAGTTGTAGTCGGTGATCTGGTAGTGGTAGGGGATCCCCGGCATGTTATAGGCCGGGGGGCGGGTGTCGAGGCCGCCCTCAGGC
>JBAQHK010000258.1:0-17499 GCA_049288275.1 bacterium | reverse complement strand
CGCTGTACGACTGCTGGATGCATTACTACTACTACATTCCTTGCCCGACCTCTTCCTGGTTCTGGTCATATTATGGCTGGAATCCGGGTGCGGTTGTCGGCGAGTTCTTTGTGGTAGGGGACAACAGCATGGGCAAGGCCACGACCCCTTACAACTGCGATCCGTGCCTTGCTCACACTGTCGAGCAGATTCGCGTCCTTGACTTTGCCGGCTACGGCACACTGTATCCGGGGCTCTTCACGACCCAGTTCTCGATCTGGTGCGCGGATGAGTATGGTTGCCCGGTGCCGGGGCCCGGCGGGTGCCCGCTGTGGCAGAGCGGTCCGGTCGAGCTGTGCGTTGGCGGGTGGAACTATGTGGTGGTCGATCCGCCGGCGTGCGTGACCTACTGCGGGACCGGCGATCCGAAGTGCTATCCCAAGTTCCTGGTCACTGCGAAGATGATCGGCACGAACGCCGCTTATCCGCAGTGGGGCTTGGACAACATCGCTTCGCCGATGGGCTTGGCGTGCATGATGCACGACACCGGCTGCCTGGCGGCTCTGTATCCCAGGCCGTACGTCAGCCATTACAGCACCATCCACAGCGGCTACTACGGCGTGGACTTTGCTTACTGCCCGCCGCAGTGGTTCCTCGATGGCGGCGACACGGTAGGTAACGTGTACGGCTTCATCGAGTTCGCGTGGAGAGTGTATCTGCGGAACAGTGGTCCCACGGCCACCGAGCCCAGCACGTGGGGCAACATCAAGGCGATGTACAGGTAATCACCGGGTATCACATCCTTGGGGCTTTACTACGGGGTGCCGCTCCGGGCACCCCGGTTTTTTTGCTTGCCAAAATAGGGGGGGCTTCGTAGACTGTCCCCAGGTTCGGGCGTTAAACCAAAACACCGACAGGGGAGAGCTATGCCAAGAAACCACGTCTGGCTGTTAGGCCTTGCTGTCGCCGTCCTGGCACTCTCAGGATGCGCGCCTCGTTTTACGGCAGTGGTTGAAGAACCTCCCGGTGATCAAACGGTCCCCGCCGCTCAGGCCGCGCTGGCTCGTGCCGGCTCGGTCTACCAGACCGGGGTGGACTTCTTTGTGGCCGGCCAGTACGATTCGGCCGGGAGCTACTTGGACAACGCGGTTTCAGTCCTGAGCGAGGACATCAACTGGGCCGCCTCGGGCACGGTCTTGGGGGAGCGGAGGCTCCTGCTCTACAAGTGCAGGTACTTCCTGGAGAGGGTGCCCGAGCCGGAGCCGGAGCGCGGAGCGGAGCCGAGTCTGGCGGGGCTGGACGACATAAAGCCCCTCAAGCCCCAGCTGCCCCCGATCGAGATCGTGGATAACGACAAAGTCCAGAAGTGGTTGCGCTACTTCACCCACGACGTCAGGAAGAACTTCCAGGAGTGGATCACGCGGTCGGGCAAGTACATGCCGCTCACTCTGAGGATCCTCAAGGAAGAGGGCATGCCCACCGAGCTCACCAACCTCGCTATGATCGAGAGCGGTTTTAACCCCAACGCCTACTCACGGGCCCACGCTGCCGGCATCTGGCAGTTCATCAAGAGCACCGGCAGGCTCTACGGGCTCCGGGTGGATTCCTACGTGGACGAGCGCCGGGACCCTGAGAAATCCTGCCGGGCCGCAGCGAGGCACTTGAGAGACCTGTACAACATGTTCAACGACTGGCCGCTGGCCATGGCCGCCTACAACGCGGGGGCCGGTGGCGTTGAGAAGGCCATTAAGCGCAGTCACACCAGCGACTACTGGCGATTGAGCCTCAAGCGCGAGACCAGGGACTACGTACCCATGTTCATGGCCGCGGCGATGGTAATGAGCGATCCCGAGAGGTACGGCTTTGACTGCAGGTACGATCGGCCGCTTGAGTACGACCAGGTCGAGGTCGGAGCCAAGACCAACCTCAAGGCCGTGGCCCGAGCCTGCCAGGTGGAGCCGGGCGTGATAGCCGAGCTCAATCCTCACTTGATCAAGCACTGCACCCCGGAGGCGGGATCGGCGTCGAGGGTGCGCATACCCAGGGAGAAGGCCGAACTGTTTGCGGCCGAGTTCGCCCGGATTCCCAGGGAAGAGCGTGTGGCAAAGGTGTCGGCGCCGGCCTCATCCGACGGCAGGCACACCGTCAGGCGCGGTGAGACCCTCTCCAAGATAGCCAAGAAGTACGGCACCACGGTGGAGGCCCTGGCCCAGGCCAACAAGATTAAGAACCGCCACAGCCTGAGGGTGGGCCAAGTGCTTGCCGTGCCGGGCTCCGATGAGTCGGTGGCGGCTGCATCCGGCGTTCCCGAGAACCCCAGCACGCACACCGTGCGCCGCGGGGAGACCCTCAGCGGAATATCCCGCAAGTACGGAATCGGAATGAGTGATCTCTTGGCCTGGAACGACATAAGGTCCAACGACCTGATTCACCCGGGCCAGAAGCTGATTGTCTCGGGCTCCAAGGCCGCCAGGGAGAAGATCATCGTCCACAAGGTTCGCCGGGGCGACACCATAAACATCATCGCGCAGAAGTACGGCGCCTCGACGGGCACCGTGCTGAAGACCAACGGCTTGAGGGCCAGCGACAAGATCTACCCGGGCCAGAGGATCAAGGTTCCGGTCAAGGCCAGCACGTAGCCCGGTGAGATCGTAAGCGCGAGGGCGCCTGGGGCGGGACTAGAACAGGGTCCCGCCGCTCTCGATCTGGATGGGCCCGTCCAGAGCGCGCGGGGTGTGAACCAGGCAGTTCCTTCCTATGGTCGAGTCCGCGGGTATCTGACTGCTGCGCCCTATCACCGTCACGCCGCTTGAGAGGATCGTGGGATGGTCCTCGTTGGGACGGAAATCCACCCCCGAGCCTATCTTGGCGTTGCGGCCCACCGAGACCTTCTTGTCGATTACCGACAGGTTGATCTTGGCGCCGGCCGAGACCACGCAGTCCGCGAAGATGATTGAATTCCTTATCACCGCGCCCTCCTCGACCACCACGCTGGGAGAGATGATGGAGCTCTCGACGGTGCCGTTGATTATCGCTCCGTCGCAGATCATGGAGTCGCTGACCCGGCCGGAGGTCATGAGCCTGGCGGGAGGCAAGTTCTCGAAGTTGGTCAGGATGGGCCAGTCGGGATCGTCGAGATCGATGGGCGGATTGGGGTGAAGCAGCTCCATGTTGGACTCGAAGTAGGTGCTGACGGTGCCGACGTCCTGCCAGTAGCCCTTGAACTCGTAGCCGAAGGCCCGCCTCTCCCCGAACAGCCAGGACACGACGTCCCTGCCAAAATCGTGGGTGGAGCTGGTGTTCCTGGCGTCTTTGATCAGGCTGTCCACCAGCACCTCGGTGTTGAAGACGTAGATGCCCATGGAGGCCAGGTCGCTCCTGGGATTCTTGGCCTTCTCCTCGAACTGGACGATCTGCCCGTTGTCGTCCAGCAGGCATGTGCCGAACTTGGTGGTCTCCTCACGACGCACCCGTTTGACTGCCACCGTGAGATCCGCCCGCCTCTCCTTGTGGAAGGCCAGCATCGGCCGGTAGTCCATCTTGTAAACGTGGTCGCCTCCGAGGATCAGCACCGCCTCGGGCGAGCGCTCCTGGATGAAGTGCAGGTTCTGATAGACCGCGTCGGCGTTGCCCTCATACCACTTGGACTCGACGCTCCCGACGTAGGGCTGCAGGATCATCATCTCCGAATCCAGCCTGTCCAGGTCCCAGTGGCTGCCGAAGTCCAGGTGGCGCCACAGCGAGCGAGGCATGTACTGGCTCAACACCAGCACGTGGTTGAGCCCCGAGTTGACGCAATTGGACAGGCAGAAGTCGATTATCCGGTAGATCCCCCCGAAGGGCACGGCGGGCTTGGCCCTGCGCTCCGACAGGAGCAGCAGCCGCTTGCCGGCGCCCCCGGCCAGGACTATGACGAGATCTTTTGCCACGTCTCCTCACCCAGGATGGTCTCGCCGCAGACGATGTCGCGGCTCGGGAAGGCCTCGGACGGCAGTTCCCGACCGATCAGGCAGTTCCTGCCGATTCGGGCGTCGTCGGGCACGGTGCTGCGCTTGCCTATCACGGTTATGCCCGAGCTCAGGGCCTCGGGGTAAAGCGAGTTGGGGCAGGTGGAATTGCCGAATCCGACGAAGGCTCCGCGGCCGATGCGCGCCATCTTGTCCACGACCGCATGCCGGACGGTGGCCTCGGCCTCCACTGTCGCGTCCGAGAAGACGATGGAATCCTCAACCGTGGTACCGGCCGCGATCGTCACTCCGGGGAAGAGCACCGACCGCGTGACCGTGCCGTCTACGGAGCAACCGTTGGCCACAAGTGACTCCCGGACGTCGGCGTTCTTGCCGAGCACCGTGGGCGGCCTTATCCCCATGTTGGTGTAGATCCGCCAGGAGCGGTCGCTGAGGTCCAAGAGGGAAGGGTTGCTGACCAGGCTGATCGACGATTGGTAGTAGGACTCCAGCCAGCCGACGTCGGCCCAGTAGCCGTTGAAGACGAAGGCGCGGGCCCGAGCCTCGCCCACCAGCGGAATCACCACGTCCAGCACGATGTCATGCCGTCCTTCGCGGGCCACCGAAAGCCGCTCCACCAGCACGCTCTTCTTGAAAGCGTAGATGCCCAGGGAGTAGTGATTGAAGGTCCGGTGCTCGGGCTTCTCAAGGAATGACTTGATCTGCCCGCGTTCGTCAACGTCCACGGCCCCGTAGCGACCGGGAACAAACCCCGCCGACGGCTTGACCACCACCGTTACCGCCGACTCGCCGGCCCGGTGATAGCCTATCAGCGAGTTGTAGTTCATCTTGTAGACCTGGTCCGCGGACAACAGCAGCACGTCCTCGCACGGGGAATCATGAATCACCTGGATGTGGCGCCACAGAGCGTCCGCGGTTCCCAGGAACCAGTTCTGGTCGGTCTTGCCCACGTAAGGCTGGAGGATCATCACCCCGCCGGTCCTGCGGTCGAGGTCCCAGGGCCGGCCGTTGCCTATGTGGGCTATCAGGGACGCCGGGCTGTACTGGGCAAGCACTCCGACGTCGTACATGCCGGAGTTGACGCTGTTCGAGAGGCAGAAGTCTATGATCCTGTACCGGCCCCCGTAGGGCATGGCGGCCTTGGACCTGTGACCGGTCAAGACCGGGAGCTCCTCGCTCGCTCCCCCGGCGAGGATCATCACCAGGGTGCCGCTCATTGAGACGCCCTTACCTCCCTGAGATTCTGCCTGGCAAGTTGGTTGGAAGGATCGAGTTCCAGGGCCTTCTCCCACATGGCGATCGCAAGATCGATGCTGTCCATGGCCGCGTAGACCGTGCCCAGGTTGAGCACGATGTCCGCGTTCCTCGGGTCGAAGTTCGCCAGCTCCCTGAACTGCTGCGCGGCGTCCTTGTAGCGCTCGGCCTTGTAGAGCGAGTTGGCGAACTTGAACCTCAGAGGTATGTTGCCCGGATCGGTCGCCAACACCTTGGAGAGCGCCTCGCAGGCCTTGAGGTACTGGCCTTGCCTGTTGTAGGCGTCCGCCAGCTGCATCGCCACACCTGTGTTCGAGGGGTTGAGTCTCAAGGCCTGCTCAAGATACCCCGAGGCTTCGGCGAATTGGCCCAGCTCAAGCCTGGCTTGGCCCATGGCGGAGAAGGTTACGAAGCTGCCGCCGGTGTGGTCTATCTCCTGATTGAGCTGAGTGAGCGCGCCCTGGCGGTCGCCCTTGGCGAGCAGGCTCAATCCTATCACCTCGTGCAGCTTGGGCTCGTAGGGGTAGGTCTCCGGCAGCGTCCGCACCGCGGCTAGCGCCTCGTCGGGTCTGCTCAGCATCATCAGCAGAGAGGCCTTCTCGATCGCCAGCCTGGGTGAGCGTGCAGCCTGCTCGGCTGCGGTCTCGAGCACCGCAAGGCCCTCTTCGGGCTTCCAGGCGCCGCTGGAGATCTTGGAGAGCGCCAGGTAGGCGTCGGGCGCGTCCGGGGAGACTCCGATGGCTTCGCGATAGGCGGCCTCGGCCCTGTCGAAGATCGCCTCCTCGCGGTAGATGTCGCCCTGTATCACAAGTTGACGGGCTCGGTCCACCGGCCGAGTCGGCAGAAAGAGCAAGATCACCCCGAGGACGGCCACGGTGAGGCCGTAGGTGAAGCAGCGCCTCAGGCGCAGGGCAGCCGCAGCGGTAACGATCCCGCCGATCAGCGCTCCGGCGAACACCGCCAGGAAGGGAATCACCACCACCTTGTCGGAATCGGTCACCAGATACAGGCAGGCGACCAGGGAATACAGGGGCACGAAGATCGCCAGGTGCGCCAGCGACCCGCCCCGCCTCATCATGCCGACCAGTCCCAAGGGTGCTATGACCGCGAAGGCGAACAGCACGTTCCTCAGGAGGAAGGAGGAATCGGCCAGAAAGCGCGAGTCCACGTTGGCCGCCGGCGTCGAGGGGCCCCAGAAGAGGCCGAGCTTCGTGAAATAGGTCTTGAGATACCGGCCCGGACTCGACGTGAAGTCACGCAGGGCGCGGCCGGTCCAGTGGCTGGAGGCCGTGCCGTAGGTAGGGGCCTGCCCGGTTTCGATCTTGGCCAGCCTGAGGGCGTCCTTCTGGCCGTCGATCCAGTCCGGGGAGACCGTTGCCCTGCGGGCGGTCTGCCCGCCGAGCACCTCCACATCGAAGTGCGCCTGTTTGGTGATTCCTCCGCCCGCGCCGCTTCCCATGAAGGCGTGCCAGCTGGTCCTCAGCGGGACCAGGGTGCGGTCGCTGCCCCTGACCATCACGGTCTGATACACAAGCGGCAGAATCAGGAATCCCGCCACGAGCAGCACCGAGGCCTGCCTGACTCGCCGCTCCCTCGAGGCCACCAGGTAAGCGATCCAGGCCGGCAGAGCTGCCACGGCGGCGAAGCGGGTCAGGAAGGCCGCGCCCAGCAAGACCCCCGAGAAGGCGCAGTTGAGCATGGGCCGGGAGGTCTTGGCTCTGACCACCAGCAGGGAGCTCATCGCCACCAGGAAGATCAGCAAGGTGGCCTCGTTGATCTCCGCGGCGAAGAAGATCGCCAGGCCGGACAGCGAGAATATCACCCCGGCCGCCAGGCCCGCGGTTCTGCCGAAGGCCGCCCGCGCGGTCGAGTAGATCGCGAGCGCGGTGATGCCGGCCAGGCCCGCCTGGACGATCCTGGCGACGATCACGCTCTCGCGCAGGGCACTGTAGACCGAGGCCAGGAAGTAAGCGTAGAGAGGATCCCGGAAGGCCGGCGTCAAGTCGAACCAGGACGCGTTGGCCTTGAAGGCCGCCCACTGGCTGAAGAAGCCGGCGTCGAGCACCGGATGATAGTAGAAGGGCAGCCGCCGGGTCTGGAGGATGAAGGCAAGCCTCAGCAGGAACGCGCCGACCAGTATGGAAACCGCTATGATCTTGTCGGTCTTTGACCTCATCACTGCCTCCTCAGCAGGCCACGGTAGATTTCCTTGTCACCGGAGGCGAGGCTGAACCAGATTGCGTGTACCAGGTCCTCCTCCGCAGCCAGCGATGCGTATCTGGACATCGCCCGCCCGCCGGATATCTCGGCGGGCTCTCCCCATGTCCGGCCGTCGTAGCAGCGCATCAGGAGCAGGTAGTCCATGGCGTCGGCCCCGTCGGTTGGCTTGCGCTGGTCCTCCCAGGCCACCATCAGCCTGCCCGGCCCGGTAGATGCGCACGACGGATAGAAGCCCGTCTGTCCGGTGTTGACCCGCACCTGGTCATGCCAGGCCTTGCCGTCGAAGAAGCTCGCCAAGACGTCGGTGGTTGCCGGCGCCTGGTCGAACCAGGTGAGGGCCCACTGGTTGTCGCCGAGATTCGCCGCCGAGAGCCGCCAACCCTGGCTATGGTTGGTGGCCACCAGCAGCTCGTCCTGCCAGGCCCCGCCTTCGCACAGCCTGGACTTGACCTGCGCGCCCTCGTACCAGGCGACCAGGATCCTGCCCCTGGCGTCGCAGGCTATGTCCGGCCTGAAGGCGTTGGGATGCTTGGTGCACAGGTCGGTCTTGCCGACCAAGCTGTCTCCCACAATCCTGCCGTAGTGCACGCTGGTGATCTTGCCGGTGCCCTGGTGCCAGGCGATGTTGAGCGCCTTGTCGGGCCCCACCACCGCTACCGGACAGCATGCGCCGAGCGGCGCCGTTGTGATCTGCTTCCTGGCGACTTCCTTGCCGCCCACCAGACGCACGTAGAAGACCTGGGTGGTCTTCAGCGCACCCGGCATGGTCTCCTGCCAGAGGATGCAGGTGCTCTGGCCGTCGTAGACGATGCAGGGGAAATTGGAGTCCTCCTTCGACTTGGTCAGCCTCAAGGGCTCCGAGACGGTTTCGCCCTTGATTGAGCCGTAGTAGATCTCGAAGTTGCCGTCCTTGTCGTCTTCCCAGGTGAGGTGAGCAGCGCCGGCGGAGTCCACGCAGATACAGCGCTCATTGCCCCGCGCAGTCTGCGAGGCGCCCATGGAATGGGTGACGCGGGTCACCTTCTCCACCGCGTAGGGGCATCCCGCGGCCAGCAGGGCGGAAGCCGTGGCCAGCTGCACCGGAAGGACAAGCGCAACGAGCCTTAGAGCAAACCGCATGACGCCTCCTGGGTTACAAGAGATTATACGAAAACCCGAGCCGCCAGGGCAAGGCTGTTGTGCCTGCCGCTACAACTCCACCGACAGGAACACGCTGGCCGCGCGCCACCGGAAGGCGTTGAGCGTGATGTCCGCCTCGTCGCTGGTGGCATGGGTGAAGGCGCCCACGTACTCACCACCGAGGCTCATCGCCTCGGTGAAGTACCACTGGAAGCCCACCACACCCTTGAGGTCAATGCTGTTCACCGTCAGGTCGGCAGACACCGTGACCTCGTCGACCTGGTAGGACTGCTCGTACTTGTAGCGATCGTATCCCGCCCCCGCGCCGACGTAAGGCGCGATGCTGTGAATCGGGGGAAGATACTTCTCCACAATCACCGAGAAGCCGTAGTTGGTGGCGGTGATCTCCGGATCGGTGTAGCTGCTCTCGTCGGGCAGCTCCAGCTTGATGTAACTCAGATTGACGCTGGGCCTCACCGCCATGCCCTCCCCGAAGAAGTACCGGAAGCCCATGCCGCCGCCGTAGCCGTAATCGCTAAGGTCGTAGTCGTCGAATACGTCGTCCAGCCAGCTGAAACGATAGGACGACAGGCCCAGATCCGAAAGGCCGCTGAAATGGAACACCAGCTGCTTGGTGCAAGTTGCGGTATTGGGGGTCCCGCCCGCAAAGGCAGCCCCTGCGATCAGACAAACGATCACCACGGCCAAACTTGCTTTCTTCATCTTAGGACCTCCTGATTGGTCGGCTCGCAGAACCCATCAACCCCACACGTCCGAGTGTGCTCCGTCTCACCTCCTCCGGCATTAGAGAGCATTGGGCAGAGCAACGCGCGGATTTGTAGCATTCTTTGCGCTTCTTGGCAAGCACTTTCTGTCTGCGGCGCCCGCGGATCGGGCCGCGACGTCCCTGGTTGCCCCCGGCCTGCGGCTCTGTTATAATCTCACATAGGGGAACTCCTGTCAGAGGCGGCCACAGGTTTGCGGAAAGGGAGTGCTATGAAGGCAAGACTCGGTCTGGCGGGTGTGGTGGGCGTGGTGATGCTGCTTGCGGCCGTGGTGTTTCAGGGCTGTGGCGGCGAAAAGCGGCCGACGGTCGCTGCCAAGGCGTCGCCGGGGATCGGTCGGGTGATTGTGGTGGGTTTCGACGGCATAGACCCGATCATGATCAAGAAGTTCGCCGCGGCGGGGAGACTTCCTAACTTCACCAGGATCATGAACGAAGGAGCCTTCGGCGAACTGCTGTCGACCCTGCCGCCGTCGTCGGCCTCGGCCTGGACGTCGGCCGTGACCGGCGTCAATCCGGGCAAGCACGGCGTGTACGGCTTCATGGGCCAGACCAAGCCGGATGAATCCGGCCAGATCGTCTTCAACACCTCGCTGCAGCGCGGTTTCAACGCGGTCTGGCAGGTGCTGGGAGCCTACGGAAGGCGTTCGGTGATCATAAACGTACCGCTGACCTCGCCGGCGGACAGCCTCAACGGGCTGATGGTCGCAGGCTTCCCTCACGCGTCGGACGATTCCTCCTCGTACTTCTGGCCCAGGTCGTTGAGGCAGGAGCTCACCGATTATGCCTTCGACGCCTTCCGGGTCGTAGTCTCGAAGAACAAGGAAGACAAGTTCATTCAGAAGATGGTGGGCATCGAGTCCAAGAGGCTTGACCTGGGCAAGCGCCTGTTCGATCGGGGCGACTGGGACCTCTTCTGGATCGTCTTCACCTTCACCGACAGATACCAGCACTATCTGTGGAAGTACTCGGACGAGAAGCACCCCATGTACGATCCCATCGGTGGAAGGGAGTACGGTAGGGCCATCGAGGACTGCTACGTCATGGCCGATCAGTACCTGAGCGAGTTCATCGGCCGCATGGGCGATGAGGACCTGCTGATAGTGATGTCCGACCACGGTTTTGGAAGGCTCTACTACACCATCAACGGCCAGAACTTCCTTCACCGCACCCTGGGGCCCACCCAGGACGTGGTCTGCGCCGACTTCTTCGGAGCCAAGTTCAAGATCAACGTGACCGGGCCCAACGCCGAAGAGAGATACACCAGCCTGAGAAGCAGGTTGGTTGACGGACTCAGGGATCTCAAGGACCCGGAGCGGGGTACCGCCATCATAGATTCCATATACACCAAGGACCAGATCTACAAGGGGCCCTATCTTTCGACGGCCCCGGACGTGGTCTGCATGGAAAACCCCGATTACCTCTTTTTCACCCTTCCCAGGACTTCGGACATGCGCATAATAGATGCCGGGCCGAGCCCCGACAAGACCTTCTCGGGTTTTCACAGGAGAGAGGGCACGATCGGCATGTTGGGCAAACGGGTGGTTGCCGGGCAGGCGCTGGACAGCAGGATCACAGACATCGCTCCCATGATCATGGCCTACCTGGGTGTGCCTGCTCCGAGCGAGATCGACGGGCATGTGCCGGTGCAGGCCTTCAGGACCGATCTCGAGCCGGCGCTCAACCTGGCCAGGTCCGCAGAGACCGGCTACAGGAGGCCCAGCCTGTTTGTCGCTCAGGACTCAAAGAGCATCGAGAAGCAGCTGAGGGCGGTCGGGTATATCCAGTGAGCGCCTCCGGGTGAGACCGGCGGCCTGCCGGCGCCGGGTGAACCGGTGGGGCGGCCGCGAGGCACGGTGGTATGAGAACTGAGAAGATTGGCCTGAAGCACCTGCTCAACAAGATACTGGCGGGGGACTCGGCCGACATCGAGCTAAGGAAGGACCTGCTGAGGGCGCTTGCGGAGCCCGATCCCCTGATAGCCTGGGAACAGACCCTGGAAATCATGCACTCGATGTCCAGGGCCGGCAGGATCAGATGGCTGGGAGCAGGCGAGCGCAACGGAGAGCGATTCCTGAGGTTCCAGGACCCCCGCAGTCTCGACGTCTTCTCTCTGAAGGAACCGCCCGCGATCAAGGCCGAGGTGGTCCCTTTTCTTCCCCGCGGCTTCGTGCGGCGGGAGGACGCCGACAGGATCGAGCTGCTCTTCACCTCGATAGCGACCTGCAGGTCCGAGGACGAGCTGGGTGGGGTCTTGAAGCGCATGCTGGCGACCATCCGGGACATGGTGTCGGCGGACTACTGCGTTATCCACTTCACCGAGCAGGCGGTGAGCGCGGTGATCCCGGCTGTGGGCGACGGTTCGCCCGAGGCCCCCGGCCGGTTTGCCCCGACGATGACCGACAGGTGGGTGCGGGACGAAGGCTTCTGCGTCAACGTGGCCGACCTCGGCCGCGAGGCGGAGCTGGCCAAGTACTCGGCCGGGGGGCTCTTCTCCTCGGTCGCGGTTCTGCCTCTGAGGTGCAAGGGCAAGACCTACGGCGTGCTGGAGGCCTGGAGCAGACTGCCTGGCAGCTTCTCCCCGGACGACCTGGGTTTCCTCTCGCTCCTTGCCCTCTTGGCCGCGGGCATGATAAAGAACGCCGAGCACCTTGAGACCCTGATCTTCAGAGATCCCTTGACCCACGTGTACAATCGGGGATACCTTGAGGATCAGCTGGGCCGAGAGATCGAGCGCTACAAGCGCACAAACGAGCCGGTTTCCTTCCTGCTGGTGGACGTGGACAACTTCAAGCAGGTCAACACCAACTTCGGCCATCCGGTCGGCGACCTGATACTCTCGGCCATAGCGCAGGCCCTGCAAGACAAGGTCAGGCAGGTGGACGTGGTCGCGAGATACGGCGGGGACGAGTTCGGCATAATCCTTCCGGACACCATAGGCGAGCACGCCCTCATGACCGCCGAGCGATTGAGAGGAGTGGTGGAGAGCTACGACTTCGCGGCTCTCTGCCCCGCGATCGGTGACACCAGGATCACCATCAGTCTGGGCGGCGCCATCTGCCCCCCGGATGCGGTGACCAAGGAGGGTCTGATCGAGAAGTCCGATCGGGCGCTGGCCCAGGCGGAGCGGGGCGGCAAGAACCAGGTGGTCTTCTTTAGCCTTCCTTCGGGAGAGAGCGAGACGCGGGATGCCATATGAGGTCTCGACCGAGGTCACCTTCTCGGCGGCGCACTTCATAGAGGGCTACCGGGGTGACTGCTCGAAGATGCACGGGCACAACTGGCGCGTGCGGGTGGGCTTGAGATCTGCCGCTGCGGGGACCGCGGGCCGGGTCGGCTGCGGCTGCCCCGTGGGCATGACCTACGACTTCAGGAAGCTCAAGGCCCTGCTCAGCGATGTCGCCGGCCTGGTTGATCACTCGGTGCTGAACGACCTGCCCTTCCTCAAGGGCAAGAATCCCACGGCCGAGACCCTGGCGGAATGGTTCCACGGCGAGATCGCCGGGCGCATCGCCGGGGAGCCCGTCGAGGTATCCAGGGTGGAAGTCTGGGAATCCGCGGTCAACTGCGCCACCTACTTCGGGAGCCAGGCATGAAGACCGTGGTGCTTCTCTCCGGCGGGCTCGACTCGGCGGTGAACCTCAAGTGCGCTCTGGACGATGGCGAGATAAGGCAGACAGTGACCTTCGACTACGGCCAGGCTGCCTTTGACAACGAGGCCCGAGCCGCCGCCGCCATGGTTGAGCGCTACCGCCTTCCCCACACCGTGGTCCGGCTTCCCTGGTACAAGGATCTGGTAGCCAATCCCCTGATGGGCAAAGGAGAGATCGGTGAGCACGCCGCCGGTATCAACGTGAGCTCGGCCGATCTCCTGAAGGAAGCCTGGATCCCCAACCGCAACTGCGTCTTCCTGAGCATAGGGGCGGCCTACGCCGAGAGCCTCAAGGCCCGCGGCATTGTGGTGGGCTTCAATCGCGAGGAGGCCGGCGTCTTTCCCGACAACTCCCTGGCCTTCCTCGAGGCTGTCAATCAGGCGCTCAAGCTCTCTACGCTGTCGGACATCGAGGTGGTCTGCTACACCATCGGCATGACCAAGGCGGAGATCGTGGCCCTGGGAGCGGAGATCGCCGCGCCGCTGGACCTGATCTACTCCTGCTATCGCCCGGCCCGGGACCAGAGGATGTGCGGGCTCTGTCAGTCGTGCGTGAGGGTGAAGGCAGCCCTGAGCGCCGCCGGACAGATGGAGAAGCACGCCGGGAGGTTCGCCGCGTGAAAGCCGAGATCGCCGAGAGCAGGCTTGACTACTCGGGCCGCGAGCTGCGCTCGCACTGGATCATGGAGCGGTTCGGCATCGAAGGAGATGCCGTCGTGGGCTTCCGGGGCGCCTGCGCGGTCACCGGGGAGGACCTGGTGGACCGAGAGGATTTCTTGCTGGGCAACATCGTGGCCGGAGATGACATGCAGCATTTCATAGTGGAGATCTTCGGAGCCGGCCTGGTGGCGATCACCTTCGCGCAACGCCTCTTGTGCTCGATCGCTCGGGACGTCATGAACGACAGGGTGGGCCGCGCTGCGGTGGAGCGGCGCGGAGACGACCTCTTCGTGGGCGACGGCAAGCTCTCGGTCTCGGTGGCAACGATATCGCCGGTCTCGGGCCTGATCCATCTGGGCCTCAATGTCACCACCGGCGGCGTACCGGTCAAGGCCGCGTGCCTTGACGACCTTGGGATAGATCCGCGGTGGCTGGCCGGCGAGGTGAGCTCGCGGCTGGTGGATGAAGTTGACTCCTGCATCAGGGCCTCGCACAAAGTGAGGCCGGTGCTGTAGCCGTGGTCTCCGCTAACCTGTGCGAGGTCTTCACGTCGGTCGAAGGCGAGGGGGTATTCGCCGGTCGGCCGGCGGTCTTCGTGCGCCTCGCCGGGTGCAACCTCCAGTGTACCTATTGCGACACTCCGCGCGCGCGGCGCCGGACCGCCGAGGCCGAGGTGGACAGCGGCCCGGTGAGAAACCCGGTCGAACTGGATCGCCTGGTGTCCATTGTTGCCGATCTGGCCTCGGGCCGGGGCGGCGCTCCGCAGGTTCCCGTGGTTGTCTTCACCGGAGGGGAGCCCCTGGTCCAGGCCGATTTCGTCGGGGCGGCTGCGCGCAGCCTGCGCATGTTGGGATTGAGGGCGCACCTTGAGACCAACGGCAGCCTGCCCGAGGCCTTCGTGGGGGTAAGGAGCGCGCTTGACTTCGTATCCATGGATCTCAAGCTGCCCTCGAGCCAGGGGGGGAGATCTCTCTGGGACGAGCACCTTGCCTTCCTCGCGGCTCTCTCGGGAAAGCAAGCGGCGCTGAAGGTAGTGATTGCCCCGGAGACGTCCCTCGGCGAGATCGACCACGCCGCCCGGCTGGTTGCGGGCGTCAATCGCTTCCTGCCCGTAGTGCTCCAGCCGGCGTTTGAAGAGGCCGTGGCGGAGGGACCGGAGCCCTCGGGCGGGTCCGGCCGGACGCGCGGCAGAGCCAGGCCCGCGGTGGACGCGCGAGTGATGATGGACGCGCTTGCTGCCGCCCGCGCCCGGCTCTACGATGTGAGGCTCTCGGTCCAGATGCACAAGGTGCTGGGAGTGAAGTGATGGCGCCGCGCGAGATTGGAATCACGTCCAGCGTTCCCATCGAGGTCGTCTACGCCGCGGGCGCGCGCGTCGTGGACCTCAACAACGTCTTCATTGAAAGCGCCTCCAGCTGGTCGCTCGTGGACCAGGCAGAGCGCCGGGGTTTCCCCGAGTCCAGCTGCGCCTGGATCAAGGGCATCTACTCGGCGGCCAGAAGCCGCGGCACCGAGACCGTGATCGCGGTCACCCAGGGCGACTGCAGCAACACCCACGCCCTGATGGAGGTGCTGGAGACCGAAGGCGTGGAGACCGTGCCCTTCATGTATCCCTACGACCGCGACCGGCGGCTCTTGGCGCTCCAGATCGAGAAGCTGTGCGAGCGCTTCGGCGTCAGCCTGGAGGCCGCCGAGGCGACGCGCCGGGGCTTCGAGCCCCTGAGGTCCAAGGTCGCGGAGATAGACCGCCTGACCTGGCAGGAGGGACGCGTGGGAGGCTTCGAGAACCACTACTACCAGATCTGCTGCAGCGACATGAAGGGCGATCCGGCGGCCTTCGAGCGGGAGGTGGACGACTTCCTGGCCGCGGCCCGGGGCGCGGAGCCGAGGCGGGCCGACCTCAGACTGGCCTACATAGGGATACCTCCCATCGTCAACGGCATCTACTCGCTGGTGGAAAGCTGTGGGGGCGCGGTGGTCCTGAACGAGCTGCAGCGCCAGTTCAGCATGCCCGGCCGCGCGGCCGGCCTGGTGGAGCAGTATCTTGCCTACACCTACCCCTATCACATCCGCGCGCGGCTTGCGGACATCAAGGCCGAGATCAAGCGGCGCCGTGTCGACGGCATAATCCACTACGTCCAGGCCTTCTGCTTCAGGCAGATAGAGGACATGATCGTCCGCAAGGAGATCGGCCTGCCGGTCTTGACCCTGGAGTGCAACCGGCCCGGCAAGGTGGACCTGAGGGCCAACGTCAGGATCGAGGCCTTCCTGGACATGCTGCGGGCCCAGAGGAGAAGGCGGTAGACCGGTCCGGGAGTCGGCCGCGTCGGCCGGGCGTCCCGCTTCCCTTGAAGTGCAGGCTGCTTGACACCCCGGGAAGCCCTGTGCTATAGGCTCCACTCAGGGGACGCAGGTCGCGGACCCATACACTCTCAACCGGAGGAGAACTGTGCGTGTTGCGTTGGGCGTTGCGCTGGCTGTTGCGATCACATCCTTGGTCATGGTTGCCGGCTGCTCGGATTCGGACTCACCGGGTGTCACCACGGTGGCCGCCGACCTCGGGGTCACGCCCGGGGAGGGCACCGCGATAACTGATTTCACCTTCACGGTCGCGGGCTCAACCACCGGGGCGGGGGCTGTCGAGTTCAGGTGGGACTGGGACGGCGACGGCACGTGGGACACCGGCTGGTCGCCGGACGCCGAGGTGGTCCATCGCTTCGCCGACGGGGACACCATCACTGTGATGGTGGAGGCATCCGATGGGTCCGGCTCGGACGCGGACTCGGCGGAGGTCGTTGTCGACGCGCGCCACGGTCATATGGAGGACATGTTCACGCTGCCTGCCGGAACGAGCCCCAGAGACCTTTGTTCCGACGGCTCGCACATCTGGATCACCAATTGGGCTATTCCGACTTACAAGTTCGACGCGGCAACCGGCGAATCCCTGGGAACCATACCCGGCAACAGCGTCTGGACTGCGGGCATCACCTGGGACGGCGACTACTTGTGGACCGTCGGATACTCAGACACCATGAGGGTCTTCGAGCAGGACCCTGCAACAGGCGAAGTCCTGGGGAGCTTCGTGGTCATCTACAGCGCCCAGGCCGGTGGCCTGGATTGGCACGAGGGAGTCTTCTACTACGGCAGCTACCAGACCGGGAGTGGTGGGGATGGGCGGATTCACCGTTACACCGGTGATGGAACCGAGTTGTCGTCGTTCCCCGCCCCCCGTGGGAACGTGAGACCCGAAGGCGTGGTGTTTGACGGCGTCAATGCCTGGGTGGCTATCTCGGGGGTGGACTCGCTCTTCGCGGTCGACCCGGACGCCGGCGACGTGCTCCGGGCGATAAGCGTGCCCGGCAGGGGCTATGGTCTCGAGATCGCCAACGACCACCTGCTGGTCATGCTCAAGGGAACCCCCAGGCGCCTGGTCAGCGTGGTGCCCTAGGGGCCGCCCGACAGAACCGGCAGGGTGGAACCCAGGTCCCGCGTCAGTATCCACCCTTTGCGTGACCTGCACTGCGCCCGCAGCCGGAGGCGGTAGCCGGATGACGCGCTCGCCTGCCGGCGGGCGCACCATCCTGGTGTCGTGAACACAATACAGCTGCCTTCGAGTTCGAACTGGAGACGGCCATCCCATGAGTTACCCCACACCTGAGTTTCTATTATCTCGGCCCTGGTGAGATGGGGCTGTGGCCTGTGTCTGTGGCCATTGGGAGGGGGAGGATGGGTATGTGGACCAGATTGAAGGCTCTGCCTCCGTACATCGGTGGTAAGCGGAGGCTGTTGGGTCGAATCTTCAAGCACATGCCTAAGCCCGAGGAGGCGCCGGTCTTGGTGGATGCCTTTCTGGGCGGCGGCTC
>JBAQHK010000257.1:0-3669 GCA_049288275.1 bacterium | reverse complement strand
GTCTGAGGCTTGAGGAGAAATCGGTTCCTGCACCTGATCAGGACGTGATCTCCATGTCGGTTGAGGCCGCACGAAACGCCCTCAAGCGCGCTCGAATCGACCCCAAGAAGATCGGTGCCATCTACATCGGCTCGGAGTCCCATCCCTACGCGGTGAAGCCCAGCGGCACGGTGGTGGCCGAGGCCATAGGCGCCACCCCCGATATTCACTGCGCCGACTTCGAATTCGCCTGCAAGGCGGGCTCCGAAGGCATGTTCGTCGTCCTGGGCCTTGTCGAGGCCAACATGATGGAGTACGGGCTCGCGATCGGGGCGGACACCTCGCAAGGCGCTCCCGGTGACGCCCTGGAGTACTCGGCGGCTGCGGGCGCGGCGGCCTTCATCTTCGGCAGGACCAACACCGTTGCCGAGGTCGAGCACACCTTCTCCTACATGACCGACACGCCGGACTTCTGGCGCAGGGAATACATGCACTATCCGCGGCATGCCGGCAGGTTCACCGGGGAGCCGTCCTACTTCAAGCACGTCAAGGGCGCTGCCACGGCCATCTTGAAGATGTCCGACACCAAGCCCGCCGACTTTGATTTCGCGGTCTTCCATCAGCCCAACGGTAAGTTCCCCTCGCAGGTCGCCAAGGAGCTCGGCTTCAAGCCGGAGCAGATAAAGACCGGCCTCTTGTGCCCGAGGCTCGGAAACACTTACTCGGGCTCGTCCCCGATCGGGCTTACGGCCATACTTGATGTGGCCAAGCCGGGGCAGCGGATCCTGATGGTCTCCTACGGGTCGGGCGCGGGGAGCGACGCCTTCATCTATCGCGTCACCGACCGCATCACCTCGGTTCAGGGTCTGGCCCCTTCGACGGTGGACTACCTGGACGAAAACAAAGCGTATCTGGACTACGGGCAGTACGCCAAGTTCAGACGGAAGATAAGAAAGGCCGAGTAGGAAGTCGGCCGTAAACGAATAGGCAATCCAGCGATACCAAGTCTGAGACAACGACAATTCGAGGAGTCTAAAGATGAGAGATGTAGCGGTGATAGGGCTGGGCCTGATCAAGTGGGGCGAGCTCTGGGAGAAATCCCTGCGAACGATGTTCGCCGAGGCCGCCCTCAATGCAGTTAAGGACGCCGGGGTCGATCACATCGACTCCATGTACGTGGGATGCATGACCTCCGGACTCTTCGTCGGCCAGGAGCACCTCGGGTCCTTGTGCGCCGACTACCTCGGGATGGGGCCGATCCCCGCGACTCGCTGCGAGTCCGCTTGTGCCTCCGGCGGAGCGGCCATGAAGGCGGGCTTCCTTGAGGTGGCCTCCGGCATGAGCGACATAGTCCTGGTGGGTGGCGTGGAGAAGATGACCGACGTCGATGGCGCGGGCGCTACTTACGCCCTGGCCGCGGCCGCCGACCAGGAATACGAGGTCTACAACGGAGTGACTTTCCCGGGGCTTTACGCCATGATGGCGCGGGCCCACATGCAGAAGTACGGGACCACCAGGAAGCAGATGGCGCACGTGCCCGTCAAGAGCCACGACAACGGTTTCTTGAATCCTTACGCCCAGTATCAGATGAAGATCACGGTGGACCAGGTGATCGGCGCGGTCAAGGTAGCCGATCCTCTTACCATCCTGGACTGCTCCCCCATCACGGACGGGGCGGCGGCCGTGGTGCTGTGCCCCTTGACTATGGCCAAGAAGATCTCCAAGAAGCGCCCGGTGAAGATAATCGGAATCGGCCACGCCACCGACACCATAGCCCTTCACCAGCGCAAGGACATTACCTGGCTTGATGCCTGCGAGCGATCGGCCCAGGCGGCGTACAAGATGGCGGGCGTGAAGCCGGCCGACATCCAGCTTGCCGAGGTGCACGATTGCTTCTCGATCTCGGAGATCATGGCGATCGAGGCCCTGGGATTCTGTGAGAAGGGCAAGGGCGGGCCGGCCACCGAGGCAGGGGAGACGGCGATAGGCGGCAGGATTCCCATCAACACCAGCGGCGGCCTCAAGTCCAAGGGCCATCCGGTTGGCGCCACGGGCGTCGCGCAGATATGCGAGATCGTCTCGCAGCTGAGGGGCGATGCCGGTCCCAGGCAAGTCAAGGGCGCCAAGCGCGGCCTCACCCAGAACATGGGCGGCACCTGCGGAAGCTCGGTGGTTCACATCCTGGAGGTAGCGTAGATGTCGACGTCCGCGAGATACTGGAGAGAGATACCGCAGCGCTACAGGCTTGAAGCCTCCAAGTGCAAGGGGTGCGGCAAGGTGTGGTTCCCGCCGAGGCTGATCTGCCCCGACTGCCGCAAGCAGGCGTTCGAGCCGGTGAGACTGTCCGACAAGGGTAAGCTGGTGACCTACACCGTCATACGGGTCGCACCCAAGGACTTCACCGACGAGGCGCCCTATGCCATCGGAATCGTGGAGCTCGAGGGCGGCGTGCCGATTCAGTGCCAGGTAGTGGACTGCACGCCTGAGGAGCTCAAGATCGGCGTGCCCGTCAAGATCGAGTTCAGGAAGATCAAGGAAGAGGGCGAGGCCGGGATTCTGTGCTACGGCTACAAGGCGGTGCTCGCGCGGTAAGCCCAATACCACGGGAGGGTGACAGGTGAGCAAGACCTACCAGACTGTCCAGGTCACAGTGAGCGACAGGGTGGCCACGGTCGCCCTCAATCGGCCGGATGTCAGGAACGCTTTCAACGAGGTGATGATCGCCGACCTCACCGAGGTCCTCGCGGGGATCGCCGGCGACCCGGCGGTGCGGGTGGTGGTCTTGACCGGCACGGGCACCAGCTTCTGCTCGGGCGCCGACCTCAACTGGATGAAGAAGATGAAGGGCTTCACGGTTGAGGAGAACTACCGCGACGCCATGTGTCTGGCCGAACTGATGTACAACCTCTACAGCCTCCCCAAGCCCACGATTGCAAGGGTCAATGGGGCCTCCATAGGCGGAAGCAACGGCCTGGTGGCTGCCTGCGACATCGTGATCGCCTCCCACCGGGCCGAGTTCAGCCTGAGCGAGGTCAAGATCGGCCTGGTGCCTGCCTGCATCGGGCCCTACCTTGTGAAGCGCATCGGCGAGGCCGCCTGCCGCGACCTCTTCTTGACTGGCGAGCGCATCTCGGCGGACCAGGCCAGGGCGCTGGGCCTGGTGAATGATGTCGTGACCCACGCCAATCTGGATGCCCGGGTGAGGGAGAAGGTCTCCAATCTCTTGACCAGCGGTCCTCACGCGCTGGCCGTGAGCAAGGAACTCCTTAGCCGGGTGGGCTCGATGCCCATCGGCGAGGCCAAGCAATACACCGCGCGGATGATTGCAGAGCTAAGGTGCGGTGATGAAGCCCAGGAAGGCATGACCGCGTTTCTGGAGAAACGCAAGCCTCGCTGGGCATAAGCGGGCGCGCAGGGGCTGCGACGCCGCCGACGCAGGCTGCATCTAACAACTCAAGGCGCGGGGTGTGCCTTTGCTGCAATCCGAAGGAGGATGTTGATGGACCAGAGGGAAATCAAGGTTGGGGACGTGGCTCCGGACTTCACGCTCAAGGACCAGAACGGCAACGACGTGAAGCTGAGCGGCCTCAAGGGCAAGAAGGTGGTGTTGGGCTTTCATCCGCTCGCCTGGACGTCGGTGTGCGCAACCCAGATGAAGGACCTGGAGGCCAGCGCGGCTGAGTTCGCGAA
>JBAQHK010000256.1:0-12232 GCA_049288275.1 bacterium | reverse complement strand
ACTGCCCGCCTCGGTGCTCCATATGATTGCCTACCATTCCAAGGAAGGCGACCTCGGCAAGCGCATCGTCGAGGCAATCGTGGTTCACCACGCTGATTTTGTGAACTTCGAACCCCTGAAGGGCTAGCCGGCCCATCCCTCTTGTACCCCGGAGCGCCGCCGCCGCCCCTGCGCCAGCTCGCCGGCCTTCACTAACCCCTTGAGGCTGAGGGCAAAACGCGGTATAATGGTGCAGAAGGGGGTACGTCATGGGATGTCCTGCAAGGCTTGCCGCTGCCGTAGTTGCCTGCTCAGTGACTTGCTCGGTGATCTTCGGGCTTGCCCACGTGGCGTGGGCTTCGGATTCGCCGGCCAGGATCGCGCCGTCGGTTGAGGAGTGGCTCAAGAGCGCCCGCGCCGACGAGACAATCGCGGTCTGGGTGTTCTTCACCGACAAGGGCAGGCTTTCCGCGGCCGCCGCCGAGGCCGAGATCGGCCGGGTGGCTTCGACCTTCGACAGGACTGCCGTCGCGCGCCGCCTCCGGGCGAGGCCGGTGCGCCCCTTCGACCAGGCGGACCTGGCGGTCCACAGACCCTACCTTGACGCCCTGAAGCAGGAGGGCGTAGCTCTCATAAGTTCGTCCAAGTGGCTCAATGCAGCCGCCGTCCGCGCCGATGCCGGCCAGATCGCCACGATCGCCGGCCTGCCGTTTGTGCGATCGCTCCGGCGCGTGAGCGGCAGCGTCGGGGGTCCGGAGCCCTATCCGGTCGAGGCGCCGCTCAAGGGTGAGACCAGCCTCTACCAGTACGGCTACGCCTGGAGGCAGCTCGACCAGATTCAGATACCCGCGCTTCACACCGAGGGCTTCACCGGCACAGGGATCAGGGTGGGAGTCTTTGACACCGGCTTCTGGCTGGAGCACGAAACCTTCGCGGGCCTCAATCTGATTGCCGAGCACGACTTCATAAACGATGACGACACCACCGCGAACCAGGCCGGCGATCCCTCGAGCCAGCACGATCACGGCACCATGTGCCTGTCGCTCCTGGCCGGCGAGACTCCCGGAACCATGATGGGCGGCGCCTTCGACGCCCAGTACATCCTGGCGAAGACCGAGGACGTCGCCGACGAGCAGCCTATCGAAGAAGCCTGGTGGATAGAGGCTCTGGAATGGGCCGACAGTCTCGGGGTGCAGGTGATATCCACCTCGCTGAGCTACAAGGACTGGTACACCTACGCGGACATGGACGGCGACACAGCGCCGATCACAAACGCCGCCGATCAGGCGGCCATGAACGGCATCGTCGTGGTGGCGGCGGCGGGCAACTCCGGCGCTTCCTCCTGGAGATACATAGCTGCCCCCGCCGACGGCGACAGCGTGGTTACCGTGGGATCGGTGGACTCGCTCGGGGTGCGATCATATTTCTCGTCGCAGGGTCCCACCTACGACGGGAGGATCAAGCCGACGATCATGGCCATGGGGCAGGCGGACTACATAGCCGACGTGGTGGCCACCAACTCCTACCGCCGGGGGAGCGGGACGTCCTTTGCAACACCGCTTGCGGCCGGCGCGATTGCCTTGATCCTCGAGAAACATCCCAACTGGCTTCCCGAGAACATCGTCGAGGCCATCACCTCGACCGGCACGCGCTCGTCGAACCCCGATACCCTTTGCGGCTGGGGCATTCTCCAGGCCCGCGACGCGTCCAACTGGGTCCCGTCCTCGGTGGCGGGCCG
Organism: bacterium; assembly: GCA_049288275.1. Taxonomy (GTDB): domain Bacteria; phylum Arandabacterota; class Arandabacteria; order Arandabacterales; family Arandabacteraceae; genus JBAQHK01. Next base: position 10,515 of record JBAQHK010000256.1, on the reverse strand, counting down.
GAGCCCCGCGGATGCGCGGCTCAGGATCTATCCCAATCCCTGTGTGGCCTCCTTCAGCGTGGCCTACCCTGCCGGAGCGCTGGCGGGGAGGGGCCCGATCAGGGTTTACGACGTCGCCGGGCGGCTTCTCCACGAGGTCGCCCCGTCGGCCTCGGGCACCACACCGGTCGACCTCCAGGCCCTGGTCCCTCGATTGGCGCCGGGGATCCTCCTGGTCGATGTGCCCGGCGAGGGGCAGGCCAAGGTGATGGTGCTGCGGTAGGCCCTTACCTGAAATCCCTTGCGGACGCTTGCACCCGATAGTACCTTATAGCCGAGCTGGACGTAGAACCCTCTAACCAGGAGTGAAACCCTAGCCAGGAGTGAAACCCCGATGAAACGGCTTACTTACTTTTTCGGCGCAGGTCAGGCCGACGGCGACGCCACCATGAAGGACCTCTTGGGCGGCAAGGGCGCCAACCTCGCCGAGATGGCCAGGACCGGCCTTGCGATACCGGCGGGATTCACCATAACCACCGAGGTCTGCGCCTACTTCACATCGCACGGCGGCAAGTATCCGCACAACTTCGAGCCGGCGGTCCTGGCGAGTCTCAAGCACGTCGAGCGCGCGATGGGCAAGGGTTTCGGCGACAAGAAGAACCCGCTGCTGGTCTCGGTGCGCTCCGGCGCGAGGGCCTCAATGCCCGGGATGATGGACACCGTCCTGAATATCGGCCTCAACGACGAGACCGTGAAGGGCCTCGCAGCGGGCGGCAACGAGCGCTTCGCCTACGACTGCTACCGCAGGCTGGTGCAGATGTACGGAGACGTGGTGCTCGGTCTCAAGCCCGAGGACGACGTCTCACCCGACCCCTTCGAGACCGTGATAGCCGCGCGCAAGCAGGCGCGGGGAATCTCGCGTGACACCGAGATGGACGTCGACGATCTCAAGCACCTTGTGGGGGAGTTCAAGCGCCTGATAAAGGAGCACAAGAAGGTGGTCTTCCCGGAGGACCCCTACGAGCAGCTCTGGGGCGCCATCGACGCGGTCTTCAAGTCGTGGAACAACCGGCGGGCGATCGACTACAGGCGGATAAACAACATACCCGATGACTGGGGCACCGCGGTAAACGTGCAGGCCATGGTCTTCGGCAACATCGGCTGGGACTCGGGGACAGGTGTGGTCTTCACCCGCAACCCCGCGACCGGCGAGAACGTGTACTACGGCGAGTACCTCTTGAACGCTCAAGGCGAGGACGTGGTCGCGGGAATCCGCACCCCTCAGCCGATCAACGAAGCCCAGCGCGGAGACTCTGAGCTGAAGTCCCTCGAGACCGAGATGCCCGAGGTCTACGCCCAGCTGCTGGCGGTGCGGAAGGATCTCGAGCGCCACTTCAGAGACATGCAGGACCTGGAGTTCACCGTGGAGCGCGGCCACCTGTGGGTTCTCCAGACGCGAGCGGGCAAGCGCACCGGGCTTGCGGCCTTGAGGATAGCCTTCGACATGTACGAGGAAGGCCTGATCGATAAGAAGGAAGTGCTCTTGAGGATCGAGCCCGAGCAGCTCAATCACATCTTGAGGCCGGTCTTCGACAACGCCGAGAAGGTCAAGGCCAAGGCGGAGAAACGCGTGGTAGCGCGGGGCCTCAACGCGGGCCCGGGCGCTGCGACCGGCAAGGTGGTCTTCAGCGCCTCCAGGGTGAGGGACGTCGCCGGTGACGGGTCCGTGCCCGTGATCCTGGTGAGAGAGGAGACCAGCCCCGAGGACGTGGGCGGCATGAGCCTGGCCCAGGGGATCTTGACCGCGCGCGGGGGGATGACCTCACACGCGGCGCTGGTGGCCCGGCAGCTGGGTAAGGTCTGCGTGGTGGGCTGCGACGCCCTGGCGATAGACTACGAAAAGCTCCAGATGACCATCGGGAGCCACGTGATCAAGGAGGGGGACGATCTTTCGGTGGACGGCACCACCGGCGAGGTGATCCTGGGCAAGGTGGCCACGATCAGGTCCGAGATCGAGCGAGTGCTTGTCGAGAAATCGCTGCGGCCCGGAGAGTCAAAGATGTACGCCCTCTATCAGTCGGTGATGGACTGGTCGGACGAATTCCGCAGACTGGGAGTCAGAGCCAACGCCGACCAGCCGGATCAATCCGCGGTGGCGCTGGCGTTCGGCGCCGAGGGAATCGGGCTGTGCCGAACCGAGCACATGTTCTTCGCACCGGACAGGATAAACAAGGTGCGCGAGATGATCATGGCTTCCACGGCCGGGGAGCGGCGCCAGGCCCTGGCCAAGATAGAGCCGCTCCAGCGCGACGACTTCAAGCAGATCTTCAAGGTGATGGTGGGCAAGCCTGTGACCATAAGGCTGCTGGACCCGCCGCTGCACGAGTTCCTTCCCAAGAACAAGGCGGAGGCGGAAGCCGCGGCGCGCGAGATGGGCATCAGTGTGGACAAGATACTGGAGAAGAGCGAGGCCCTGGTTGAATTCAACCCGATGTTGGGAAACCGCGGCTGCAGGCTCGGCATCATCTATCCGGAGATCTACGACATGCAGGTCAGGGCAATCTTCGAGGCGGCCTGCGATCTCGCCCTGGACGGGATCGAGGTGGTTCCCGAGATAATGGTTCCGCTGGTGGGGGACGCTCGCGAGCTGTCCTTCATAAGGCAGCGGGCCGAGGCCGAGGCCAACGACGTGATGAAGCAGCGTCAGGTCAGCATCGATTACCTGATCGGGACGATGATCGAGATACCCAGGGCGTGCGTGACCGCTGACGAGGTGGCCAAGGTGGCGGAGTTCTTCTCCTTCGGAACCAACGACCTGACCCAGATGACCTACGGGCTGAGCCGCGACGACGCCGGCCCGGTGATAAGGAAGTACATCCACGTCGGCATAATGAAGCGCGACGTCTTCGAGTCCATAGATACCGCGGGGGTGGGCAGCCTGATGAAGCTGGCGGTGGAGAGGGCCAGGACCACGCGGCCCGGGATAAAGCTGGGAATCTGTGGAGAGCACGGCGGGGAGCCAAACTCCGTTGCGTTCTGCGATCAGATAGGCCTGGACTACGTCAGCTGCTCGCCCTTCAGGATCCCCGTGGCCAGGCTGGCCGCCGCGCGGGCGGCGCTTGTGGCCTCGACCGGCTTGGAAGAGCCGGTGGACTGACCGGGCCGGCTAGCGCAGGTTGTACTGCTTCATTCTGCGGTAGAGGGTTCGTTCGCCCATGCCGAGCAGGGCGGCCGCGCGCTTCCTGTTTCCGCCCACCTCTCTCAGGGTCTTCTCAACCAGCTTGCGCTCGACGTCCTTGATGATGGTGCCTGCTCTGACGGCGAGATCGCCCTCGGCGTCCGGCGGGTCGATCGCGGTCACTCCGCCGGGCACTATCACCGGCTGCTTGCCGGCCAGGTCGCTCTTTCCCACGGCGGCTGCCAGGGCTTCGATCTTGCGATCCAGCTCCACAAGCAGGCGCTCCAGCTGGCCGAGCCTCCACATCAGCAGATCGCGTTCGCCCTCGCTGCGCGGGCGCGCTACGGTGGCGGGCAGGTTGCGGGTGCCGCCAACGATCTGGTCGGGCAGGTCTTTGAGATCGACCGGCTTTCCGGCCTTGAGCACCACCAGGCTCTCCACCAGGTTCTTGAGTTCCCTCACGTTGCCGGGCCAACGGTACTCCACAAGAGCGGACAGGGCGGCGTCGCTTATGCCTCCGAACTCCACGTGGTTCTTGCGTGAGGCCTCATCGACCACGGCTCTAAACAGAGCCGGGATGTCCTCCTTGCGGTCTCTCAGGGGGGGGACGCTGATCGCCACCACGTTGAGGCGGTAGTACAGATCGGCTCTGAAATCGCCGTTCTCCACCAGCTGCCAGAGGTCCTTGTTGGTCGAGGCGATCAGCCTGACGTCCACCTTGACGTCGGCGGAGCCGCCCACGCGCATGAACTTCTCCTCCTCCAAGACCCGCAGCAGCTTCACCTGGGTGCCCAGCGGCATCTCTCCGACTTCGTCCAGGAGAAGAGTGCCTCCGTCCGCGATTTCGAAGCGGCCCTTTCTCTGGGCGATCGCGCCGGTGAAGGATCCCTTCTCGTGCCCAAAGAGTTCGCTCTCCAGGACTCCCTGCGGCAGGGCCGCGCAGTTGACCGCGATGAAGGGCCTGGTGCGGCGACCACTTCTCGCGTGAATGGCTCTGGCTATCAGCTCCTTGCCGGTCCCGCTCTCGCCGGTGACCAGGACGGTGACTTTGGTGGGAGCGATTCCCTCGATGGTCTCGATGATCCGCAGAGTCTTCTCGTTGCTTCCGATGATGCCGATCTGCCTCCTCGCGACAAGCCGCGAGACCGCCGATGTCACTTGGTCCCCGGTTGTGCCCGCGATCTCCAGATAGGCGTCTGCCCCTTCATCGATTACGCGCCGCTTGTCGGCTTGCGACATCGCCGGGCCGGCCACCGCGCCCAGCGCGAGCGGAAACTTCTTCTTGATGCTCTGCACCACCTTGAGACCGCCGGAATCGGCCAGCTGGTGATAGGCGATGATGAAATCGGGCCTCTGCCTCCTGGCGGTCCTTAAGGCGGCCGCGCCGTCCGGCGCGACAACTGTGTCGCAGCCGCTCGCCGACAGGGCTTCGGAGACGGCTGCCAATATGTCGGCGGGCAGACCAACCATAATGGCAGTGTAAAGTCTGTGCTCAGTAGGCGTGGCCATGATGCAGTCTAGCCTCCCGCGCCAAGCTAACATAGTCAATCAGGAAAGGTCAATAGCCTGATGATTTCACTTGACAAGTTAATCAGTTATGCTAAATTAATGCAAAAATTGCATATAGGTGAAGAGGGCACAACAAGCGGCATGCTTGGCGCCAAAGTCAGGCAAAACGAAACCTTGGAAGGGGGTAGGTCGGATTGGCTTACAACGACGATGGCCATATCCTGGTCAAGGATCAGCCTAGTGCCACCTTCGAGATGCTTCTCAAGAAGGCCGAGCAGGACGGGCGCTTGACGGGAAGATTCCGTTGCCCTATCTGCGGTATGCGCTACAAGAAGGAACGAGAAGCGTCCATATGCTGCGCCGGAGTAGTCAGATAGGAGATAGCGAGATGCCCAAGGCTAAGACCAGCAGATCGGCTGCCAAGAGATTCAAGAAGACCGCCAGCGGCAAGCTAGCGCGACGGAAGGCCCTGCACGGCCACATGCTCACTTCGAAGACCCGCAAGCGCAAACGCAATCTCCGGAAGAAGGCCATTGTGGACAAGGCCGATGCCAAGCGCATGGCGAGGCTGCTGCCGGGATAACCGGGACAACGAACCCGTCGGCGCGGTGGATCTGCTACAACAACGCCTCGACGTGGGCATGCACCGAGGCAGCCAGAGCTTCGAGGTTGTAACCGCCTTCAAGAGCTGAGACCATCTTGCCGTCGCAGACCTCCCGGGCCACATCGGCGATTGCGCCGGTGATCCTCCCGAAGGACCGGGTCGTGAGCCCCATTCCCCCAATGAGATCGGCCTCGTGCGCGTCAAAGCCGGCCGAGATCAGGATGATCGAGGGTCTGTGCTGGCGGACCGCCGGCAGGATCCTTTGCTCCAAAGCTTCGAGGTATTCCTCCTCCTCGCTCATGGCGGGCAGCGCGACGTTCACGGTCTTGCCCGCTCCCTTGCCCGCGCCCTTCTCGTCGGGAAGGCCCGAGCCCGGGTAGAAGGGCCAGCGGTGGACCGAGCAGTAGAGCACTGCCGGATCGTCGTAGAACATTTCCTGCGTGCCGTTGCCGTGGTGCACGTCGAAGTCCACAATCGCCGCGCGCTTGAAGCCGCGCACCCTGGTGGCGTAGGCCGCTCCTATCGCGATGTTGTTGAAGATGCAGAATCCCATTGCCCGGGCCGGGCGCGCGTGGTGCCCGGGAGGCCTCACCAGACAGAAGGCCGCGTCGATCTCCTCCTCGGACACCTTGTCCACGGCCAGCGTCACGGCGCCGGCTGCGCCCAGAGCGGCCTCCAGCGAGCCGGGGCCGCAGGCGGTGTCGGCATCCAGGCGCACGAACTCTCCTCGGGGCAGCGCCACTATCGCCCGGTAATACTCCTCGGTGTGGACCAGAGTTATCTCTTCGGCGGATGCCCTGCGGGGCGCCATCTCCAAGAGCTTCTTGTGAAGCGGCTTCGATTTCAGATACCGGTAGGTGGCGCTGGCGCGCTGCTTGTTCTCGATGTGGCCGGGGATATCGTGCTTGAGGAAGACCTCACCGTAGACCAGCGCAACTCGTGCCAATCCGCTCTCCCCGTCGAAGCCCGACGCGACCCGCTAATTAGAGCCTCGCGGCTGCGGCCAGTCAAGGAGAAACCCGACGACAGGCACTGCTGTTGAAGTTAGCGCGGCGGAGCGGCGCAGTCCTCGACCGGGCACCCGGCCTGGCCGTGGCCCGGGACCATCGAGGCTATCAGGCGGCCCCTGGTGATCGACAGCATGAGAACCGCCACGAGCAGGACCAGCACCAGGTGGGTTCGGTTGACCCTGTCTTGCTTGACCTCAGCCTGTGCCATGTCTGCTCCTTTGTTCACTCCCATCGACAGAGCATTTTGCGTGCCATTGGGCGGGCCGAGGACCGGGGCTGCGGCCTCGGCCTGTTTCCAATTGACACGGGCCTTGGGGCATGATACACCGAGTGGTAGTGAGGCCGTGCCGATGGCTTGGCTTTGCAATTCGCGGCCGGCCTTGCAGTCTGCACAGAGAACGGGGCCATGGCGACCACAGCCGCAGTGACGAGCACAGTGAAGGGCGGGCGGGAGCAGTCCCCCGGGTCCGACCGGCGCTTGGGCGACGATCACGACGCCGAGCTGGTAAGGCGGGCCCGTCGAGGGGACGGCAGAGCCTTCGGCAAGCTGGTCGTGCGCTATCAGGGCAAGATCTACAGGCTCGCGAGGCGCATGACCGAGACTGACGAGGACGCCGAAGACGTGCTTCAGGAGGCCTTCGTCAAAGCCTACAAGTCCCTCGGCACGTTCGAAGGGAAGTCCAAGTTCTCCACCTGGCTCTACCGCATAACCGTAAACCTGGCCCTGATGAAGCTCAGAAAACGCAAGATCGACGCGGTCTCCATGGACGTGCCTGTCACCACCGAAGAGGGATCGGCCCCGCGTGAGTTCGAGAACGGTCGCCCCGATCCACTTCAGCGCATGGTGGACCAGGAATCCCGTGATGTGCTCGACAAGGCCATCGCCGGCCTGCCCGCCGGCTACAGGGCCGTCTTCGTGCTCCGCCATGTGGAGGAGCTCTCCACCGAGGAGACGGCCCGGATCCTGGGTATCTCGGTCGCCGCGGTCAAGAGCAGGCTTCACCGGACAAGAATCCTGTTGAAGGAGCAACTTCTTAGGCACGTCAAGCATCAAAGGAAGACGGGGAGATCCGATTGAGATGAACCGCCGAAAGGTCCGCAACGCCCGCAGCACCCGCAAGGACCGCGGGCACCATGAGTGCAAGTCACACCACAACGGCAACTGCAGGGGTCTGCTGCCCTACATCACGGACTTCCTGGAGGGAGAGGCCGGCAAGGACATCTGCCAGCGCATCAGCCGGCATCTGGTTCGCTGCGAGCGGTGCCGGATGTACATCGATGCTCACGCGGGAGTGATCCAGCTCTTCAAGACCTGGCGCGACGATCCCATGCCCAGGAGCGCCAAAGTGAAGCTGCGCCAGAGGATCGATGAGGTGATAGCGGGCGCGTCCCTCCGCTAAGGCCGCGTGGCCGAGAGTTTCTGCCTTGCCCCCGCGTGATCCGGCTTGAGCTCGAGGGTTCTGCGCCAGGCCTCGACCGCGCCCTGGCTGTCCCCAAGCGCCTCCAAGGCGTCTCCAAGATAGTAGCAGGCCGGATAGAAATTGGGCGCGAGCCTGAGAGCCTCCCTGTAGTAGCCTTCTGCACGCCTCCAGTCGCGCTCGTAGGCGTAGGTCAGACCGAGATTGCAGATCCCATAGGGCCGACCGGGCCCGACCTTGACAGCGTGCTCGAACTCCCTGCGCGCGCCCGCGATGTCACCCTCGCCGAGCAAGACCAGTCCCAGGTTGTTTCTGGCGTCGTAGTTGTCCGGATTGGCGGCAGCGGCCTCCTGGTAGCTCCTGCGTGCCTCGGCCTTCCTGCCGAGCTGGTCGTAGGTGAGCCCCAGGCGGAGCAGGATGCCGTCGTTGCCCGGCTTGATCTTGTCGGCGTTCACGAAGTAGTCCAGCGCCTTCTCCGGCTTGCCCAGACGCTGATAGCACTCTCCCAGGCTCACGTAGGGATCGACCAGATCGGGCCGCAAGGCCACAGCCTTCTCCAGACTGGCCAGCGCCTGATCCAGCTTGCCCTCGCCCAGGTACTGGACCCCGAGGCGGTAGACGGCGACGTAGTCGTCCCCACTGGCCCGCACGGCTCTCTCGAGCGACGATGAAGCCGCCTCGAGATCGGCAATGGAGGCCTGGGCGATGCGATTGGCGGGGTCAAGCATCAGGGCCCTTTCGTACTGGGCTCTGGCCTGGCCGATCTCTCCGGATGCGTACTGGAGGTGCCCCGCCATGATGTTCGAGGAGATCAGCATGTGGCGCGCCATCTCGGCCGCGGCCGAAGCCGAGTCCATGCCGGCGCCTCCCAGATTGACGACGTAGGGCATCGGGTTCGGCCTCAGGGCGAGCATCTCCTGGAGGTTGCCGGCGAGGAAGGTCCTGGAGGTCCCCCGACGAGCCGTGCCGAACTCCAGGGAAGGGCGATCGTCGGAATTGGCGGGTATCCCCGCGCAGAACCTCCTCACCGCTTCGCCGTCAGCGAGGAAGCACGAAACCATCGCAAACGGACTGTCCAGCCTGATGCTGGCAAGGTCGTCGCGGATCGGCTCCTGGGCGAAGGCTCCGGCAAAGGCCGCCATATCGATTCTGGCCGGCCCTTCCTTTGCGCCCACCAAGAGGGCGTGCTGCGAGAATCCCATGTAGCAGTACCACACCGACATGTCCGGGAAGGCCTGGTTGAAGGCCATCAGCGCGGAAGCCAGGTCGGGCCTCGCAATGTCCAGCGGAAGCCAGCACGAGGCGATCCCGCCGGGATTGAGCCTCTCGCGCACCTTCTTGAAGTGGTCGACTGTGTAGAGCGCCGAGGCTCCGCCGCTGCCGGGATAGATGGAATCGGTCATGATGATGTCGTAGGTCTTCCTGGTCAGCAGCACGTAGTTCTTGCCATCCATTATGGTGATGTTGACGTTGCCGCGGTCGAAGACGTTGAGGTTGATGGCGCTGAAGAAACGCCGTGCTGTGGAGACCACGTCCTTGCAGATCTCGATGCCGTCGATCGAGCCCACCTGGTGCATGTTGAGAGTGCGGAGAGTCTCGCCGCTGCCGAAGCCTATGTGCGCGATTCTCCCGGGTTCCGCCGCCAGGAGCACCGGCAGATGCGCTTGGAGCTTCTGAGTCACGCGGAGCATGAAGCTGGTGCCGGCAACGTCCACGCCGTCAATGGCCAGCAGGTCGTATTCCGGATACCGGTGTACGGTGACCGTCCCGCTGGAGCCTTCCTTGAAGTAGAGCAGCTGGCTTCCCGGCTGCTTGATGTTGAAGGTCCTGGAGAAGATCGAAGGCGGGATCATGAAAGCTACGATCACCAGCGCGACCAGCGCCGCAGCCGAGGCGCCGATCCACGCGCGGCGCCTGCCCACGCAGGAGAAGAGCAGCACCCCCAGGGCCACGTTGACCGCGGCCAGCAGGGCCATCGAGCGCGCCGAGCCCAGGAGGGGCACCAGCAGGAATCCGGCCGCGAGCGATCCGGCCACGGCGCCGACGGTGTTGGAGAAGTAGATCGACCCCACCGACGACGACACCAGGTTCCGCCTGGTATAGATCTTGGCCACCATGGGGAAGGCCGCTCCCATCAGGAGCGTCGGCGCGAACATCACCATGGCGCTCTGAAGGAAGTCGGCGCCCCTCAGGCGCGCCAGGTCGCCGCCGGCGTCCTTTATGGCAAGGTACCGGTGGGTGAGATCGAGCTCGCGCAAGAGGTAGATCGAAAGCAGCACCGTGCCGCCTATGAGCATCTCCACGATCGCGAGGGCCTCAATCGGCCTGGCCGAGCGGTCCACCCAGCGGGAGGCAACGAGGCTCCCTAGGGCGAGCCCGACCAGGAAGGTGGTGAGCATTACGCTGAAGGCGTGCGCGCTGAGGCCGATGGAGAAGATCAGCACCTTGGTGTAGAGGACCTCGTAGCCCAGAGCGGCTGCGCCTGAGAGGGCATAGGACACAAGCACTATCATGGCGGCGTATCGCGTCAGGGGCTCGCCCTGCGCGCTTCGGTCGGTGGCGGGGTCGCAGGCTCCGGCGGGCGCGGCGGGCTCGGCCTCGAGCTTGAAGCCGGCCTTCCTGCCGGCCAGCACCGCAACCAGTCCGACCAGGATTCCCACGGAAGCCGCCAGATAGACCGATCTCGAGACGCCGATGGCCTCAAGGAGCACGAACCCGGTGAGGAAGGACCCAAGGACGGCCCCGAAGGTGTTGACCGCGTAGAGCGCTCCGACGCCGCTTCCCAGCCTGGCCATCTCCCGACCCGCGAACCTGCTC
>JBAQHK010000255.1:0-14351 GCA_049288275.1 bacterium | reverse complement strand
TTGTTCAAACACAGCGTGATCGCGCTGGTCAGCGTGGTCTTCCCGTGATCGATGTGTCCGATCGTACCAACGTTCAAATGCGGCTTCGTCCTCTCAAACTTCGCCTTGCCCATCGATCCTACCTCCTGATAATCCCTGGAACAGCTAGACCATGCCCTCTATTCGCGCGGTCATCTTATCCGCTATCTGCTTTGGCACCTCGTCGTAGTGCGAGAACTGCATGGTAAACAGGGCCCGCCCCTGGGTGGCGCTCCTCAGCGCGGTCGCGTAGCCGAACATCTCAGCCAGCGGCACCGTGGCCTTGACTATGTGCCCGTCGGCCCGCATGAAGCTTCCGGACACTCTGCCACGCCTGCCTCCCAGGTCGGCCACCACGTCGCCCACGAACTCCTCAGGAACCACAACCTCGACCGTCATCACGGGCTCCAGCAGCACCGGCTTGGCCCTCAAGACCGCCTCGCGGGTGGCGATGGCGGCCGCGATCTTGAAGGCCACGTCACTGGAGTCCTGCTCGTGATAGCTTCCGCCCACCAGGCGCGCCTTGACGTCCAGAACCCGGTAGCCGGCCAGCACCCCGCTCTCCAGGGAATCGTGAATGCTCTCCTGGATGCTGGGAACCAGAGCCTGGGGTATCGCGTCGGCGCCGGCCTGGTTCTCGAACCGGAACCCGCCACCCCTGGCCACAGGCTCTATCTCCAGGACCACCTCGGCGAACTGCCCCTTGCCCGCGGCCTGCTTGGCGAACTTGCCTTCGCCCCGGGCCGCCTGCGTTATCGACTCCCTGTAGGAGACCTGGGGCTTGCCGACCTTGGCCTTGACCCCAAACTCCCTTATCATCCTGTCCACCAGTATCTCAAGGTGGAGCTCGCCCATACCCGAGATCACGGTCTGGCCGGTTTCCTCGTCAATCCTGACCTTGAAGGTCGGGTCCTCGTCGGCCAGGCGCTCCAGCGCACCCCCGAGTTTCTCCTGATCCGCCCGGGACTTGGGCTCTATGGCCACGGTTATCACCGGGTCGGGAAACTCCATCTCCTCGAAGGCTATCGGGTACTTGCTGTCGCACAGGGTGTCTCCGGTGAAGGTCTTCTTCAGCCCCACCGCCGCAACGATGTCGCCGGCGAAGGCGCATTCCAGCTCCTCGCGCTTGTTGGCGTTCATCAAGAGCAGCTTGGAGATCCGCTCCCTGGTATTGCGCGTCGCGTTGTAAGTCCCCCCGCCGGCGGCCAACTTGCCCGAATAAACTCTCAAGTAGGTCAGCCTGCCCACAAACGGGTCGCTCATTATCTTGAAGGCGAGCGCCGAAAACGGCTCGTCGTCGCTCGCGCGCCTCTTCTCAGGTTTGTCAGTCTTGGGATTGACGCCCTCCATGGGAGGGATGTCAACCGGCGAAGGCAGGTAATCCACCACCGCGTCCAGAACCTTCTGCACCCCCTTGTTGCGCAGCGCGGTTCCGCACAGCACCGGCGTGACCTTGGCGGTCAGTGTTGCCTTGCGGATCGCCCGCTTGAGGGCCTCGTCGGTGATCTCCTTGCCGTCCAGGTACTCGGCCAAGAGCGCGTCGCTGTAATCTATGACGGTCTCCACCAGCCGCTCCCGCCTCAGGCGGGCCTCGTCGGCGTAGGCCGCCGGAATATCGGTGATTTCGTACTTCATCCCAAGGCTCTCGTCGTCGAACAGGTAGGCCTTCATCTCCACCAGATCCACGATGCCCGCGAAGTCCTTGCCGCTTCCCATAGGCATCACCACCGGGACCGCCACCGTCCCCAGATCGCTCTCCATCGAGTCCACCACCCGGTCGAAATCGGCCCCCACCCGGTCCATCTTGTTGACGAATGCCACTCGCGGCACGCGGTACCTGTCGGCCTGCCTCCAGACGGTCTCCGATTGGGGCTCGACCCCGCCCACGCCGCAGAAGACCACCACCACGCCGTCCAGCACCCGAAGCGAGCGCTCGACCTCGATGGTGAAGTCCACGTGACCGGGAGTGTCTATGATGTGGACAATGCAGTCGCGCCACTCGCAGGAGGTCGCCGCCGAGGTTATGGTGATGCCCCGCTCGCGCTCCTGCTCCATCCAGTCCATCGTGGCCGACCCGTCGTCCACTTCTCCCGGCCGGTACACCCTTCCGGTGTAATAGAGGATGCGCTCGGTCAAGGTGGTCTTGCCGGCGTCTATGTGCGCGGCAATCCCTATGTTCCTTGTCATCTCCAGAGCGTATTTCCTCATCTCGGCCGGTCTCCCGATCCTTTCCTCAGCTACAACCTTCATCTACCATCTTCCCCAAACCGCCCGCGCTACCACCGGTAGTGCGCAAACGCCTTGTTGGCCTCGGCCATCCTGTGAGTGTCTTCCTTCTTCTTCATCGCGCCGCCCTCGCTCTTGGACGCGGCGACGATCTCGGAGGCCAGGCACTCCTCCATGGTGTGCTCGTTCCGCGCGAAGGCGTTGGATATGATCCAGCGTATCGCCAGCGCTGTCCTTCGCTCCGGCCTGACTTCCATTGGCACCTGATAGGTCGCGCCGCCGACTCGCCGCGGCCTGACCTCGAGCACCGGCTTGACGTTGTTGACGCCCTGCTTGAAAACCTGTATCCCGCTCTGTCCGGTCCGCTTCTCCACAATGTCTATGCACTTGTAGAGTATGCCCTCGGCGGTGCTCTTCTTGCCCCGCTTCATCAGGCAGCTGACGAACTTGGTGACCAAGTGGCTCCCGTACTTGGTGTCAGGCGCCACCTCTCGCTTCTTGATCAGTTTTCTTCTCGGCATAGATCGTCCTCTCGTCCTAACCGGCCGCTGGGGCTTGCGTCTTCTTGGTCTTGGTGCCGTACTTGGACCGCGACTTCATGCGATCCTCGACTCCGCTGGCATCAAGCGCGCCCCGCACGATGTGATACCTCACGCCCGGCAGATCCTTGACCCTGCCGCCCCTGGCGAGCACGATCGAGTGCTCCTGCAGGTTGTGGCCCTCGCCGGGAATGTAGGCGGTTATCTCGATCCCGTTAGTGAGCCTCACCCTGGCCACCTTGCGAAGCGCCGAATTCGGCTTCTTGGGCGTGGTGGTGTAGACCCTGGTGCACACGCCGCGCTTCTGCGGACAACCGGTCAGGGCCGGCGCCTTGGTCTTCGCGCGCTGGACGTCCCTGCCCCGCTTTACCAGCTGACTAATCGTCGGCAAACTTCCACCTCCTTGCCTCTTCCCGCCGCCCCCTCGGGGCGCGGTGAGGGCTAAGCCTCTGCAACTTCCTCTTCCTCTTTTTCCTCGCCCTCTTCGGGCATCTCCGGAATTTCCTCTTCCTCGGCTATGACCCTGATCCGCCTGTTCCGGCCTATGCCGGTCCCGGCCGGGATCAGGTGTCCTATGATCACGTTCTCCTTCAGTCCCATCAGCCTGTCGGTCGCGCCGTTGATCGCGGCCTCGGTCAAGACCCTGGTGGTCTCCTGGAAGGAGGCCGCCGAGATGAAGCTCTCCGTGGAGAGCGACGCCTTGGTTATCCCCAGGAGCAGCGGCTGGAACGTGGCCGGCCGGCCGCCCTTTGAGGCCACCTTCTCGTTCTCCTCCCTGACGCGCACCTTGTCCACCTGCTCGCCCTCGAGGAAATTGGTTTCGCCGGGATCCTCGATCCTGACCTTCTCCAGCATCTGTCGGACGATCACTTCAATGTGCTTGTCGTTGATCCTCACGCCCTGGAGCCTGTAGACCTCCTGGATCTCGTCCACCAGGTACTCCTGGACCGCGTTTATTCCCTTTATTCTCAGGATGTCGTGCGGATTGATCGGGCCCTCGGACAGCTTGTCCCCGGCCCTGACCGTGTCCTGATCGCGCACTCTCATGTGCTTGCCGTGGGGCACCAGGTACTCCATCTCCTCGCCGGTGTCGCCCTTTACGACCACGCGCCTCATTCCGCGCGCCGACCCCCGGAACTCCACCACGCCGTCGATCTCGCTCACCGTCGCCCGCTCCTTGGGCTTCCTGGCCTCGAACAGCTCGGCCACTCGCGGGAGCCCACCGGTGATGTCCCGGGTCTTGGCGATCTCCCTGGGAATCTTGGCCAGGAGATCACCGCCCACGACCTGGTCTCCGTCGTGAAGCATCAGGTGCGCCCCGGTCGGTATCGGGTAGTCCGCAACCTTCTTGCCCTTGGCGTCCTCTAGCACGATGTGCGGATGTATGTTCTTGTCCCGGTGCTCCACAACCACCCGCTGCCTCAGGCCGGTCTTCTCGTCCAGCTCGTCTCTGACCGTCAGCTCGTCGATGATGTCGATGAAGCGCACGGTGCCGGTCTTCTCGGCCAGGATCGGAGCCGAGTACGGATCCCACTCGAAGAGCGCGTCGCCCTGCTTGACCTGCTGCTTGTCCTGCGTGACAAGCTTGGCGCCGTAGGGAACCGTGTACCGGATCCTCAGAACCTTGTCCTCGTAGAGATGTATCTCGCCCTTGCTGGAGAGCACCACCCGCTGGCCTTCCTTGTAATCCACCGCCCTCACGCCCTGGAACTTCACCACGCCGTCGCACTTGGCGCCTATCTTGGACTCCTCCGCGATTCTGCCGGCGGTGCCTCCGATGTGGAAGGTCCGGAGCGTCAGCTGTGTGCCCGGCTCGCCGATCGACTGCGCGGCGATCACCCCCACGGCTTCTCCCAGGTTCACCATTCGGCCGGTGGCCAGGTTTCTGCCGTAGCACTTGGCGCAGATGCCCCGCGAGGATTCGCAGGTCAGGACCGAGCGGATCTTTATCTTCTCCATCGCCGAGCTGTCCATCGCCTCGGCCGCCTTCTCCGCTATCTCCTCGCCCGCGCTCGCGATAAGCTCGTTTGTGATCGGATCGTAGACGTCTTCGGCTGCAACCCGGCCCAGGATCCTGTCTCCCAGGGGCTCGATGATCTCCTCGCCTTCCTTGAGGGCGGTGACGTCGAGGCCCAGAATGGTGCCGCAGTCGTCCTCGTTGATGATCGCGTCCTGCGCGACGTCCACAAGCCGCCGCGTCAGATAACCCGCGTCGGCGGTCTTCAAGGCGGTATCCGCGAGGCCCTTCCTTGCGCCGTGCGTGGAGATGAAGTACTCCAGCACGGTCAGGCCTTCCTTGAAGTTCGAGGTGATCGGCGTCTCGATGATCTCGCCCATCTGGCCGGTCATCTTCTTCTGAGGCTTGGCCATCAGCCCTCTCATGCCGGCCAGCTGCCTGATCTGCTCCTTGGAGCCTCTGGCTCCCGAGGCCGCCATCATGTAAATCGGATTGAAGCCCCCGGCCACCCTGGACAGGTTCTCGAACATCAGATCGCCGATCCGGCTGGTGGCGTTGGTCCACACGTCGATCACCTGGTTGTAGCGCTCGCCGTCGGTGATCGCGCCCTTCCTGTAGGTCTCGCTGATCCGAGCCACGGCCCGTCCGGCGCGCTCGAGGATCTTGGGCTTCTCGTCGGGCACCACCACGTCGTCCACGCCAACCGTGAGCCCCGCCCTGGTGGCGTACTCGAAGCCTATCTCCTTAAGCCTGTCCAGGAACACCGCGGTCTTGTATGACCCCAGGAGCCTGTGGCAGTCACCCACCAGCGCCTCCAGGGCCTTCTTGTCCAGCGCGTAGTTCACGAAGCCCAGCTCCGACGGAACTATGTCGTTGAAGAACACGCGCCCCACGGTGCTTGTCACGATCTGGCCCTTGACTCTGACCTTGACCGGATCGTGAAGCCCGACAGCCTTGTGCTCGTAAGCAAGCATGACCTCGTCGGAGTCCGAGAAGAGCTTCGGCTTCTCGCCCTCGGCCACATGGCGCTCCTTGGTGAGGTAGAAGCAACCCAGCACCATGTCCTGGCTGGGCGAGGCCAAGGGCCTCCCGCTTGCCGGCGAGAGAATGTTGTTTATCGAAAGCATCAGCACCCGCGACTCCAGCTGCGCCTCAAAGGAAAGCGGAACGTGGACGGCCATCTGATCCCCGTCGAAGTCCGCGTTGAAGGCCTGGCAGACCAGCGGGTGAATGGTGATGGCCTTGCCCTCCACCAGCACCGGCTCGAAGGCCTGGATTCCCAGCCTGTGAAGCGTGGGGGCGCGGTTCAAGAGCACCGGGTGGTCCTTTATGATCTCCTCGAGAATGTCCCAGACCTCGGGGCGCTCGCGCTCCACCAGCTTCTTGGCGCTCTTTACGGTCTGCACGTACCCGCGATCCTCGAGCTTCTTGATGATGAAAGGCTTGAAGAGCTCCAGCGCCATGCTCTTGGGGAGCCCGCACTGGTGAATCTTGAGCTCCGGCCCCACAACGATCACCGAGCGGCCGGAGTAGTCAACGCGCTTGCCAAGCAGGTTCTGGCGGAACCTGCCCTGTTTGCCCTTGAGCATGTCGCTGAGGGACTTCAGCGGCCTGTTGCCCGGGCCCCTGACCGCGCGCGACCTTCTGCCGTTGTCGAACAGGGCGTCCACGGCCTCCTGGAGCATGCGCTTCTCGTTCCTCAGGATCACCTCGGGCGCTCTTATCTCCACCAGCTTCTTGAGCCTGTTGTTCCTGTTTATCACCCGACGGTAGAGGTCGTTAAGATCGGAGGTCGCGAACCTGCCGCCCTCCAGAGGCACCAGCGGCCTCAGGTCGGGGGGCAGCACCGGGATCACGTCCATTATCATCCACTCCGGGCGGTTGCCCGAAAGCCTGAAGGCCTCGACTATCTTGAGCCTCTTCAGGGTCTCGCGCTTCCTCTGGGCCGACGTCTCCATTCTGACCCTGGCCCTGAGCTCGGTGGAGAGCTCCTCCAGATCGATCTCCTTGAGGAGCTTCTTCACGGAGCCCGCGCCCATCTCCGCGGTGAACTTGCCCGGGTACTTGTCCTCCCAATCCAGGTACTCCTCCTCAGACAGGAGCTGCTTCTTCTTCAGCGGAGTGTCCGCAGGGTCTATCACGATGTAGCTCTCGTAGTAGAGAACTCTCTCGATCTCCCTGACGCTCAGGTCCAGCAGTTGCCCCATCCGCGACGGTATTCCCTTGAAATACCAGATGTGGGAGACAGGAACCGCCAGCTCGATGTGCCCCAGGCGCTCCCGGCGCACCTTGGCCTGCGTGACCTCCACCTTGCACTTGTCGCAGATCACGCCGCGATACCTGATCCGCTTGTACTTGCCGCAGTTGCACTCCCAGTCCTTCACCGGCCCGAAGATCCTCTCGCAGAAGAGGCCGTCCCTCTCCGGCTTGAAGGACCTGTAGTTTATGGTCTCAGGCTTTACCACCTCACCGTACGACCACTGCCTTATGGTCTCCGGTGAGGCGATCTGTATCCTGATTACAGAGAACTCCACAGGGGTTTTTTCCCGTGCATCTGTTGGTCTTAACACGGAGAATACCTCCCTATCACTCTTCGAGCCGCATGTCGAGCCCCAGGCTCTGAAGCTCTTTTATAAGCACGTTGAACGACTCGGGAATGCCGGGCTGGGGCGGATTCTCGCCCTTGACGATCGCCTCGTAGATTCTCGACCTGCCGGCCACGTCGTCCGACTTGACGGTGAGAATCTCCTGAAGCGCGTAGGCCGAACCGTACGCCTCCAGCGCCCAGACTTCCATCTCCCCGAAACGCTGTCCTCCGAACTGCGCCTTCCCGCCCAGCGGCTGCTGGGTGACAAGCGAATAAGGCCCAATCGATCTGGCGTGGATCTTGTCATCCACAAGATGAGAAAGCTTCATCATGTAGATGTACCCGACCGTCACCTCCTTATCCAAAGGTTCGCCTGTCTTTCCGTCGTAAAGCACAGTCTTTCCGCTCTCCGGCAATCCCGCCTCTTTGAGCAGTTGCTTTATCTCTACGATCGTCGCGCCGTCGAAGACCGGCGTGGCGACGTGTATGCCCAACTTCTCCGCGGCCCACCCCAGGTGGGTCTCCAGGATCTGCCCCAGGTTCATTCGCGAGGGCACACCCAGCGGATTCAAGACGATCTCCACCGGCGTCCCGTCGGGAAGGTAGGGCATGTCCTCCTCGGGAACGATCTTGGCCACCACGCCCTTGTTGCCGTGGCGCCCGGCTACCTTGTCCCCGACCGAGAGCTTCCGCTTCTTGGCGATGTAGACCTTGACCAGCTTCACAACGCCCGGCGGCAGCTCGTCGCCCCGCGACAGTTTCTCTATCTCCTTCTCGAAGTACTTGTGGACCTCGTCCAGGGCGTCCTCCACGATGCGAACCAGCTTCGCGATCCTGGAGCCCAGTTCCCTGTCCTTGACGATGTCCCGGGTAAGATCGGCGCTGTCGAAGTCGATCCTGTCCAGGAGCCGCGAGGTCAGCTTCTTGCCGGCCTTGACCAGCATCTTGCCTTCGGTGTCGTAGAATTCGCCGGCGATCTCGTCGCGGAGCATCTCCCGGAGCCTCTCGTCGCGCTTGTCGGTGAGCCCCTTGATTCTCCGCTTCTCGGTTTTTCTCAGTTGCTCCGCCTGCTTCTTCTCGCGCTTGCGGAGGCTGTCGTCGCGCTCCTTGCGGGAGAAGACCCTCACGTCTATCACTATCCCGTCCATGCCCGGAGGCGCCTTGAGCGAGGCGTCCCTGACGTCGCAGGCCTTCTCGCCGAAGATCGCCTTCAAGAGCCTCTCCTCGGGGGTGAGTTCGGTCTCGCCCTTGGGCGTCACCTTGCCCACCAGTATGTCGCCGGCCCTGACGTGGGCGCCGATTCTGACGATCCCGTTGTCGTCGAGGTTGGCGACGGCCTCGTCGCTGACGTTGGGAAGCTCGCGGGTGATCTCCTCCACGCCGCGCTTGGTCTCCCGGACCTGGAGCTCGAAGTCCTCGATGTGGATCGAGGTCATCCGGTCTTCCTTCACCACCCGCTCGCTTATCAGGATCGCGTCCTCGTAGTTGTATCCCCGCCACGGCAGGAAGGCCGCCAGGAGATTGACGCCGAGCGCCAGCTCGCCGTTCCTTGTGGCCGGCCCGTCCGCCAGGAGCTGCCCCTTGGAGACCCGGTCCCCGGCCTTCACCACCGGCCGCTGATTGACGCAGGTGTCCTGATTGGAACGGGTGAACTTCACGAGCTTGTAAGCGTCCTGGTTCATCATTCCGAAGAGCTCGTCGAGCTCGCCGGGCTCACCGTGCTGGACCACGATCCCGTCCGCCGAGACCGCGTCCACCAGCCCCGAGCGCTTGGCGAAGATCAGGTCTCCGCTGTCGGCCGCAACCTTTCCCTCCAACCCGGTGCCCACAAGCGGCGCCTCGGTCACCAGGAGCGGCACGGCCTGTCGCTGCATGTTGGATCCCATCAGCGCCCTGTTGGCGTCGTCGTGCTCGAGGAAGGGCACGAGCGCGGCGGCGGCGCTGACGATCTGCTTCGGGGACACGTCCATGTAGTCCACGCGTCCGGGGTCCACCAACGGGAAGTCGCCCTTGAACGAGGCGAACACCTTCTCGCCTATGAGCCTGCCCGCCGAGTCCACGGGGGCGTTGCCCTGGGCCACCACGAACTGGTCTTCCCTGTCGGCGGTGAGGAACTCCACCTCTCCGGTCGCGACCCCGTTCTTGACCTTCCTGTAGGGGGTCTCGAGGAAACCGAACTCGTTTATCCGGGCGTAGGTCGACAGCGAGCTAATCAGCCCGATGTTGGGACCCTCGGGGGTCTCGATCGGGCACACCCTGCCGTAGTGGGTGTAGTGGACGTCTCTGACCTCGAAACCCGCGCGCTCCCGCGTCAGTCCGCCAGGACCGAGAGCGGAGAGCCTCCGCTTGTGCGTCAGCTCGGCCAGCGGGTTGGTCTGGTCCATGAACTGCGACAGCTGGCTCGACCCGAAGAAGGTCTTTATCACAGCAGCCACCGTCCTGGCGTTCACCAGATCCGAGGGCGTCATGAGCTCGGTGTCCTGAAGGCTCATGCGCTCCTTGATGATCCGCGCCATGCGGGTGAGCCCGATGGAGAACTGGTTGGCCAGAAGTTCGCCGACCGAGCGCACGCGCCTGTTGCCGAGATGATCTATGTCGTCGGTGTTGCCCTTGTTGTCTTTGAGGACCAGGAGGTACCTGATGATCTCGACGAAGTCGCCCTTGGTGAGAATGGTGACTTCGATGGGCACCTCAAGCCCCAGTCTCTGGTTGAGCTTGTACCTTCCCACGCGGCCCAGGTCGTACCTCTTGGGGCTGAAGAGCAGCCTGTGAAGCAGGCTTCTCGCGGCCTCCACGGTCGGAGGGTCGCCGGGCCTCAAGAGGCCGTAAATCCTCATCAGGGCTTCCTCTTCCGATCTCGAGGTGTCCTTCCTGAGGGTGTTCCTCAGGACGTCGTTGTCCTGGCCCGCCCTGTCCACGGTGACCGCGATCTTGTCGATGCCGGACATCCTCATCGCCTCCAGCGCAGCCGCGGTGACCTCCTCGCCGGCTTCGATGATGATCTCGCCCGAGGACTTGTTGATCACGGTCTCGGCGCAGGTTCTCTTGAGCGCCGGGTGCTTGCCGCGCTTCTGCGACTTGATGCCCTTCAGGGTCTCGCTATCGTAGTAGAGCCGAAGGATGTCGTCGGTGGTGGTGAAGCCTATGGCCCTCAAGAGCACGGTCACCGGGATCTTGCGCTTGCGGTCGATGTGAACGTACATCACATCGTTGACGTCCAGGCTGAACTCCACCCACGAGCCGTGGTAGGGAATGATCCTCGCCGCGTAGAGCCGTTTTCCGTTGGGATGAACGCTCTCGTCGAAGAAGGCGCCCGGGGACCGATGAAGCTGGCTCACCACCACGCGCTCGGCCCCGTTTATTATGAAGGTGCCCTTCTCGGTGATAAGCGGGATCTCTCCGAGATAGACTTCCTGTTCGATTATGTCCTTTATTTCCTTGGTCCCTTCGTGGCTCTCCTTGACTATCAGCCGCAGGGTGGCCTTCAAGGGAGCCGCGAAGGTCACGTCTCTCTCCTGGCACTCATCTATGTTGTACTTGGGTTCCCCGAGGCCGTAGCTGACGAATTCCAGCGAGTAGTTGTCCCTGGCATCCGATATCGGGAAGACTTCCCTGAAGACCTTCTGAAGCCCGTCGTCTTTCCTCTGGGACGGAGCGACATCGGCTTGGAGGAAGTTCCGGAACGAATCAAGCTGAACCGACAGGAGGTTGGGCAGTTCCATAACCTCCCGTATCTTTGAGTAATTCTTTCGCTTGATGGTCACCATAAGGTCACGACACCCCCGGAGTCGCCTCCGTTACTTCACCTCGACAGTAGCCCCCACCTCTTCCAACTTCGCCTTGATGTCCTGCGCCTCTTCCTTGGTAGCGCCTTCCTTCACGGGCTTGGGAGCGCCTTCCACCAGGTCCTTGGCTTCCTTCAGGCCCAGGCCGGTGATCGCTCTCACCACCTTGATAACCTGGAGCTTCTTGTCGCCGATCGCGGCAAGAATCACGTCAAACGCGGTCTTCTCCTCCTCAGGCTCGGCCGCTGCAGCCGCGCCGGCGGCCATCGCGCCCATCGGGACGGCGGCCATCGGAGTCACGCCGAACTTCTCGCTCAGGGCCTTGGCCAGAGCGGCCAGCTCGAGCGCCGTAAGTCCCTCGATCATCTCGACTATCTTGTCCACGTTTCCTTCCGCGCTACTCATCTTTCACCTCCGTAAGACCTCTTGAGATCTCGCGCTTTCTAGCCCTGCGACGTCCCCGTCGCCTTCTTCTTGCCGGCCTCGTCGAGGACGGTCACAAGATTCCTAAGAACCGACTCAATGCACCAAACCAACTGAGACATCGGCGCCTGCACCGCGCCCATGATACTGCCCAGCAGATGCTCCCGCGAAGGAAGCGCCGCTATTTCCTTGACCTCGGCGCTCGTGCACAGCCTGCCCTCGAAGTACCCGACCCTGAGGGTCATCTTCTGGTATTCCTTGGCGAAATCGGCGAGCACCCGCGCTGGGGCTATGGAATCCACGCTGCTCAAGGCCACGGCCGTCGGTCCATCGAAATGGTCCGCAAGGCCGCCGAGATTGAGTTCCTTCGCCGCTATGCGCGCGAGGGAGTTCTTCACAACCTTGTACTGCACCTTGGCGCCAGTGCACTTGCGCCTCAGTTCGCTGACCTCGGCGACGGTGACCCCGGTGTAATCGGCCAGCACGATGCCCTTGGCGGCGCCAAACTGGACCTTGAGCGCCTCCACCTCCGCTTGCTTCTCCGGCCTAACCGCTCTCTCTGGTCTTGCCATCATCTTCTCCGCCCGCTACTTGACCGCAGCGCTCTCGGCTGCGTAGTCGACCTTCACCCCGGGGCCCATGGTTGAGCTCAAGGTGAGGCTCTTTATGTACTGGCCCTTGGCCGTCGCCGGCTTGGTCCTCATGATCTCCCCCAACACCGTCCTGGCGTTCTCCAAGAGGTGCTCGTACGGGAAGGAGACCTTGCCTATGGCCAGATGAACGTTGCCGGCCTTGTCCACTCTGTACTCCACCTTGCCCGCCTTGGCCTCCCTGACAGCCTTGGCCACGTCAAAGGTCACGGTTCCGGACTTGGGATTCGGCATAAGCCCCCTGGGCCCGAGGATCTTGCCCAGCTTGCCCACTTCCGACATCATGTCCGGAGTTGCTATCGCGACGTCGAAATCCGTCCAGCCCTCCTTGATCTTCTCAATCAGCTCGGCGCTGCCGACGAATTCCGCGCCGGCCTCCTGGGCTTCCTTCTCCTTGTCGCCCCGGGTTATCACCATCACCTTCACCGACCTGCCGGTGCCGTGAGGCAGAACCAGGGTCCCTCTTATCTGCTGGTCCGACTTCTTGGGATCGATCCCGAGCCGGGCCGCGAAATCCACGCTCTCGTCAAACTTGGCGTAGGCGCCGTCCTTCACCAGTTTCACGGCATCGGCAAGCGGATACTCCTTGGATCGGTCGACCTTCTCCGCCGCCGCGGTGTAGTGCTTTCCCGGTTTCATTGTCCTTCTACCTCGATTCCCATGCTGCGGGCCGCGCCGAGCACCATGCTGACCGCGGAGTCCATGCTCAGCGTGTTGAGATCGGGCATCTTGGTCTTGGCGATCTCCCGCACCTGATCCATCGTGACCTTGCCTATCTTGGTCTTGTTGGGCTCGCCCGAAGCCTTGACAATGCCGGCCGCCTTCTTGAGGAGCACCGCCGCCGGAGGGGTCTTGGTCACGAACGTGAACTTGCGGTTCTGGGAAATGCTGATGATCACGGGGATTATCAGCCCAACGTCGCTCTTGGTCCTGGAGTTGAACGCGTTGCAGAACTCCATGATGTTCACGCCGTGCTGTCCGAGCGCCGGTCCGACCGGAGGTCCGGGGGTGGCGTTGCCCGCCGGAATCTGAAGCTTCACCGTCGCCACGACATTCTTCTTAACCACTTTGGCCATCTGTCACCTCTGAACGTCTTCCGCTTCCGGCTCTATATGTTCTTGACCTGCAGGAAATCCAGTTCCACCGGCGTCGGCCTGCCGAAGATGCTGACCATGACCTTGAGCTTGCCGCGCTCGGCGTTGACCTCGTCCACCACTCCGGTGAAGTCGGTGAAGGGCCCGTCCACAACCCGGACGTGCTCACCGAGCTTGTACGGGATCTCGGGCGTCGGCTTGGCCTTCCCGGTGTCCATCGCGTCCAGGATCCGCCCGACCTCGTCTTCCCGGAGCGGCGTGGGCTGCGCGCCCACTCCCACTATCCTCGAGACGCCGGGGGTGTTGTTGATCACGTGCAGGACCTCGTCGTCCATGTCCATCTCGACAAGGATGTAGCTGGGAAAGAACTTGCGCGTGGTCACCGTCCGCTTGCCGTTCTTCATCTCGGTGACATTCTCCGTGGGAATCACCACCCGCGCGATCTTGGTCTCCAGGCTCTGGGTCTTGACCGCCTTCTCCAGCACCATCTTCACCTTGTTCTCATGCCCCGAATAAGTGTGGACTACATACCACCGTGTTCCCATCCTATCTCCCCACCGTACTTCCTATCTCAGGACCAGCGCTATCAAGCGGCCCAGCCCGAGATCAACAGCGCCTATGAAGACCGACAGTACCAGCACCGTGACGATCACGACACCGGTCGAACCCCTCAGCTCGGGCATGGTCGGCCAGGTCACCTTGGTCAACTCCACCCTGACTTCCCTCAGAAACCTCTTGATCTTTTCGAACATAAAAAGGCCCGTCCTCTCGGCCAGGTGCCACTACAAGAACTGCTTACCTTGTCTCCTTGTGCGGAGTGTGCTTGCCGCAGAACCTGCAGTATTTCTTGTACTCGACCCTGTCGGGGTGCTTCCTTCTATTCTTGTTGGTCGTGTAGTTGCGCCGCTTACACTCGGCGCAAGCCAGAATCACAAGTTCCCTCACCGACGGTCCTTACCTTTCTCTATGTGTATCTATGCGAAGATCTCGCCCACGACGCCCTGGCCCACCGTCTTGCCGCCCTCTCTGACCGCAAACGTCAGACCCGTCTCCATCGCTATCGGCGTGATCA
>JBAQHK010000254.1:0-16753 GCA_049288275.1 bacterium | reverse complement strand
CCGTTGAGGAGTCATACCTAAAGGACCTTCATCTAAAGCTCGATATAGATGGCAGATAGGGCGGCAGGTCGGGTTTTGTCTTGACAGGTCGCGGACGGGTTTGGTAGTTTCGCTCGGGGATGGGGTGACCCTTCCCCTGTGTCGCCACGCTCTGTGGCAGGTTCAGTGGTTGGTTATGCTGGTTGCTTGGTATCGAGATCAAAGGGGGTGGTAGGTGATGTCTGTCAGGCACGGTATGGTAGTCGCGATAGCCCTTGGCGTGCTTGTGGCGTTTCTGGTGGGATGCGGACCCAAGCCTCCCTGCGCAGTGCCGCCTTCTGAGGTCAAGGATGCCCAGGCCAAGACCGCTGCGGTAGAGGCGTCGCTTTCACAGGTTCAGACCGAGAAGGCCGGCCTTGAGAAAGAACTGGCGGAGAAGCAGGCCGCGCTGAGCATCATGCCCGGCCGGGCCGCGGAGCTCGAGAAGCAGCTGGACAGTCTCAAGAAGGGTAGCGGGCGATGAATTCGGCAGGCAGTAGCCTTGGATTTCGAAAGGGGTTGGATGCAATGAAGAAATCTATGGGTGTGCTGACGTTTGCCGCGCTGTCGCTCGCTGTGGTGGTGTTATGGACTGCGAGCGCGTTCGCGGTTGACGTTACCAAAGGACAGTTCTACACCGAAGAGGAGTACCAGAAGCTCAAGAAGGGCGACCGGCTTGCCTATTGCGACCAGCTGGCCAGGGAAGCAGACCGGCAGCGGCAGCTTCTGGCGACGGCCACGACCGGCCTGGACAAGGGCAAGGCCGACGTAGATCAGCTCAAGGCCAGGATTAAGCAGGTCGACGGCGAGCTCAATCCCGCCAAGGCCGACGTCACGCGGCTTGAGAAGGAGATTGCCGAGCTCGAGGCTCTCCCCAAGACCTGGACGGTGAAACAGGGTGAGTGCCTCTCCAAGATATCGGCCTACACCGAGATCTACAGCGATTCCAAGAAGTGGACCCGCATCTACAGAGCCAACAGGGACAAGATTCAGGATCCCAACCTGATTTACGTGAACTGGGTCCTCGCCATCCCGAGAGGGCTGCCCACGGCGCACACCGTGGCCGCGGGCGAGTGGTTGGCCAAGATCTCCGGCTACTGGGAGGTTTACAACGACTGGCGCCAGTGGACGAGAATCTACGAATCCAACAAGGACAAGATCAAGGACCCCAACGTCATCATGCCGGGTTGGGAGCTGACGGTTCCGAGATAGACTCGGAGCGCTGGCCGAGACGGCAGGTGGCGGGGGACTCATATGGCTCTTGGCTTCCCGTAGACAGGGAGGCCAAGAGCTTTTGTTAATCCGGGCGGACGAAGCGCCCGAGGGGGAACGGTCTTGAGCGATTCTGTCACAAAGCGCATCAGTCTCGCCGGCATAGATCAGGTGGACCTGTTCGGCGCCAACGACGCCAACCTCAGGACCCTGCGCGGGAAGTTCGGCGTCAAGCTTGTGGCCCGGGGTGAAGACCTCACCATAGACGGCGCACCGGGCGAGGTCGAGGTGGTGGCACGGGTGCTGGAGGACCTGATTGCCGGCGTCCGCAAGGGCATCCCGGTTTCCGAGGGCGATCTGCGCTACGCGATGTCCATGATCCGCGATAACAACGGCGGCCGGCTCAGCGCGCTGCAGGAGCACCGGGCCGAGTACACCGATCTCAAGAAGGTGATCCGGGCCAAGACCCTGGGACAGCAGGAATACGTGCGGGCCATGCACGCCTACGACATAGTCTTCTCGATAGGCCCTGCCGGCACGGGCAAGACCTACCTTGCGATGGCCCACGCCGTCACCAGCCTCAAGCGGCGTGACGTTGACCGGATCCTCCTGGTGAGGCCCGCGGTCGAAGCCGGCGAGAGTCTGGGGTTTCTGCCCGGGGATTACGAGGAGAAAGTCAGTCCCTACCTGAGGCCTCTCTACGACGCGCTCTACGAGATGATGCCGGCGGAGAAGATACGCAAGTGCCTCGAGATCGGCGTGATCGAGGTTGCTCCTCTGGCCTACATGAGGGGGCGCACCTTGAACAACTCCTTCGTGATCCTGGACGAAGCCCAGAACACCACTCTGGACCAGATGAAGATGTTCCTGACCAGGCTGGGCTTCAACTCCAAGGCCCTGATTACCGGCGACGTCACCCAGATCGATCTGGCTCACAAGGAGGACTCGGGGCTTGTGCGGATCCAGTGCATACTGAATTCCATAGATGGCATCGGGTTCATCTATCTGACCGAGAAGGACGTGGTAAGGCACAGGCTTGTTCAGGAGATCATACGGGCGTTCGACCGGTACGAGGCGGCCGACAAGCGCGCCGACCGGCCGGCCAGGCACTGAGCCCCGGCCAGGACTGTATGAAACCATCCCGGAGTATGAAGACCGTCGATGTCTCGGGGCTGCCCCGGGGCCTGGGCAGTCTTGAGCCGGTGGTGAAGCGGGCCGCCAGAGCCGTCCTCAAGGACCACAAGCTCGAGGACTACGCCCTGAGCATCACCTTCGTGGGCGACCCCGAGATCACCCGACTCAACCGCACGGCCCTGGGCAAGCGGGGCGCGACGGACGTGATCGCCTTCGATCTGTCGGAGGCCGGCTCCCCGGCGGGCGCCGTGGGAGACGTCTACGTATCGCTGGATCGCGCGCGGGCCCAGAGCGTCGAGTACGCCGTGGGTCTCAAGGAAGAACTGATCAGGCTGGTTGTACACGGGGTGCTCCACACCATCGGATACCGTGACCGCACGCCGGCGGCGAGGCGCCGCATGGAGGCCCGACAAGAGCGCGCGGTCGGGCGGGTCTTCGGCAAGGCCCGCCGCCGCGGCGGGCGAGGGAGGGTGTGACAGGCTTGGACTCGGCGACCCTGCTTGATGTGTTGATCCTGCTGGGCCTGGTCTGCGTCTCGGCGGTGCTTGCCACCGGCGAGTTTGCCTTCTTCTCAGCCTCCAGGGACGATCTCGCCAAGGCCAGCGACAAACGCTCGCGGCGGGTGCTCGGCATGCTCGGCAAGCCCCAGGAGCTCCTGATAAACCTGCTGGTGGGCACTTCGATCTGCAACGTGATGGCCGTTCTCTTCGCTCTGAGGATCGCCTGGCGCGCCTTCCCCGAGGGAGGCGCCCGGACCGTGGCCGGTGTGGTCACGCTGATCATAGTCTCGGTGGTAATTGCCATCTTCGCGCGGCTCTTGCCCAAGATATACGTGGCGCACAATTCCGAGACCGCCGCCCTGAATCTGGCCCGCCCGGTCTTCATGCTGCTGCTGCCGATCTACCCGCTGGTCAAGGCGCTGCTTGTGCTCACGCGGGGACTGTTCCTGGCCGGCGCGCAGGCCAGGGAGGTTCTGCTCAAGGCCGGCGAGCTGCGGGCGATGGCCCGGGCCGACGCCGAGAGCGAGTCCGGCGGCAAGGACGAGCGCGAAATGATAAGCGCGATCTTCGAGATGCGCGACACCGTGGTGCGCGAGGTCATGGTCCCGAGGATAGACATGGTCTCGGCCGAGCGGGCCACCACGGTCGGGGAGGCCATGCAGATAATCGTCCAGGGCGGCCACTCCCGAGTCCCGGTCTACGACAAGACCGTGGACAACGTGGTCGGCGTTCTGCACGCGCGGGACCTCTTCAAGCTGGTCGCCCGGGGCGAGATGGACACCGCGATCGGCGGGGTGGTGAGGGAGGCCTATTTCGTCCCCGAGACCAAGCAGGCCAAGGACCTGATGAAGGAGATGAGGGCGCGCAAGACCCACATGGCGATCGTGGTGGACGAGTTCGGCGGCGTGGTCGGCCTGGCCACCCTGGAGGACGTGATCGAACAGATCGTCGGCGAGATCTACGACGAGCACGAGGTGGTGGCCAAGCTCTATCAGTCTGTGGGCAAGGACAGCGTCAGGGTGGACGGCAAGGCGCGCATAGACGACCTCAACGAAGCCCTCAAAACCAGTATAAGCAAGGAAGAGGACTATGATACAATAGCCGGGTTCCTCTGCAACCTGGTGGGCAGAGTGCCCGCCGAGGGTGAGGAACACGAGGCCGGCGGACTGCGTTTCCTCGTGGAGAAGGTCACCGGGCAGCGGATCGAGCAGGTGGTAATCAAGGGCGTGGGTCTGGGTGGGGCCGACAGGGAATCGTGAGGCGGGACGATGAGCATTCACCGCACGCAAGCCGTGGTGCTGAGATCGCGCAAGATACGGGAATCCAGCAAGGTGGTGGTGCTCTTCTCCCAGAACTTCGGCAAGATCTCCACGATCGCCAAGGGTAGCCTCAAGCCAAAGAGCAAGTTCGGTTCCAGTCTGGAGCTCTTCACCCACTCGGCGATCATCTTCTACAAGAAGGAGACCAGGGACCTGCACACTCTCTCCTCGAGCGAGATCGTCAACGCCTTCGACAACATCAAGAAGGACGTGATCAAACTGGCCTACGCCAGCGTGGCCGGCGAGATGGTGGAGCGGCTGGTTCCCCAGGAGGAGCCCAACAAGAGTCTCTTCACGCTTCTGGTGTCGGCTCTGCGGGAGATAGACGCCGCCGAACGCCCTCACCTGGAGATTCTGCTTTCATCGTACCAGCTGAAAGTGTTACATCTGGTAGGATATGGCCCCGAGTTGGCGCGATGCGTGCGTTGCGGCCGCCACGTCGACGACCGGGTCTGGTTCGGACTGATGTCGGGTGGAATCCTGTGCCCGATGTGCAAGGACAAGGATCTACACACCGTGACCATGAGCGCGGCGGCGCTGGAGCTCTTGAGGGACTATGAGGCCCGGCCGCTTGAGAAGCTGGAGCGGTCTCGGGCGGCCGACAGGGTGACCAGGGAAGCGGCGGACATAGTCAACTCCTTCGTCCGGGTCCAGATAGGCGAGGGAGCTGGTGTGAAGTCGCTGGAGTTTCTGGAACGGATAAGGGACGCGGGCAATGGTTGAGCGAGTGCCTGAGGGGAAGGCGAAGCGGGGAGGCGCTGGGAGCGCGGGCGGACGGAGCGGCAACGGCAAGCGCGCGAGCGGAAGGCGGGGCCTGTCGCTTCAGGAGCTGATCATGGCGCTGGAGCGGTCGTGGGCCGACTACGGCTGCGCGATCCACCAGCCTTACAACACCGAGGTCGGCGCCGGCACTTTCAATCCGGCAAGCTTCCTGCGCGCTCTGGGGCCCGAGCCCTGGAAGGCCGCTCACGTCGAGCCTTCGAGGCGCCCCAGAGACGGCCGTTACGGCGAGAACCCGATGAGGGTGCAGCAGTTCCTTCAATACCAGGTTGTCGTCAAGCCCGCGCCGGCCGACATCCAGGATGTCTACCTCTCGACGCTGGTCGCCATAGGAATAGACCCCAAGGAGCACGACATCAGGTTCGCCGAAGACGACTGGGAATCTCCCACCCTCGGCGCAGCCGGCCTGGGCTGGCAGGTCTGGCTGGACGGGATGGAGATAACCCAGTTCACCTACTTCCAGCTGGCGGGAGGTTTCGAGCTGGAACCGATAACCTGCGAGATAACCTACGGCCTGGAGCGCATCGCGATGTGCATCCAGGAGATCAACGACATCAACGAGATCATGTGGAACGACCGGCTGACCTGGAAAGACGTCTGCGGCCTGGCCGAAGTGGACTTCTCCAAGTACAACTTCGAGGAGGCGGACGTGCCGGCTCACTTCGAGCTCTTTCAGCTTTTCGAGCGCGAGGCCCTCAGGCTGGCCGACCTGGGGCTGGTGATGCCCGCCTACGACTTCGTTCTGAAGTGCTCCCACATCTTCAACGTGCTGGACGCCCGGGGAGCGATAAGCGTCACCGAACGCGCGTCCTACGTGCTGCGGGTGAGGAAACTGGCCAGGCGGGTCTCGCAGAAGTACGTCGAGAAGCGCGAGGAGATGGGTTTCCCGCTCAGCGAGGCGCGATAGCATGGAACTTCTCTTCGAAATAGGCACCGAGGAAATACCGCCGCTCTACATCAGGCCCGCCCTCGGGGACCTGGAAGCCGGCGTGCGGGCCTCGCTGGGGAAGCTGGGGATCGAGTTCGCCTCGGTTCGGGCCTGCGGCACGCCGCGCAGGCTGGTGCTTGTGGTGGAAGGCCTTGCGGAGAAGGGCAAAGACTCAAAGCAGAAGATCTTCGGCCCCCCGGTCGCGGCCGCTTTCGACAAATCCGGCAGTCCCACTCAGGCGGCCGTGGGCTTCGCCAGGTCCCAGAACGTGGAGGTGGGCGACCTGGGCCGTGGGACCAAGGGCAAGGGTGAGTATCTGTGCATCGAGAAGACCCAGCCCGGATGCTCCACTCGGGACCAGCTGGCCTCGATCGCGGTCTCGGCGCTTGCCGGGATCGGCTTCCCAAAGACCATGAAGTGGGAGCCGGAGGGCAAGCGTTTCGCCCGCCCGGTAAGGTGGCTGGCGCTTGTGGCGGACGGTGAGGTCGTAGAGAGCTCTGCCGGCCAGGGCCTGGCATGGGCGGGACTCACCGCGGGCAACACAACCTGCGGGCATCGCTTCCTGGGAAGCGGCCGGATCGAAATCAAGTCCTTCAAGCAGTACTGCGACGACCTCGGGCGAAACGGGGTGATAGTGGACCACGAGGAGCGCAAGCGGCTGGTGCGCGAGGGTGTGGAACGGGCGGCGGCCTCGGTTGGGGGCCGTGTGGTGGAAGACGAGGATCTCCTGGAGCGCGTCACCTTCACCGTCGAGTATCCGCTGGCCGTGGCGGGGTCCTTTTCGCCCAAGTTCCTCGAGATGCCGCGGGACGTCATCGTTACCGCGCTCAAGGAGCACCAGGAATTCTTCTCGGTCGGCGACGGCGCCGGCAAACTGCTGCCCTATTTCGTCGCTGTGGCCAACATGGACCAGGATCGGGCGGCCAAGATAAGGCAGGGCAACGAGCGCGTCCTGGAGGCAAGGCTGGACGACGCCCACTTCTACTGGGAGCAGGACCTGAAGGACGGGCTGGACGCGATGGCCGGACGGCTGGCCAACGTGGTCTGGCAGGAGTCTCTGGGCACGGTGGCGGAGAAGGCCGGCCGGCTGTCCACGCTTGCGCTTGCGATCTCCGGCGCGACCGGTCTTGCGGACGCGCCCAGGATCCAGCGCGCAAGCCTGGTGGCCAAGGCCGACCTCACATCCCTGATGGTGCGGGAGAAGGAATTCGCGAGCCTCCAAGGAGTGATGGGCCAGGAGTACGCCCGGGCGAGCGGGGAAGACGCCGAGGTCGCCCGCGCCATCTTCGAGCATTACCTGCCGCGCTTCGCCGGAGACGTGTTGCCGGAGGCCGCCACGGGCACGGTGCTGGCCCTGGCCGACAAGATCGACAGCCTGGTGGGCTGCTTCGGCGTGGGCCTGGCGCCCACCGGTTCCGAGGACCCTTACGGGTTGAGGAGACAGGCAACGGGATTCATCAGAATCCTGACCGAAAAGGGCATACATCTTTCACTGGACGACCTTGTGGCCCGCAGCATGGCCCTCTATGGAACCCGGCTCACGGCGGCGCCGGACCGGCTCAAGGCAGATGTGCTGGCCTTCTTGAGGCAGCGGATCGCCACCCTGCTGGTGGATGGGGGCGCGAGGGCCGATCTGGTGGACAGCGTACTCGAGGCCGGCATGGACGACCCGGCTCTGGTTACGGTGAGGCTTGCGGCCGTGAAGGAGTTCGAGGCCGACGAGCGCTTCGGCCTGCTGGTGACCGCATTCAAGCGAGCGTTCAACATAACCAAGGGCGAGGTCAAGGGCGAGGTCACCGAGAGCCTCTTCGAACATCCCGCGGAGGGCGATCTGTATTCCCGGTACAACGGGCTGCTTCCGGCCTTCGACTCCCTCGTCGCCAAGCGCAGCTTCGGCGAAGCCATGGACCTGCTCCTGGAGCTTGCCCGTCCGATCGACACCTTCTTCACCAGCGTGATGGTGATGGCGGAAAACCCGCGGGTGAGGCAGAACCGCCTCAATCTCCTCGGCGGCATAACCCGCTGCTTCCTGGCTATCGCCGACTTCTCAAGGATGGAAAGCTCCTCATGACCTCACCCGCCAAGCGCAAGGTGCTTGTTCTTGGGCTTGACGGCGCAACCTGGGACGTGCTCTCGCCGCTGGTCGAGGCGGGCGTGATGCCCAACCTTGGGGATCTGGTGCGAAGGGGGGTCTCCGCGCGCCTGCAGAGCCTTCTGCCGCCGGTCACAGCGACCGCCTGGTCGAGTTTCGTGACCGGCTTGAATCCGGGCAAGCACGGGGTCTTCGAGTTCCTGCTGCGCAGGAAGGGGCTCTCGGCCGCCGCGGTGTCCAAGCGGAACCCCTTCGGGGAGGTGCCTGTCAACTCCACGCTCCGCGACGGCGTTCCGGTCTGGGAGATCGCCTCCCGCGCCGGCATGGAGTCGGTTGTGGTGGGCATACCGATAACCTATCCTCCCAGCGAGATCAAGGGCCTCATGATAAGCGATTTCCTGACGCCTTACGGCAGGCGGGATTTCACGTGGCCGCCGTCGCTCTTGGCCGACCTGGAAGGGCGGTTCGGGCCTTACAAGCTCTATCATCGCGAGGTCTACTCCAAACGCGCCGTGGGCCGGGTGATCGACGAGCTCTTCGACGTCCTGGACTTCAACGTCAAGGTGACCCGCCATCTCCTCAGAACCGAGGACTGGAACCTCTTCATGTCCCATTTCTGGGGAACCGACAGGGTGCAGCACGAGCTGTGGCACGTGCTGGATGAGACCCACCCGCGCCACGACGCGGCCGAAGGGCGGACAAACGGGCCCAGGCTCCGGGAGTTCTACGCGACGCTGGACCGCGGTCTGGGTGAGATCGTTCGTGACGCCGGCAACTGCGACCTGATCGTGGCCTCCGATCACGGCTTCGGTCCGATCCACGTCTACCTGGCCTTCAACGTGTGGTTGTGGCAGCGAGGGTATCTCAAGTTCAAGCGCGATCCGGGGACCCTGCTGAAGCGCCTGGCCTACCGGCTGGGGCTGACGCCCGTGCTCTTCTATCGGATGTCCATGGCGCTCGGCCTGGCGCGCCTCAGGCTCTCCGGAGGGTTCCATTCCCGGCAGAGGATGCAGATGCTCTTGAACGCCTTCTTTCTCTCGCTCGACAACGTTGACTGGGCGAGGACCACGGCATACTCTAGGGGCAATTACGGCCAGATCTACGTGAACCTCAAGGGCAGGGATCCCTGGGGCTCGGTTGCCCCCGGCGAGGAGTACGACAGGGTGAGAGACTCCATCAAGCGTGATCTGCTTGCAGTCACCGACCCGCGCACCGGCGGGCCGATGTTCGAGCGAGTGCACCTGAGGGAGGAGCTTTATCGGGGCCCTTACGTCGACGAGGCGCCCGATCTGGTCTTTCTCCCAAAGGACATGCGCTACAAGGCCCTTGGCACGCTGGACTTCACGAGCAACGCCTTCAGTTTTCCGGTCTACGGCAACTCCGGCGACCACAGGCTTGACGGCATCTTCCTCGGGGTGGGCCCGAGTTTCCGCCGGGGGGTGAAGCTGGATCGGCTGTCCATAATGGATGTGGCTCCGACGGTGCTGTACCTCCTTGACCTCGGAGTGCCCAGGCAGATGGACGGCGGGGTGATGATGGACGCCCTGGCCGAGGATCGCTTGATAGAGTATCCGGTGGAGCACACCGATCTGGAGCTGCTGGGACGGGCGGCCGGCAGCGCCCTCACCGTCGAGGACAGTGAGGACATAAAGCGGCGCCTCGAAGGCATCGGCTATATCGGGTGAGGAACAATCGTGAAACCAAAGTCCTTGTCCTTTGTTCTTCCGGCATACAATGAGGAAGACAACATCGAGAAAGCGGTCCGCGCGGTAGTAGAGGCCGCCGAGGGCCTGGAGCTTCAGGACTACGAGGTGGTGGTGGTGAACGACGGAAGCTCCGACCGGACCGGCGAGATCCTGGAGAGGCTGGAGCGCGAGAATCCCAAGGTCAGGCCGATTCATCACCCCAAGAACCTGGGGTACGCCGATGCCTTGCGGACGGGCTTCACCGGCGCGCGCATGCCCTACGTCTTCTACACCGACTCCGACCTCCAGTTCGACGTCAAGGAAGTCAAGAACCTGCTGCCGGCGATCGAGGACTACGACATCGTGTGCGGCTTCAGGATCTACAGGTACGACCCTCTGACCAGGCTCTTCGCCGCGTGGGGCTACAACCTGCTTGCGCGGACCCTTTTCAGGCTGCGGGTGAGGGACATCGACTGCGCCTTCAAGCTCTTCAGGCGCGAGGTTTTCGATGTGATTGAGATCAAGTCCAAGAAGTTCTTCGTGGACACCGAGGTGCTTGCCAAGGCCCGCCGTCAGGGTCTCAAGATGACCGAAGTGGGCGTCAGGCACTATCCCAGAGCGGGCGGGAGGAGCACGGTGAGGCCCAGTCACGTGGTGAGCACCCTGAGGGAGCTGGCCAAGATGTGGGCCGAGATCTACCTGGGAGTAGGCAAGAAATAGGCCCGCGACAATGAAATCCAGACACGACCTGGCTGCGGTTGCCTTCCTGGCGGTCCTGGTAACCGCCTTCTTCGCCAAGGAGCTCGTCACCGACCGGACCCTGGTGACCTTCAGGCTGGCCAACTCATTCCCCTGGCTCGCCGAGGCCACCCGCGAGGATCTCGCCGAGCCCTCGGTGACCTCGGACTGCACGCTCTCCTACTATCCGCGCAGAGTCTTTGCCACCGAGGCCATGCGCCAGGGGCGGATACCCTTCTGGAACCCGCATCAGTTCTGCGGCACGCCCTTCTTCGCCAACTTCCAGTCCGCGGTGCTGTATCCGGTGAACCTGGCGATCTACTGGATGAGCCCCGAGACCCAGATGGACGTCTTTCTCTACGTGCACTTCCTCGTCGCCGCCCTGTTCGGCTATCTCCTGGGAAGGAGGCTCAAGTTCTCGCGGGCCGCCGCGGTGGTCTCGGCGCTTGCCTACACCTTCTCCAGCTTCATGGTCACCCGGCTGGGCCAGCCCACGCTTGTCTCCACGGCCAGCTGGTTTCCCGCGCTCGTCTATTTCGCCGAAGGTCTGGTGGAGGCCCCGAGCCTGAGGCGCGCGGGCCTGGTGAGTCTTGCCCTGGCGCTCACCATCCTGGCGGGCTTCCCGCAGGTGGTGCTGTTCGCCGTCTATACCGTGGTGCTCTACGTGGCCTTGAGGATCCTGCTCGGGGCGCCCGGTCCGGCGCGGTCGCGGCTGGCGTGCGCGGTGCTGCTTGGGGTCTCGCTGGCGATAGCCTGCCTGGTTTGCGCTTTCCAGTTGCTGCCCACCCAGGAGCTCAGCAGCTTCTCGTACCGCAAGACCCTGCCCTACAGCATGATCCTCTCCAGCGCTCATCACAAGCTGGTCGCCCTGAAGTACTTCATTCCCGACATCCTCGGGGACCCGCTGGAGATGGGCGTGATAAGCAAGGCCCTGACCCGGGTCGACGAGGGCCCAAGGTTCGCGCAGAACTACGTGAGCACGGTGGGCTACGTGGGCATCCTGCCGCTGGTGCTTGCACTGGTTGCCCTGACGAGGCTCGACCGCAAGACCGCTCCCTTCGCCGTGCTGGCGGCCCTGAGCCTGCTGGTGGTGTTCGGCTCGCCTCTCCTGCGGCTTCTCTACGGCACGCTTCCGGGCTTCAACTTCTCGCGGATTGACAGGGTGATCGTGGTCTTCATGCTGGGCCTTGCCGTCCTGGCCGGCCGAGGCTACGACCTCGCGCGCTCGGGCGGGGACGCGAAGCGACGCCTTGTGGTCGGCGCCGGCTTCCTGGCGTTTGCCGTAGCGCTGGTGGTCTGGCTGAGGCAATCCGGCATCGGACTGATACTCCGAGAGACCGGGGCGAGCATCTCCAGGCAGGAGTACCTGGCCTACGCTTCCGGGAAGATGGCGGCCTTCGTGGCGCTGGCGGCTTTTAGCGGCGCGTTGGTGGCGCTGGCGGGCCGCAGGGGATTGCGTCCGGCTGGCCTCCTCGCCGCGG
The DNA here is from genome assembly GCA_049288275.1 of bacterium. GTDB lineage: Bacteria > Arandabacterota > Arandabacteria > Arandabacterales > Arandabacteraceae > JBAQHK01. The sequence goes on along the minus strand of JBAQHK010000254.1, from coordinate 4,866 downwards.
CTCTGGCGATCCTGCTGGTGGACCTCCTGCCCAAGGGCACCATGTTCAAGGTGTCGCAACCTGCGGACGAGATTGTGCCTCCCAGCTCGCTGGTCGCCCGGCTTGGCGGGGACGACGGCCAGTGGCGCCTGGCCAAGTACAGGAACGATGTTCTGCCCGCCAATCTTGCCACGGTGGTCGGCCTGGAGGACGTGCACGGCTACGACGCCCTGAACGTGAGACACTACGTCGAGGTCCTGGGGGTCGTGGACAGCACGGTGATAGACGTGGCGAACGCAGCCCTGAGGCGCAGAATAGGGCCGATAAGTTCCCAGGAGGGTCTCTCCTCGCCGGTGCTGGACCTCTTGAACGTCAAGTACGTGCTTTCCACGAGCAAGGCCGCCTCCGGCAGGCGCGAAGTGGCAACCCTGATCAACACCGACTACCTCGCCAGGGCCTTTCTCGTGGAGCGGGCCAGGTTTTTCCCTGACTACGATGGCGTGCTGGCCTACATGAAGACCGGCGGCTTCGACCCTCGCCGGGAAGTTCTGTTGGGGGGCGAGCCCGCCGGGGGGCGTCCGGCGGAGGAGCGCCCTGCAGGGGATGCGGAACCGGGGCGGGTTGGCGCTGTGAAATACCGTGGGAACGGTCTGACGGTCGGTGTCGATGCCCGGGCGAAGTGCTACCTGGTGCTCTCCGACGTCTTCTATCCTGGGTGGCGGGCCTTTGTTGACGGCAAGCCGGCTCCGCTCCTCAGGGCGGACTACGCCTTCAGGGCGGTGGAAGTGGAGGCCGGTGCCCACGAGGTGCGGATGGTCTACAAACCGGTGCTCTTCACCATAGGCGTGGTCTTCTCGGTGGCCGGCATGGCTCTGGTTGCCCTGATGATAGCTTCGGGAGGAAAGCGGACCGACGGCGGGACGCCCGCCGGCGGAGGCCTGTCTTGAGCGGGGGCCACCGCGCCCGGCTCGCGCCCGGTCTGGTTGTCCTCCTGGTCGGCCTGGGCTACTTCGCGTCCTACATGGCCTACGGCTTTGCCTACGACGAGGGCTATCTCCTGGACAGCGTCGAGCGGATAATGGACGGCCAGGTCATCTACAGGGACTTCCATCATACCTATGCTCCGGGCAGCTTCTATCTGGTCGCCGCGCTGTTTAAGGTCCTCGGCCACAACATCCTCGTAGAGCGGGCGGTCTTCGCCGCGCTGGAGGCTCTCAAGTGCCTGCTCGGCTTTCTCATAGTCCGGACGGTCTGCCGCTGCCGCTTCGCCTACCTCGCGCCGATCTTGATGATGATTGCGCCCGGCCCGTGGCACAAGGTCTTCTTCCCGGCCTTCGGATTCCTCGCTCTCTACGCGGTGCTGGCGGCGGTGCGCGACTCGAGGTGGTTCGTGGCCTCGGGCGCCGTGGTCGGGCTCGCCGCGCTCTTCCGCCAGGACGTCGCCGGCTTCGCCCTGGTCGCCGTTCTCGCCGGCCTCCTGATTGAGAACCTGAGGCTCGGCCGGGGGGTGGCGCCTGCCGCGCGCGGTCTTGCTCTGGTGGCCGTCGGGGCGGCTGCCGTGGTGGGTCCCGTCGTGGCCTACTTCGCCGGCCAGCATGCCCTGGGGCCGATGATTCACAAGATCACCGTGGACGGCATGCTCGACAACATGACCAACCGGATACCTTTCCCCGGCCTCGCCGCGCGGACGGGTGTGGACGGCGGCTACATCGCGTACGTGCTTCCGATGAAGGCGCTCTTCTATCTGCCGTTCATGGCCTACGCGGGCGCCGCCGCCTTGATCGGCAAGGCCCTGGTCCGTCGGACCTGGTCGGCCGGGACCACTTCGCTCGTGCTCGTCCTGGCGGCCTCGGTGCTGGCCTTCAACCAGAGCGCGTGGCGCTCCGACGTGGGTCACCTGCTTCAGACCATGCAGTATGCGTTCCTCTTGCTGCCTATCGTTGTCTGGCGCCTCTGCGGCTCTGTCGCGCGCGGCCTCGGCCTGGCGGCGGGCGGGCGGCGGGCGCTCGATGTGGCGGTCTCGGTGGCGGCCTGCGCCGCGGTCTTCTGGGCGACCTTCGCGGGCCTGCGCTCCACGAGCGATGCGGCGCTCGCCCAGAGGTTTCGCGGTGAAGGCCTGAGCGTCGGGGACAGCGAGTATCTCGGTTCGGCGCTGGTCAGAGCCGGCAACACGGCGAGGATGGATGTCCCGCGGGCTCGGCTGCATGTTACGCCGGCTGAAGCGGATTTCTTTCTGGAGCTGCGCCGGTTCCTCGAGACCAACACCGGCCCGGGCGAATACGTGCTTGCGGTGCCGCAGCTGCAGACCGTGTATTTTCTCTTCGATCGCAGGAACCCCACACGCTATGCTCACTACAGGCGGCGCCTCGACCCGGCCGAAGAGCGGCGGTACATCGAGGACATCTCCGCTCGCGGGACCAGGTACATACTGTTGACCGAGCCCTACCAGGGCGCGAGGATCGGCGAGACCTCGGAGAGCTTCAGCGAGTATGCCAAGCCGGTGCGTGACTGGATTCTCGCCAACTACTCCGCGGTAGGGCGCCTGGGGTGGATCGTGATTCTGGAGAAGAAGCCGTGAAGGTCTCGGTTCTGCTCAAGCTGGTGAGGCTGGCGGTGAGCGCCGGCCTTATCGTCTTTCTGGTAGTGAGGCTGGACGTCGGGGAGATAGCGTCCCACTTGGGCGGGCTTGCGCTCCTGCCGCTTGCGCTCGCCGCCTTGACCGATCTCGGGATGATCGCGGTTCAGGCCTGGAGATGGAACATCCTCCTCAGGGCCAGGGGCATCGCCATCCGCGGAGTCAAGCTGGTCTACTATTATCTGGTCAGCATCTTCTTCAGCGCCTTCCTGCCGACCAGCGTGGGTGGGGACGTCGCGAGAATCGTCGCGGTCTCGACGGCCACCGACAAGCGCGCCGACGCGGTCGCCTCGATTGTGGTGGAGCGCATCATGGGTTTCTTCGTGCTGCTGCCGGTGAGTCTGGCCGCCCTGCCCTTTGTGGCGGGCGACCTCAAGGAGTGGAAGATCATCCTCACCGCCGAGGCCGTGGGCGTGCTCCTGGTGGCGGGATTCCTGGTGATCCTGATAAGGCCGGTCGCCCGGACCGTGTCCCGGGTCCTGAATCCTGTCTTCGGCCTCTTGGCGAGATTCAAGGCCAGGGACAGGCTCGAGCGCCTTTACGCCGCGGTGTTGCTGTACCGGGATTCGAGGAGCGCCCTGGCCAAGGCCCTGGCCCTGTCCCTGGTGTCGAGGCTGATGTGGATTCTGGCCTGCTATCTCATAGGGCGGGCCTTCCCGATAGAGGGGCTGTCGCTTCCCGTGCTGCTTCTGGTCGCGCCTATCGTGGAGCTGGCCCGCATGGTGCCGGTTTCCATAAGCGGCATCGGCGTGAGGGAGGCGGCCTTCGTCGCCATGCTCAGGCAGTTCGGTATCAAGGACAGCCTGAGTTTCTCGTTCGGCTTCATGGTCTATCTGGTGTTCTTCCTCTTTGCCGTGGCCGGCGGAGTGCTCTACGGCGCGCGCAGCCTCGCCCGGTCGCAGAGTGAAGGCAAGACTGCCGGGCCGGCAGCCGGCCCAGGGGACGCGGTATGAGGCTTGCCGGCTGGAGGGCCACGGCGGGCGTACTCGGCCTGTTCGCCCTGGCGGTCGTGGTCTTCTTCTCCGACGTGATCCTGGGAGATCGCGTGCTCCTGACCGCCGACCCCGCGGCTTACCAGCCGTGGCGCGCCTACTCGGCGGCCGGCGCGGCCGGCAGCGCGCCGGGCAGAGGCTACCGCACGGATTCGATCCTGACCTATCTGCCCCGTCAGACCGAGCTCGCCCGGAGTATCGCCGCCGGGCGACTGCCCCTGTGGAATCCCTACATCCTGGCGGGGGCGCCCTTCCTCGCCGATCCGCAATCCCGAGTGCTCTACCCCGTGTCGCTGGCGCTTGCGCCCGTCGGAGCCGAGAAGGCGATGGGCTACGACGTCGCTCTTCACGTGCTGCTCGCGATGACGGGTATGTACCTCTATCTCAGGAGAATCTCTTGCGGGGCTCCGGAGGCAATCCTGGGAGCCTTTGCCTACGGCTTCTCGTCCTTCTTCTTCACGCGGATGGGGCACCCGACTTTCGTGGCCGCGGCTGCCTGGATTCCTTTCCTCTTCTACGGCTTCGAGCGGGCACGCTCCGCCGGGCGGGGCGCCGCCGTTGCGCTCGCCGCGCTGCTGGCGCTGGGCTATCTGTCTGGCTTTCCCCAGGTCTTCATATTCGGCGCGCTTGGCGTTGTGGTCTACGGCTTCTACCTCAGCCTTGACTGTGGGCGACCGCCTGAGGGCTTGAGCTCACTCGCCGCGGGGCCGGGACGGCGCGCGAGACTTGCCGCCACCGCGCGCATTCTCGGTGTCGGCGGAGGCCTGGCGGTCCTTGTGGTGGGAGTCCAGCTGGTGCCCTTCGTGGAGTACCTCAGAAACTCCGTGGGGCTGGGTATCTCCCTGGACGCCATGAAGCAGGCTTACCTGTGGAAGCCGGTGATGCTCCTCAGGACGGTCTTTCCCAACTTCTTCGGCAACCCCGTCGAGGGCACCAACTGGGTGCCGCTCGTCGAGCGCGGCGTGCACCCTTACAATGTGGGGTTCATGGTTTACTGCGGAGTGGGCACGCTGGTGCTGGCCGCCGGAGGATTGGCGTTCGCGCCGGCCTCGGCGCGGCTCAGGTCTCTGCTTGTGATTCTGGCGGCGGCCGTGGCCGTGGGCACGAGCGGCTTGGCCCTCGGCCTGGCCTATCGCGCGCTGCCGCTCTTGAGATACTCTCAGATCGATCGCATATCGGTGGTGGCCTGCTTCGCGCTTGCCGCCCTCGGCGCCAAGAGCCTTGCCCTCTTCCGGTCCTGCGAGGACGGACGGCTGCGCC
>JBAQHK010000253.1:0-2474 GCA_049288275.1 bacterium | reverse complement strand
CAAGTGGCTTGAGCGGACGGGGCTACGGCAAGAATGCAGTAAGGCTTGGGGCAAAGGCGGCCGCCCTGCCTCCGCCCGCCGCTCAGCCACACCGTTAGGCGCTGTTGGCGACGCTAGTGCCGCCGCCTCCGGAGAGGTCATTGTCGTTGGATGTCATTGAACTATGGGTGCAGCGTGTTGGTGCCCTGGCGAGCCTGGCAACGCTTGGTATTGCTCTCATCAGGGTGTTTCAGTCGCTGCGACAACCAGCGGGCAGGCAGGAACGATCGGCCCGTTTCGCGGTTCGCGGCCCGGTGATGGTGGTGAAAGCTGTCCTCTTCTTCGGGATTGGTATCCTTCTCTGGCATCCGCTGCCCGTACATCCTCAATCCTGGCTGCGCGCCGCGCTGCTGCCACCGGGGGCTGTGCTTTTGTTCGGGGGCATCGCTCTGTATCTGTGGGGCCTACGATCTCTGAGGCGGATGTTCGGGCCTGCGAGCGGATTCGGAGTTCGTCTACATGAGGGACACCGGTTGGTCACGGAGGGCCCGTATCGTTACCTGCGGCATCCGATGTACGTTGGGATAATGAGCGCTGGGTTTGGGAGTCTGCTCTTGTATCGCATGTGGGCGACGCTGTGTCTTGCAGTGGCGGTTCTGGCGCTGGCGAAGCGCGGGCGCAGGGAAGAGAAGATCCTTGGGCAGGAGTTTGGTTCTGAGTGGGAGACATACAGAGGTCGTGTTCCGGCGTGGATTCCGCGGTTTGGTGTCAAGAAGGGCAACGGCGCCTAACCAGTGGCTGGAGCGGGCTGGGCTGCGGCAAGAAGGCAGTAAGGCGAAGGCAGGGGGGGCCGCTCTGCCTCCGCCCGCCGCTCAGCCACACCGTTGGGTGGACAGGGGCTTCTGACCATGGAGGGGTGGGATTCTGGATCCATCGGGAGGGTGGCTTGAGACCGGCGGCACATCTGTCAGACGAGGCGTTATCATGCTGAAGCACCCTTCATGGATTGCGTTGGGGTTGGCCATGGTAGCGCTGGCGGCGTGTTGCAACTCGGAGCGCATTTGCGACATAGGGGAAGATTACCCTGATATCCCCGGGTTGGTTGTATTCTACGAGTTTGACGGGAACCTGATGAATGCTGTTGCCGACATCCATCACGGTAGTGAGGCCAGTGGCGTGCAATACGTTCCCGATCACCGAGGGGTCGCCAATTCGGCGGTCGCTGTTGACGGGGACACGATCCGGGTTGCGGACCATCCCGACCTCGACATAACTGGGGCGATCACCATCGCTGCCTGGGTCTTCCCGCAGCTGTCCGACCCCGGCTTTGTTCCGGTCGCCGACAAATTCCTTCTGACAGCGTACTCATTTGGCCTGGCCGGTGCCACGCGTCCGGACACGGTCTGTGTAATGGGCATAATTGCGGGGCAGCCGTTCGCTTCGCACGCGGCCGTGCCCTCGGGTAGGGGGATCTGGAGTCACATCGCCTTCAGCTACGACGAAGCGACTGGAGAAGGGAAGTTCTACGTGAACGGACTGCCCGCCGGAAGCATGTCCTACAAGCGGCGGATCGGGCAGACCAGCGAGGATTTGCGAATTGGCTCAGCCATGTTCGATGACGGATTCAGGGGTGCGATCGATAAGTTGGCTATATTCAACCGCACGCTCACAGCGGCGGAGGTGCGTTGTCTGTATGCCTTTGAGTAGGCGATGTGCCTGCCACCCAACAAGTGGCTCGAGCGGGCTTCGCCTTCGTGTCACGCCGCCTGCAGAGACAAAGGCGCAGGCGTCGCGCCACCTTTGGCTACGCCGCTCAGCCACACCGTTAGGGGCAATGGGGAAACGGGCCGCCGGGTCGATGGGAGGACTGGATGAAGTGTAGTGTGGCTGTGGGCCTGCTGGTGGCACTGTGTCTCTTGCCCTCGTGTTCCGCGGACAAGGGCACGGGGCCAGGCAAGGTGAACCACGCCCCGGTAATCGCTGAGGTGCGTGACACCACCGCGATCGCAGGCTATGTTCTGTGCATTCCCTTGGAGACCTCTGACGAGGATGGCGATTCATTGCAGTTCCGGCTGTACATTGTCTGCAGTTGGAGCGAGATCGAGCTTGGTCGTTGCCCAATTGCGGAGGTGAGGTCGTCGTCAGAGGAGTTCTGGTTCTGGCCGCGAGGCTTTGACATTCCGACGCGCGAGTTCATGATCGTGGTGTCGGACAGCGCGGGGGCGAGTGACTCGACGGACTTCACGGTGGCAGTCCGGGGGATGCAGAGTCCGAATGAAGGGCTGACATCGGGTGTGGGACTGCCCGTGGGCTCGGGTGAGGCGAGTGCCCAGGCTGGAGCGGTGAGGCTAACGAGAGAGCACGGCCCGGCTGAGCCCTGGCTTGTTCCAGTCCCGGTCCCGTGGGGTGCAGGGGACTTCAGAGAGATAGGGGTGGGTCCGCCATGCCCCTAACAAGTGGCTCGAGCGGACTTCGCTACGGCGGCATGGCGCGTG
>JBAQHK010000252.1:0-16072 GCA_049288275.1 bacterium | reverse complement strand
CTTGTGGACAGCGTGGCGCGGATGCTCAAGGTGGGCGCCGAGCGCCCGCCGGACGGGAAGCAGACCTTCAAGAGCCGTCTGCCCAGGGTGCACGGCGAGAGACGCAAGGTCTCTCAATCCTACATCTGCATGGGCACAGCCGGTCCCCATTTCGCCAGCCCGCGGCGGCACGCCCACATGCTGCTCTCGATGATTATCGGCGGCGGCATGACCTCTAGGCTCTTTCAGCAGGTGCGGGACAAGGAGGGCCTGGCTTACACCGTGTACGGCTCGTGCGAGTTCTACCGCGACACCGGTATCTTCTACATCTTCCTGGCCGTGGATCCCAAGCTTGCCAAGACCGCGGTGGCCCGAGTGTCGCGGGAGCTCAAGCGCCTGAAGACCAGGGGGCTGGGCCGGGGCGAACTCAAGAGCGTCAAACAGCAGCTCAAGGGCGGGCTTCTACTGGGATTGGAAAGCAGCGCGGCCCGCATGAACCGGCTGGCCCGGCACGAGATCTACCTCAACGCCTACCGGACTGTCGACCAGTCCATCGAGACCATTCGCAGGGTCAGGGAGGACGACGTCATGGAAGAGGCCGAGAGGCTGCTCAAGCCTTCGGCGTTCTCCATGGTGACCGTCGGACCCTCTTGGACCGAGTTCCCCTCCAAATCCAATCTCAGCTTCTGACAGGCTTCGCCGGGGGAGAATTGATTTGACAAGCCTCGCGCGTGTTGGGTAGTTTGGATACTGCCATGGCAGCCGAACCCAAACTAGTGGTGCTTGCGTCCCCGGATCAGGCCGGAGCGGGGGTCTGGCGGGATGTCGCAGAGCACTCGTGTGAGCGCTGCAGGTGCTGCGCCTGCCACAAGCTCTGCACAAGATGCAGGGCGAACTGCCGTCCTATGGAAGCCTCGTTCATTCCGGTGGTCTACTGCCCCGATTACGTCGACACCAGATCGTTGCGGCCTGTGAGATACCTCTACAGGCCCGGGTACGACTGCGAGTACCGGCTCCGACTGCCCGGCACAAGATAGGCCGGGGGCTCACGGTGAGCGCGATCAAGATCAGAGTCAAACGCCTCGGCAAGGCCGCGGACCTCGCGCTTCCCTGCAAGGCCAGCCGCGGAGCGTCGGGCTTCGATCTGGTGGCCTGCGTTGATGGGGAGGTGGAGATACCCCCAGGCGGAATCAGGCTGATCCCGACCGGGCTGTGCATCGAGATCCCGCGTGGTTACGAGGCCCAGGTACGGCCTCGCTCGGGCCTGGCCCTGAAGAGCGGGGTCACCGTTCTCAATGCTCCGGGCACCATAGATTCCGACTATCGCGGTGAGGTCGGGGTGATCGTCGTCAACCTGGGCGAGTCGCCCTTCAAGGTCAGGCGCGGGGACAGAATCGCCCAGATGGTGTTCGCCCGGGTCTGCGATGCCGACCTGGTCGAGGCCGACGATCTTGAGGACTCCGCGCGTGGGGAGGGAGGCTTTGGTCACACCGGAGTCTGACCGAGCAGTCGCCCCGCCTCGGATTCTCACCTACCACAAGATCGGCAGTCAGTTCGAGCTGGGAGTGACCTCGGTGACGAGAAAGAGGTTCAGCGCGCACCTTGACGTGCTGGTCGGTCTTGGCGCGCAATCGGCTACGGCGTCGGCTGCGGCTTCGGGCGCCCCGCGCTCGGTCGCGGTCACCTTCGACGACGGTTACGAATCGGTCTACACCGACGCCTTTCCCGAGATCTGCGCCAGGGGCCTGACGGCTACGGTGTTTCCCGTGGTGGGCGCCGTGGGCAGGAGCACCAGCTGGGGCTGGGACGTGCGGCTCTCGGTGAGGCCCTTCGGGCATCTGTCCTGGCCTCAGATAGATGAACTGGTGCGGCACGGTTTCGAGGTGGGGTCCCACACGGTTTCCCATCGCGACCTGACGCGGCTGGCCGAGCACGATCTCAGGGCGGAACTGGCGGCCTCGAAGAAGCGGCTCGAGGACCGCACCGGCAGGGGGGTGACAGCGATTGCCTACCCCTTCGGAAGGACCAACAGGCGGGTGGTCGCTGCCGCGCTTGACGCCGGATATCGGTGCGGTTTCCTGAGCGCGCCGGTGGCGCTCGGCCTGGCGCCGGAGGCGAAGACAGGGGCCATGGCCCTTGGGAGGATGTCGGTCTACAGCCTCGACGGCCGGGCGAGCCTGCTGAGAAAGATGGGCGTCCGTCGTGGCCGCAGCCTGGAGGTGCTGAAGAACATTGTGATAACCGGGCTATCCAGAGGCACCACGCTGGTCACCCCGGGCGGGAGGCCGCCCGGCGATGAGTGAGGCCCGGCAACGGCGGCTTGGCGGCGGGCGACCGGGCCGGGGCTCGCCGCTCGTGAGACTGGTCGATGTGGTGTTCCTGGCGAGGCCGCCGCTCCTGTGCGCGTCGGCCGCCTTCTTTCTCGTCGGGTCAATCTCGTCCTTGCGTTCCACAACCGGCTGCTATCGGGTGAGTCTGATGCTGCCGGCTCTCCACAGCCTGGGCCTGTACCTTCTGGTTGTGGCTTTCGCTTTCGTCGTGAACCAGATATTCGACATCAAGAGCGACGCGATCAACAAGAAGAACTTCATCCTTCCCTCGGGAGCAGTGACCAGGGCAGAGGCGGCGGCGTTCGCCGCCACGCTGGCCGGCGCGGTGATCTACCTGGGTCGCAACGAGACCGGCGCGGTCGCCACGCTGCTCGCTGCCGGGTTGCTGCTCGGGCTTGCCTATTCGGTGCCTCCTGTGAGACTCAAGGCCAAGCCCTTCGCCGACCTTGCGGCCAACGTCGCGGGCTTCGGATGGATAGGCTTCGTCATGGGCTGGCTGGTTTTCAGCCGCTTCGGCGGCGAGGTCTGCGTCAGGGCAATACCCTACGTGGTCTCCATGGCGGCGATCTTCCTCAACACCTGCATACCCGACGAAGAGGGGGACAGGCAGGCCCGGGACCGGACCACCTGCGTGATCCTGGGCAGGCGCATGGCGAGCCTCGCCGCGGTAGTCCTCATGTCGTCGGCAGCGGGGGCCGGCATCGTTGTGGACGAGCCGATCTGCGCAGCGGCGGCCCTGGGCTCGATTCCAGGCCTGGTCGCGGTGGCCGTCCGTCCCACCCCGGCCAACTCGGTGCTCGCGAGCCAGCTTGCTGCCAGGATCCTGTTCGTTCTGGTGAGCGTGTGCGCCCCGGTGCTTGCCGGGATCGGAGCGGTGACCTACGCGACGTCCAGGATCTACTACGCCAAGCGCTTCGGCCTCAAGTATCCCAGCATGACCGGCGCCGCGGCTCTGGAGGGCCGGGGGCCTGAGCGGTGAAGGCCCGCCGCGGGGCCCGCGGCTACGGCGAGAGTTTGAAGGAATCCCCCGGAGCCTCGCGCGTGTACGCGTAGACGCGGCCCGCGCTGTCCCTTATCGCGTCGGGCGAAGCCAGGCGGGCGGACACCAGCTGCTGTAGATTGTCCGGGTAGGAGCCGTTCGCGGCACGGTAGGCGTCCAGGGCGAGGCCCAGGTTGTCCAATTCCCTGGCCTCGGTCAACTGATTGACCGCCGCTGTGAGTCTGGCCTGGCTTCTGGTCTCTGCCCCGCCCGGCGATGTCACGCCAAGCCTGAGCACCAACGACGCAAGCAGCGCGGCCGCCACCAATGCCATTGACTTCCGGGGGGATATCCGTCGCGACTGCGAAGGCTCCGCCGACTCTGCGCATATGGAGATGATGCCCAGAGCGAAGAGTTTCTCCAGTATGTCCAGGGTCTCGACCTCGTCGACTGCGCTCTCCTCGATTATCTGGTCGATGGTCCGTGCGCCGTCGACCAGCCGCAGGACCGCAAGGTCGTCCTCCTCAAGGGGCAGGCTCTCGTAGTTGGGCTCCGCGATGTCCAGCCTGGCGTCCAGCCCGGGCAAGAAGCGCCTGATCTCTTCGACCTCATCCTTGCGCCTCAGGGCCTCCATCAGTATCGGCTCGAGCCTCAGGGGCTTGCCGAGCGCCTTGTCCGGCATGCCGTCGCACGACGCCGAGAACTCGTAGGTTCCGGTCTCCCACTTGACGATGTTGGTCACGATCTGGAGGGCATACCTGGAGAGCATCTCCCCGATCTTGTCGTCGTCGACCAGTTTCTCCCTGAGCATCACCTCGACGGTATCCCCGCCTTCGTTCTTCTTGGCCTCGATCACCCTGTGGAGGTCCTGGATGGTGATCTCGCCGTTCTCCAGCAGGTAGGTCAGGAAGGGGTCATTGGTCGCCTGACGGCGGTCACGCGCCGAGTTTATCTTGCCCGAGTCGAAAAAGAGCACCGCGGCGCGGCCCTTGCTGCGGATCTGAAGCACGCCGCTCTTCTCTTGCGACCCGATCAGCTGCAGTATCTCCGCTACGCTGAACGTGCCGAGTTCACCGCGCATGCTCATCTTCTACTCGTCTCCTGATGTTCTAATCACAAGCATCACCGCCCGCCAGGCGTAGAGGGCGTAGACCGCGACAAAGAGAACCACCGCCCACGCGAAATGGGACCCGTCCGCGAACCGGGGAAGGCACTTCATCAAACCGCCTCCGGTCACAAGCAGAACCAGCGGGACCGTAACCACTACAGACAGCAGGAAGCCCTTCAGGCGCGAGCCAAGCAGGTGGTGGACGCTTCCGGGCACCAGCAGGCCGACAACGATGTTGAATATGCCCCGCCGGGTCTCCAGCCTCGATACCCTGCGCTCGATTGTCTTCTCCAGGGCCTCGTTGTCGTCGGCGTGGGTCTGCTTGATCGCCCTGCAATCGGCGCACAGGACGTCGCGGCGCTTGCGCTTGGTGACCTCGGCCTTGACCAGGCTCTCGCAGACGGTGCACCGCGCCGGCAGTTTCGCGTTTCTCATCACCATGAACGCCGAGACCGTCAGGGCGGCCAGCACAAGAAGCCCGGGCAAATTCGTCTCGGTAGGGTGGTAGCCGGTCCTGAACATCCTGTTGCCCGGCCGCATGGCCAGCTCCCACAGCACGCCGGTGTCCAGGTTCATCGCTATCAAGCCGGACCTGTCGCTTGCGGTAACCAGGGTTCGTGTGAGGTCGAAGTCCAGGCTGGACGCCTTGGAGAGCTCCTCCTGGGCAAGGTCGAAGTACAGCAGGGAGTTCAGCGTCTGCGAGTAGTTGTAATGGACGACAGCCTCTCGCGGCGCGTACCTGAGGGCCTCCTGAAACTCGGCCTGGGCTTCCTTGTACCGGCCGGTGTTGTGATAGGCAATGCCGATGTTGTTGGCTATGGCTGCGTTCTTGGACGTCAGCTTGGAGGCCAGGTTGAAGTGCTCCACCGCGAGATCGTAGTCGCCGGTCTTGAGGTAGAGCAGCCCGCGCATGAACTCGCCCACCGGATCGTCCTCGGACAGGACACTGTTGGTCTCGGCGGCCTTGGCGAGCTCCTGCTGGGTAGTCTCGCCGGCCATGGCCGCTATCCGGGTCGGCGATTGGGGGTGCTGCGTGGATACCAAGCGCTCGGTGAGGTCAAACAGCGGGAAGAACAGCGCCAGGTATACCAGGAAGCCGATCATGGTTCGGCGCTCGCCGGCGCTGGCGTAACGCCAGGCAAGCGCGCTGCCGACCACCGCCGCCCAGGTCACCACGGCGGCGGGCCCCAGGCCCGACAGCAGCACCGCGAAGCACACGATGGCCGCGGCCACGATTATCCGCAGGTACTTGTCTCCAAACATCGGGGCGAAGGTCAGGAGCAGCGAATACCAGACGGTCTTGGCGTGCCTCGCGAGGATGGTGATCACGGCTATGTAGGCCGCGGCTCCCAGGGCGAGGAAGACAGCCAGCCAGACGTTGGCCAGCGCCAGGGACTGGCACGAGAAATCGGCCGCCGTCAGCCTCAGGCCGGTGCCGAATTCCAGCACGGCGTCCATCAGGGACCGCTTGAGATAGATCCGGGCCAGCATGAAATGAGGATTCGGCGCGGATCTCATGCATCCCGCGGCCTTCATGAAGGCCTCGGCCGCCAGGTCGGTTCTACCCTGCTTGAGGTACTGGTGCCCCTGCCACATGTAGACGTTGGACTGAAGCGGGGAATCGCCGGTTTGCGCCGGCTCTTCCCCGGCTACCAGGCCGGCCCCCGCGAGCAGCATGAGAACCGCGAGGCAAAGGGGTATGCCGATCCTGGGGACCCCGAGTCCCTTCACGTAGTAGGCGTCCACTCTGGTAACGACTCCGATCCTTGATGTCCCACAACGGGTTTTCGGCATTTTGCAGCCCCAGCTTTAGGCCGTTACCTGTTATCCTGCCATGGGCTTAGGCGGCCGGACCCGCGGTTTTGTGTTGACATACCGGAAACCGGGTACTTACCCTTAGCCACAGGTATCCTTGGACTGGTGAAAATGCCAAGAACACATGCGTTTGTGCGGACCGTGGGCCTCCTCGCCCTGCTGTGGCTGGCCGCGGCCGGCTGCCCGGCGGCTCAGCCGGTGCATGTCGGCTACGCCGCCGGCATTGACGGGGACGACATATCCGGCAACGACCAGATCGGGCTTGCAGGGGAGTACCTTCGCCGGCCGCTGAGGGTGAAGGTCACCGACCAGCAGGGCGCGGGCCTGGCCGGCGTGGCCGTGGCATTCACGGTGGTGGAGGGGGGAGCGGAGATTGTGACGGCGTCGGGCTTCCCTCAGCTGGAAGACGCCGTCGTGGAAACCGGGGGCGACGGCACGGCTTCGACCATGCTTCGCTTCGGCAGCCGCTCCGGGGTCTTCCATGTCCTTGCGTCGCCCCGGGACCTCAGCGCGGAGCCGCTGGTCTTCACGGTCAAGGCCTACAGGCAGCACTGGCTGGCCTTCATGCTGCTGGGCCTGGCCGGCGGTCTGGCGATCTTCCTTTTCGGCATGCGCTTTGGCGGGCGAGGTCTGCAGAAGGCCGCGGGAAAGAAGCTGAGGGAGACGGTCAGCCGGCTTACGTCCAACAGGTTCATGGGCCTGGTGACCGGGGCGGTGGTCACGGTGATAATCCAGTCCAGCAGCGCCACCACGGCCATGCTGGTCAGCCTCGCCAACGCGGGCATCATCGGGCTCCAGCAGGCGCTGGGCGTGATCCTGGGCGCTGACATAGGGACCACCCTGACCGTCCAGCTGATTGCCTTCCGGATCTTCGACTACGCGCTGCTGATCGTTGCCGCCGGTTTCGTACTCCTGGTCTCTAAGGTCGAACGCTACTCGAGGCTAGGCCAGATCATAATGGGCTTCGGTTTGCTGTTCTTCGGCATGACGGTGATGGCGACGGCGGTCGAGCCGGTCAAGGATCATCCCACGTTCGTCAGGTTCATGCTCGGGGTGGAAAGGAACCCGGTGCCCGCAGTGATTATCTCGGCGCTCTTCACCGCCTTGATCCACGGCAGCGCAGCCACCATCGGGCTGGTGCTGATCTTTGCCTTCGAAGGCGTGATCAGCCTCAAGTGCGCGATCCCGCTGGTTCTGGGCGCCAACGTGGGAACTTGCGCCACAGCGCTGATGGCCGGCATCAGCAGCAACGCCGAGGGCAAGCGCATTGCCTGGGCGCATACCCTCTTCAAGATAGGAGCGGTGGTGCTGGTCTTCCCCTTCCTGGACCGGTTCACGTCCTTTGTCGCCTCCACGGGAGAGTCAATCACCCGCCAGATCGCCAACGCCCACACCTTCTTCAATGTCGGCGCCGCGCTCGTCTTCTTGCCGTTGGTCGGGCCCTGGGGGAGGCTCTTCCGTTTCCTGGTCAAGGAGGAGGAGGTGGACGTCGAGGTCTTCCGGCCGGCCTACCTGGATCACCGCGTGCTGGATACGCCCTCGTTGGCGCTCGGCCAGGCGACCCGCGAGACCCTGCGGATGGCGGACATAACCTACGGGGTCTTCTCGAAGTCCATCGACGTCTTCCTGCAGGACAACGAGGCCCTGAGAGAGAAGCTGATTGAGGAGGACGACAAGATAGACATGCTGGAGGAGGCCATCACCCCCTACCTGACTGAGATGTCGGGCAGGGAGATGTCCGACGAGGAAGCCCAGCGCGCGGTGTCGCTGCTCTTCATAGTGAAGAATCTGGAGCTGATAGGCGACATCGTGTCCAAGAGCCTGATGGACCTGGCGCTGAAGAAGATAATGGTCTCGCCCCGGTTCTCGAAGGATGCGCTGGAGCGGATACGCGAGTATCACAACCAGATCGAGACCACGTTCCAGATGGCGATCGATTCGTTCGCCTCTCAGGACAAGAAGCTGGCCGAAGGGGTGGTCGAGCGAAAATCGGAGATGAACATCCTGGAGAGGGAGCTTCACAAGGAACACCTGTCTCTGCTCAAGGGCAGCAGAGAAGAAGTCGTGGAAACCAGCACGGTCTATCTGGACGTGATCAGTGACCTCAAGCGGATCAATTCCTACGCGTCGGGCATTGCGTACGCTGTGTTGGGCAGGCTGTAGCCTGACGGATTCCGGGAGACGGACAAATGGCAACGACTGCACCGTGGGTGTACGTGGAGGATCTGGGCGCGCATGCGGGCGAACCCGTGGTGGTGAAGGGTTGGGTCTCGCATCTTCGCTCCAGCGGGCAAGTGAAGTTTGTTGTGCTGCGGGACGGCACCGGCATCGTTCAGTGTGTCCTGAGCAAGGATCAGTCGCCGTCGGCCGTTGAGGCCTTCGACCAGCTGACGCAGGAGACCTCCTGCGTGGTGGAGGGCACGGTGCGGCAGGACAGGCGGGCTCCGGGCGGCTTCGAGATCACGGCCACGGGCCTGGAAGTGGTGCATCGCGCCGCCCCCTTCCCCATAACGCCGAAGGAGCACGGCGTGGCCTTCCTCATGGAGAACAGACACTTGTGGCTGCGGTCGTCCAAGCAGCACTCGGTCCTGAGGGTCAGGGCCGAGGTGATGCGCGCTTCCCGGGACTACTTCGACAGACAGGGGTTCGTCGAGGTGGACTCACCCATCCTGACGCCGTCCGCTGCGGAAGGCACCACCACGCTGTTCGAGACCGACTACTTCGACTCCAAGGCCTACCTGTCCCAAAGCGGGCAGCTTTACAATGAAGCCGCCTGCATGGCCTTCGGCAGAGTCTACTGCTTCGGTCCGACCTTCCGTGCGGAGAAGTCCAAGACCCGACGTCACCTCACCGAATTCTGGATGCTGGAGCCGGAGATCGCCTTCGGCAATCTCGAGACCGTGTTCGAGCTGGCCGAGGGTCTGGTGACGTCCATCGTCGAGCGGGTTCTCGAGCGACGGTCGGCGGACCTGGCCAACCTGGAACGCGACGTGTCCCTCCTGGAGAGAATCAAGAAGCCCTTCCCCAGGATCAGCTACGACGAGGCGCTCGAGATACTTCGGGGCAGAGGTTGTCCCATTGATTGGGGCTCCGACCTGGGCGGCGACGAGGAGACCGAACTGTCCAAGGCATTCGAGCGGCCGGTCTTCGTTCATCGTTATCCTGCGAAGTCCAAGGCCTTCTATATGCAGCCCGACCCGGAGAATCCCGCGGTTGCCATGTGCACGGACCTGATCGCGCCCGAAGGTTGCGGCGAGATCATAGGCGGGAGCGAGAGAATCTACGACCTTGCCCTGCTGGAGCGGCGGCTCGAGGAGTTCGGCCTGCCGAGGGCGGCCTTCGAGTGGTACCTGGACCTTCGGCGATACGGCTCGGTGCCGCACTCGGGCTTCGGGCTGGGGCTCGAGAGACTGGTGGCGTGGATCTGCGGCATAAAGCACATCAGAGAGGCTATAGCGTTCCCGAGGATGATGTATCGGGTCTATCCTTAACGGCTTCCGCTATTGAGCACGAACACAATAATGTCTTGACAGACCCCCCGGCCTAATAGATTATTCTGGGTCAGCAAAAGCCCGGGCGCCGGCACGGCCGGCCGGGGCGCGCCGGTTATACGCCGGTTCCGACGTGATCGGGGAGTTCCCCGGTTGAAGATCTCCCGGGGCTAGGAGGCTCAAGAGATGATCCCGAGGCGGATGTTCCTCACCAAGGGAGTGGGAAGAGACAAGGACAAGCTGACCAGCTTCGAGCTTGCCTTGCGCAACGCGGGCATCGCCCGACTCAACCTGGTGCGGGTCTCGAGCATATTTCCGCCCAAGTGCAAGATCATGGCGAGGGAGTTGGGACTGAAGCGTCTGTCGGCCGGCGAAATCACTTACGTGGTCTTGAGCGAGAATGCGACCAACGAGCCGCACAGACTGATCGCGGCCTCGGTGGGCGTGGCGATTCCCAAGGATCCCAATCAGCACGGATATCTGTCCGAGTACAGCAGCTTCGGCGAGACCGATCAGAAGGCTGGGGACTATGCCGAGGATCTCGCAGCCACCATGCTGGCGACGATTCTGGGCGTGGAGTTCGATCCCGACGCGAGCTACGACACCAAGAAGGAGATCTGGAAGATCTCCGGCAAGATTGTGCGCACCAGCAACATCACCCAGTCCGCCATCGGCGACAAGCGGGGCCTGTGGACAACGGTGATTGCCGGGGCGGTCTTCATTTTCTAGATCTTCAGCTGCGATTGTGAGAGTGCGAGCTATGAGACCGAAGAGGACACCGAGGAAGAAGGCACCAAGAAGAAGCGGCAAGCCGGCCGCCAAGGCGGCGCCCCGCAGACCCGCCAGGAAGAAGCCGAGCAAGGCTCGAGCCGGAGTGGCCCGGGGTAAATCCCGGGCGGCCGGCGCGGCGCGGGGCAGAGGAGCCGCCGGCGGGGCTGCAGCGCGGGCTGCCCGCCGGAAACAGGTTGAGCGCCAGGCTGTGAGGGCCAGAGTGGTCCCGATTTCTCCGAGAGTTCAGCGTCTCAAGGCCATGCTGGAGAGCAAGCAGGCCGAGATCTTGAACCAGATAAAGCGCGCCCGGGCCGAGAGTCTGGATGTGGACCGGACCAGTTTCGCGGAAGTGGGCGATCTGGTGTCGGCCTCGGTGGAGAAGGAGAAGGCCTTCGAATACAGTGAGGCCGGCGTCAACGCCCTGAGGGAGATAGCCACCGCGCTCGAGAAGCTCAAAGAGGGCACCTACGGGAAGTGCGAGCGTTGCGGCAAACCCATAGGTGTCAAGCGGTTGGAGGCGATGCCCTCGGCCCGGCTCTGCGTCGCCTGCAAGATCAAGGAAGAAGCCACAAGCAAGATTGCGCCTCCGCCTGCCGATACCGTTTTTGAGGATTGACAAAGTCGGTATGGTGGCTTATAGTGGAGCTGTGAGGGTTCAAGCCGGAGGCGGTGTTTCATGAGACTGGTATGGCTTGTGGCTCTTGCTGTGATTCTCGCCTCAGTAGTGGCAACCACAGCTGTCGCGGGTCCCTCGCGTCCTTGGGGTGGGGATCCCGACATCTGGGAGAGGTCGAAGCCCCAAACTCCTTCGCTGTCCATTGGAAGGGCGAGCTTCCGGGCGGAGGCCCCTGCGGTTGTCAACCTGATGGTGTTTAAGGCGAGTTTGAAGCAGCGGGACGCCCGAGACAGATCTGGGATCAATGGGTCCAGGCTCCCTGTTGTCTCCGAAAGGACTTATCAGAGGAGATAGTCAGGGAAGTCCTCGATCGTCACCCTTTGATAAGCGGGGAAAGGGTGAGATGAGTAAGCCACACGGTGGTGAGCCTACGGGCAAAGACGAGCAACCGCGAGGACCGGGCGGAGTAGCGGCGTCTCTCGAGGATCTCGGAGACTTCTGTCTGGCCAGCGGGGAGTTTTCGACCGCAATAGAGTATTTCACCAAGCTGTTGAGCCTCACCGATAGAGCCGAGCAGGTCAATCCACGTCGTGCCTCATTCCTAAGAAGGCTCGCGGTCTGCTACATGCGCGTCGGCAAGTGCGACCATGCGCTTGAGCTCCTGGACAAGGCCTTCATGCTGGTGAGCGAGGGTGAAGACCCCGTGGAGCTTGCCCGCGTCATCAGTGACCGGGCCTGGGTGCATTTCAAGATAGGGGAGTATGACCTGTCCCAGGCGGACTGCGAATCCGCGCTGGATATCATGCTCGGCGAGGGCAGGGGCAAGGAGCAGGTGGACGTTTACAACTGCCTCGCCGGGGTTTGCGCGAGGAAGGGCGAGACCGACAGGGCGACGGAGTTCCTGCGGTCGGCCCTGTCAGTGGCTCGGCTGATGAACGATCGCGAGCTGGTGGGCGTGTGCCTCAACAACCTCGGGCTCTCCTGCAAGAACCTCGGCCGCTGGGTCGAGGCGCAGGACTATCTTGAGGAGGCGCTGCAGATCGCCGACGAGGTCGGGCAGCACCTTCAGAAGGGCGGGAGGCTCGCGAACCTCGGCATTGTCTACGCGAAGCGCGGCTACTGGAAGAAGGCCCACCGGTGCTGGGTTGAGGCTCTGGAAGTGCTGACCCGGATCGGCAACCGCTGGGAGCTGGTGTCGGTCTATCTGGCGATGGGGCATTACTACCTCACCTACCGCGATTTCGAGCGCGCGCAGCAGTACTACGTTCTTGCGATGAAGGAGTCCTCGGACAACGGCGACGCCCGTGGGTCGGCGTTGAGTTTCGAGTACATGGGCGATGTTGAGATGGCCACGGGCGACGTGGCCGCGGCCGACAGGTATTACCGCCAGGCCTTGGAAATAGCCGAGGAGATCGCTCCCGAGGGCGACGTGGTGGTGGAGGTGCTGAGGCGGCTGGCGGATGTCGAGACCGCCCGGGGCAACTACCAGACCGGTGTTGAGCACGCGGCGAGGGCCGCGAAGATAGCGGCTGCCATAAAGGAGGTCTTCGAGCAGGGTTGTTCGTTGCGTTCGAAGGCCTGCGCGGAATTCAAGCTCGGTGAGTGGGAGAAGGCCCGGTCGGATTTCGCGAAGTCGGTCGGACTGCTTTGCTCGATCGGGGAGAAGAAGGAGCTGGGCCTGACCTATCTGGCTGCCGGCAATCTCCTGTCGTCCCATTCGGCCTCGAGCGACCTTGCCACGGATTATCTCACCGAGGCTCTCGCGATCTTCGACGAGCTGGAGATGAACTACGAGAGAGGCGCGGCGGCAACTGCGCTGGCCCGTGTATTCGCTGCGCGCGGAGACGCGCTGGGATGCCGGGGATACTTGGACAGGGTGGTGGAAATCTTCGGAGGGAAGGTCCCGGCCGGATTTGCCGAGGAGGTCCGGGAGATCGAGAGGGAAGCGGACGAGCAGGTCTCCTGCCTTTCGGTCAGCGACTCCAGCGAGCTGTCGGCCTTCAACGGGATAGTGGCGCGAATTCTCTCCGCCGAGGGCCGGACGGCCAAGCTCCAGATGGCTCTGGATGCATGTATCGAAAAGACCTCTGCCGCCAGAGGCATGATCCTGATGAGGAGGGGTGCGCTGCTTGAGCCTCTGGCTTGCAGGGACTTCGATGCTCACGACGCGTGTCTTGCGGTGCCCGGGGTTGAGGCCATGCTCAAGGTCGCGGAGAAGGCGGAGAGGCCCCAGGTGGTGACCAGCATCGGGCGGGACGGCGCCGTCGGCGGCCTAGCCGGCGGCATACTGAGAGGCGCGGCGATGTGCGTCCCGATTGCGCTGGGTGGCCAGAGCGCCGGATGCATGTATCTGGACACCAACGCCGCCAACGGTCCCTTCACCAGGAACGACGTGGAGTTGGCGGTCGCCATCGTGGGAATCCTCAAGAGCGTTCTGACTGAGGCCAAGCTGCGCAGTCTGATGGAAGAGACACGGTTGTTGAGGGGCAGACTGGAGACCGCGGGACATTACCAGGGCATAATAGGCCAGAACAAGCGAATGATTCAGATTCTGGAGTCCATCGGGTTCCTGAGCAGAGCCTCAACCACGGTCTTGATCGAGGGTGAGACCGGCACCGGCAAGGAGGTACTGGCCAGGGCGATCCATCTGAGCGGCGAGAGGCGGGACAAGCCCTTTGTCACCATAGACTGCTCGGCCCTTTCCACCGAGGTGGTCGAGAGCGAGCTTTTCGGCCACGTCAAGGGGGCCTTCACCGATGCCAGGGCGGACAGAGCCGGGCTCTTTGAGGCCGCCGAGGGTGGGACGGTCTTTCTTGATGAGATCGACAAGATGTCCAGGAAGTTCCAGGAGCGCCTGCTCCAGGTGGTTGACAAGCACGAATACAAGCCCGTGGGATCCACGGCGTCCAGAAGGGCCGACTTCCGGCTGGTCTGCGCGACCAACCGAGATCTTGCGCGGGAAGTCGAAGCCGGCAGGTTCCTTGAGGACCTCTATTACAGACTCAAGGTGATTTCCCTTAAGGTGCCTCCTCTGCGGGAGCGCAGGGACGACATACCTCTGCTGGCCGAGCACTTCCTCCGGAAGTACGCCGGGGACACGCACAAGGCGGTAGCCGGTTTCGCGCCGGCTGCCATGGATCTGCTGGTCAGCTTCTCCTGGCCGGGCAACGTGCGGCAGCTGGAGCACGAGGTGGAGCGCGCTGTGACCTTCGTCGAGGACGGGGAGGCGATCACGCCCGCGCTCTTCAGCGATGAGCTGCGAGGTTGGGCGGGAGTGGTTTCCTCCGGGGCCGGCCACGGTCTTTCGGAGACCGTCGAGCAGGTGGAGCGCCAGATAATAAGCGACGCGCTCCGGCGCTTCAACGGCAACAAGAGCAAGGCCGCCCGGAACCTGGGTCTGAGCAGGCGCGGCCTACTGAACAAACTCCATCGTTACCGCATAGTTTCGTAAACCAAGTTCACACCTGCCGTGTAACCCTGGTACCCATCGAAAGCCAGCGTTCGTGGGCCTTCCCGCTGTGGCTGTCGGACACTGTGAACTTCAGTCACACTCGCGTGTCGCTGTGACCCCGAGGCCTTGCAGTCGGCCAGCAAGCCCATTGGTAACCCGTTGATTTCCGGAGGTATATCACGACCTCGTCGGCGATCGCCGGCGCCGACGCGGGCACGGAACTTGCGAGAAGTTCCATACGGTTACTGAGAGCCCCTCGTCTCCCTGGGCTTAAGGCTCGAGGCAACACCAAGAGCAGATGGCAGCGCCGATGGAGGGAATGAAGGTTGTTTGACCGGACCCTCATTGACGAAGATGACATCCAGTCCTCCTTCGAACGAGATTGCGCGGAGGAAGAGCCATTGCTCGCTAAGACGCACGAAGCCGGCCCGGAGATCTCAACCGAGAGTCTGTCGCTTTACCTCAAAGCGATAAGCCGAATCCCGTTGCTCACCAAGCATGATGAACAGGTGCTTGCCTTTCGCGTGAGGCGCGGGGACCCGGCCAGCAAAGAGGCGATGATAAGGTCCAATCTCAGGCTGGTGGTTGCGATCGCCCGGAGGTACCGGGGGATGGGTCTTCCGCTGGCCGATCTGATCGGCGAGGGCAACATCGGGCTGATAAAGGCGGTCGAGCGCTTCAAGCATGAGAAGGGCTTCCGATTCAGCACCTACGCCTCCAAGTGGATCAGGCAGGCGATCACCAAGGCTCTTGCAACGGACAGCCGGACGGTGAGGCTGCCTGCAAACGTCATAGACATCATGCGCAAGGTCAGGGTGGCCGAGCAGGATCTGGTGCAGTCCAGGCGGTCGGTCCCGTCCGAGGGCGAGGTCTGCTACCGGTTGGGAATTAGCGACAGCCGGTACGCCGAGATAGCCAACGCATCCTCGACCCTTTCGCTTGATTCCCCGTGCACGGCGGACGGCGAGGTATCGGTGCACGAGATCCTGGCCGACCAAAGTCACGTGCCGCCCGACGAGGACGCGCTCGGTCGGATAGAGAACGCGCGGCTTGAGGCTCTGCTCCGCAGTCTCTCGGAGCGGGAGCGCGTGATTCTGTCCTACCGATTCGGGCTGGACGACGGCAACCTGAGATCGCTTGCCGAGACCGGCAAGATGGTCGGGATAACACGGGAGCGCATAAGGCAGATCGAGAAGCGAGCGATACAGAAGATGCGTACGGTGATGAAGAAGAGGAGGATGCAGAGGCTGTTGATGAACAACATGTGACCTTCTCTCTCGGGTTGCGCCTTCGCATGTCCCCGCGGCGAAGGCGCAATTTTATTGGGTCCCGGGGCCGGCGGGTCCTGTCGCCGACCACCCCCACCGTGCTCGCTGACGCTGCGCTCGTAGGGGGTCCCCCGTCAGCGCCACCCGCCTTGGGGCGGCTGGCTCCCCGTCAGCGCCACCCGCCTCGTCCGGGGAGGCTTCGGTCGGGGGCTGCGCTCCGGCTCAGAACCCCATTCGCCTCCGCATCAGCCCCTCTCCCTCGCC
>JBAQHK010000251.1:0-48751 GCA_049288275.1 bacterium | reverse complement strand
ATCCTGGCCCTTGTAGCTCCGACTGGAGGCCAGCGAGAACGACGAGACAGATGATCCGTTAGGCGTGTAACGCAGTTCCGGATCCCTGGTGAGCCTGCCAGAAAGAAAAACCTTGTTGATCGCAGCTAGTTTTACCTCAGCCATCTTCAACCCCCCTGTCCTCTCCCTTGGATCAACCTACTCCCGCGGTTCCTCAGCCTGCTCCGGGGCCTCGACCTTCTTGGGGCGCGCGACAACAATGTGCCTCAAGACCCGCTCGTCAAGTCTGTAAGCCCTCTCGATCTCCTTGATCGCAGTGGGTTCGGACTTGAACGCCACGAGCGCGTAATAGCCGTCGGTCCTGCCCTTCATCTCGTAAGCAAGCTTCTTTCTGATCGGAGGCTCGGCGCTGGTTACTTCGCCACCCAGACTCGTGATGAGGTTCTT
This sequence comes from bacterium, assembly GCA_049288275.1. Lineage (GTDB taxonomy): Bacteria > Arandabacterota > Arandabacteria > Arandabacterales > Arandabacteraceae > JBAQHK01. The sequence goes on along the minus strand of JBAQHK010000251.1, from coordinate 48,325 downwards.
CACCTTCTCAACCTCTTCCTTGACCTGCGCCTCATCAAGAGCTGGATCCAGGATGAACACCGTCTCGTAATCCCGCATTCTATCCCCCCTTTACTTTCCGAATTTGACCTGCACGATGTCCCCATCCCTCACCATATAATTCCTCCCCTCGGTCCGCACAAGGCCTTTCTCTCGCGCGTGGGCCACGCCCCCGGAGGCCTTGAGATCCTCCAGCGAGATCACCTCGGCGCACACGAACTTATCGTACATGTCGGTGTGGATCTTGCCGGCCGCGTCCCTCGCGCCGGTTCCTCGCTTTACCGTCCAACCTCGGGTCTCATCGCCCTTGATCGTAAAGAATGTTATCACCTCGAGCAGGTCATAGCAAGCTCTTACGAACCTGTCTATGGCGCTCTCGTCGAAGCCCATCTCCTTCAGCATCGCCGCCCTTTCGGCCGGAGGCAGTTCCCCGATCTCGGCCTCCAGCTTGGCGCAGACCGGGATCGCGACCGTGCGCCGGTCGGCTGCCAGGTCGCGGACGACTCCCACCAGCCTCTGCGCGGCCTCCGATTGCAGGCTCTCGTCCACGTTCGCGCAGAAGAGCGAAGGCTTGGAGCTTATCAGCCTGAGCTCCCGCAGGTAACCCTCGGCCTCGTGATCCGAACCGTCGGGCAACTGGAAACGCTGGCCCTTGTTCAGGGCCTCGCGGAGCGGGTGAAGCAGGGCCAACTCCTTGCGCGCGTGCTCGTCCCCGCTCTTGGCTGTGTTGCTTATCTTCGCCACCCTGCGGTCAACCACCTCGATGTCGGAAAGGAAGAGCTCCTGCTCGACGATCTCCACGTCGCGCCTGGGGTCCACCTCGCCTTCCACGTGAACCACGCTCTTGTCCTCGAAGCACCTGACTGTGTGCGCGACCGCGTCCACGTTCCTGATGTGCGAGAGGAACATGTTGCCCAGCCCCTCGCCCTTGTGGGCTCCCTTGGCAAGGCCGGCGATGTCGACGAACTTCAGGAAAGGGTGGGTGACCTTCTTGGGGTGGGCGATTCCCGCAAGCACGTCAAGCCTCCGGTCCTGGACTTCGACCACCGCGACGTTAGGCTCTATGGTGCAATAGGGGTAGTTGCTCGCGTCGGCCCGGGCGTTGGCCAGGGCGTTGAAGAGGGTGGATTTCCCCACGTTGGGCAGTCCCACTATGCCGATTTCCATGCCGGCCCTCCCTGGTCCTTCGCCGCAAGCCCTCGGCAGGCCGGAGGCGTGCGCCTCAGTCGGGCTCGCCGCCCGGCTCGCCGGAAGCGGGCGGTCTCACGTTGTAGGTGTTCATCGCCCTGTCCATGCCGCCCTGGAGGACCGTCATCACCGCCTGGCGCGCGAGAGCCTTGGCCCCCACCACCGCCTCACGCTCTCCGGGACCGAACGGTGACAGCACGAACTCGGCCGAATCCGCGCCTTCCGGAAGGGGGCCGATCCCGACGCGCAACCTGGCGAAGTCCTCGGATTGGATCTCGTAGATCACCGACGCCAGGCCGTTGTGCCCGCCGTCCGAGCCCCGTTTCCTAAGCCTCACTGCGCCCAGGGGCAGAGCGAAGTCATCGCAGACAATCAGCAGGTCCTCGATCCGGGCGCCGAATTGCTCCAGAGCCTGGCGCACCGCCCGACCGGTGGTGTTGACGTAGGTGGTGGGCGCCACAAGAACCAGATCCCTCGACGGGTCACGGGCCCAGGTGAACTCACCCCTGCCCGGCAAGGCCCTCAGGCGCAGGCCCTCGGCCAGCGCGCTCACAACCTCCTTGCCGACGTTGTGCCTGGTCCCGTCGTACTGCCCGCCGGGATTACCCAGCCCCAACACCACAAGCACACCCTATTTCTCCGGTCTCCGGCCGCCCTTCTCCCGCTCCGGCTTGTCTTCCTTCTTGGCCTTGTCGTCCTTCTTATCGGCCTTGGCCTCGCCTTCGCCCTCGCCCTCGGCGGCCGCGCCCTCAGCCGGCGCCGCGCCTTCAGCAGCCGCGGCTTCAGCAGGAGCCTCAACCTTGACCTCTTCAACCACAGTCGGGGCGACCACGGTGACCACGGACGCGTCCGGATCTGTGAGCAGCTTCACGCCTTCGACAGTCAGGTGCTTGACCTGCAGCGAATCGCCGATGTCCAGCTCGGAGACATCCACGGTCACCCGGTCGGGTATGCTGGCCGGGAGGCATTGGACTTCGACCTCTCTCAAGAGGTACTCGAGGATGCCGCCGTGGGACTTCACACCGACCGCCTCGCCCAGCACCATGATCGGCACCTTGACCACGATTTCCTTGGTCATGGATATGTGCTGGAAGTCCACGTGAATTATGTCCCGCCTCACCGGGTGGTATTGGAGTTCTCTTATGATCGCCTTGCACTCGCCGCGGCCCGCGCCCTCGATGGTGAGATCGAGAATCACGTTCTCGCGCGCCTTGGTATGAATGACCGGGTAGAATTCCTTGGAGTTGACGGTCAAGGGCAGCGGCTCCTCGCCCTCGCCGTACAGCACCCCGGGGATCAGACCCACCTGTCTCGCCTTCTTGGCGGTTTCCTTGCCCACGCCCTCTCTTGCCTTAGCCTTCAGTGCGATAGTCGCCATCTCACCCACCTTGCCTCATTTGAAAAGTGAACTCACTGACTCTCCGAGATGAATCCTGCGCATGGCCTCACCAAGAAGATCAGCAACCGACAGCACCCTGAGATTGGGGATCGCCCTGCCCGGGTCCATCGGGACGGTGTCGGTCACCACAATCTCCTTCACCGGTGAGCTCTTGAACCTCGCCAGCGCATCGCCCGAGAACAGCCCGTGAGTGCACCCCACGTAGATGTCCTTCGCGCCTCTGGCTCTGAGCGCGCCAGCCGCCTGGACTATGGTCCCTCCGGTGTCTATCATGTCGTCTATTATTATCACGTTCCGGCCCTCGATCTCGCCTATGACGTTCAGCACCTCGCTGACGTTTGGCGCCGGGCGTCGCTTGTCTATCAGCGCGAATGGCGCCCCTCCCAACCTCTTGGCGAAAGCCCTCACCATCCGGGCGCTTCCTATGTCGGGGCCCACCACGGTCAGGTCCTTGAGACCGAGGCTCTTAAAGTAATCAATAAGCACCGGCGAAGCAAACAAGTGATCCAGGGGGATGTCGAAGAAGCCCTGAATCTGCCCCGCGTGCAGGTCCATAGCCAGTACCCTGTTGGCGCCGGCCACGGTAATCAGATTGGCGACCAGTTTCGCGGTTATCGCGACCCTCGGCTGATCCTTCCGGTCCTGCCTGGCGTACCCGTAGTACGGAATGACCGCGGTGATCCTGGACGCCGACGCCCGCGACGCGGCGTCGATCATGATCAGAAGCTCCAGTAGATTGTCCGCCGGGGGCAGAGTGGACTGGACGATGAAGACGTCAACCCCCCTCACGTTCTCGTTGAACTTTACGAATATCTCTCCGTCGGAGAATTGCCTGATCTCGCTGTCACCCAGATCGGTCCCGAGGTACGTGGCTATGTTCTGGGCCAGGGCCCTGTTTGCTCTGCCCGCGAAGATCTTCATCTGGTGTCTTCCCTTCCTGCGATGATGCATAGATCCAACGGTTTAGGGGTCTCTTGGCTGGGGCGGGAGGATTCGAACCTCCGGTGCAGGATCCAAAGTCCTGTGTCTTACCGCTTGACGACGCCCCAAGGCAGCCTTCACGCTCGATCAATTGCTCTCTTCGGCCTGTTCACCCTGCGATGCTTGCTTGAATTCCGCGAAGATCATCTCCTCTATCATCTGCCTTGTCTCAGGCTTCGTCGGGAAAGCGAGGTCTCTCAGCTTGCCGCTCTTTCTTCTCACGTTGGGCATCTGCACGAAACTCTTACGCTTGCCTGCGATTATCTTTATGCCGGTGACCGCCATGCAGTCGTCAATCACCAGGGACGCGAAGCCTCTCAACTTGAGGCCTTCGAAACACCTGACGCGCACGTTGGTGACCACGAAATCGGAGCATTGGCTTCCCAGGTAGCACTCGGGCGCCGGGGCGATGGGCAGGCCGGCCATCCTTCGCTCGTACTCCTTCAGTATCAACTCCTCAAGCCCGTCACGCGTCTGCTTGTTGATCGGGTGGAACACCTCGAAAATCTCGCCGGTCTTGGACTGCCTGATCGGCATCGCCAAGTACTTGCGCTTGTGACCGTCCACGAGGCGCATCGCTCTCAGGACGAAGCAGTCACAAACGGTGATACTGGCCACTGCAAGCAACCGGTCCTTCTCGATCGGCGTAACTCTGACTGAGGTCACAAGCATGGCACCTGGTCCCTCCCATAGCCTGCCGCACGAGCCCCTTCGCGTTTCCTCCTGTCCGCACGAGCAGCAAAACCTCACCTGGGAGTCGTCACGCCCCGTACAGCAAAAGCAGCAAGCCCTACCTCACAACCGAGCCCGGCCAACCGCTCCGCGGCGGCCATGGCCGCACCCTCCTCCAAGAATACGCCGTAAACCGAAGAACCCGAACCGGACATCAGGGCGCCGATCGCCCCGCACCCGATCAGCGCGTCCTTCAGACTCCTAACTACCGGAAACTCGTCAAAAACCAATCTCTCGAAATCGTTCTGGAGAAGGCCGCACACAGCCGCGACGTCTCCCTTCTCGAGAGCGCTAGTCACCATAGTAAGTTGGGATTCCCGCGTTGTCAACCTGATTTTGAGCGCCTGGTAAGCCCAAGCCGTGCTTATGGTTACCTGGGGCGCGGCCACCACCACCGGCAGAGCAGGCAGGCAGGCGGCGGGCTGGAGATCGCTCCCCTTGCCCCTTCCGACTGCGCAGCCGCCACGCAACATGAATTTGACGTCTGCCCCAAGCCCTTCGGCAAGGGCCTCGAGCTGCGCCCCGGACCTGCCCAGGCCCAGCAGCCGATTGACGCCCACCAGGGCGGCCGCCGCGTCGGCGCTCCCGCCACCCAAGCCGGCGCCGATGGGGATTCTCTTGGCTATGTGGATACGCACGCCCGAACGCCGCGGCCCGCTCCCACCCCGCGCCCCCGGCCCTTCAGCCACCGGTGCCCCGGCGGGCTCCATCAGCGCGGCGGCCGCCCTCACCGCCAGATTGGACCGGTCGAGGGGAACAGCCGCGCCGTCCGATGTCACCGAGATCCGACCGCACTGCTCAGTCACGGTCAGGGTGTCGGCAAGCGAGATCGAGTGATACACGGTCTCGATTTCGTGATAGCCGTCGGCGCGCAGGCCCCTGACTCTGAGGAACAGGTTGACCTTTGCGTTGGCGGAGAGCACGAGCGATCGGGTCGGCCTTGCGGCTTCCATGTCAGGAGGTGTAGAGGACCAGTGCCACCACGACGATCCAGACGGCGATGTCGGCCAAGATGGGCAGGTCCGAGATCAGCACTTCCGACGGATTGCCGCCCCGGTTCTTCATGATCACCAGGTACATGTACCTGAACAGGCCGAAGACCACGAAGGGCACGGTGTAGATCAGATTGGTGGTGTCGAACTTCTCCACGGTCGCGGGCCAGATGGTGTAGATCGAGTAGGCTATGACCGTGGAGGCGGTCACGACCGCGATCATCGCGTCCAGAAACTCCTTGGAGTACTCCATGAGGCTCCTGCGGTGATCGCCGGCGCCTTCGGCCAGGAGGCCCAACTCGTGCCTGCGCTTGTTGAAGCCCAGGAAGAGCGCCAGGAACAGGGTGCACACCAGCAGCCACGGCGAAATCACCACGCCCGGATCCAGCGGTTTCAGGGCCTCCACCCCCGCGATCGCGCGCAGGATGAAACCGATGGAGATGATCATCACGTCCAGCACCACCACGTTCTTGAGCCCCATCGAGTAGCCGGTTATCAGCACGAAGTAGATCCCCGCCACAAGCAGGAATGAAGTCCCGAGGGCCCAGGCCAGGGCCAGCCCCACCACCGCCGCGGAGCAGCCGAGCGTGAACGCGCCGGTCCTGGAGACCCTGCCGCTCGCTATGGGCCGCTTGGACTTCTCGGGGTGCAGCCTGTCCCGCTTGATGTCGGCGAGGTCGTTGAACACGTAGACGGAGCCCGCCAGCAGGCAGAATATGCCCAGAGCCGCCAGGCTTCTCAGGGCCATGTCGGGGACGAACATGTTCCGGGAGAAGATCACCGCGGCAAGCACCACCAGGTTCTTGGTCCACTGGCCGGGCCGCAGGCACTCAACGTAAGCGATGAACTTACTCATTCCCGCTCTCCCTCAGCACGTCGCGGATCTTTGTCACCAGCAGATCGATCGCGACCGCGTTGTGTCCGCCATGCGGAATGATGATGTCGGCGTACCTCTTGGTCGGCTCCACGAACTGCAGGTGCATCGGCCTGACCGTGGTCACGTACTGATCTATCACCGAGTCCGCGTCCCTTCCCCGCTCCTTCATGTCGCGCAAGAGCCGCCTTATGAACCGCTCGTCGGAGTCCGCCTCGATGTAGATCTTTATGTCCATCAGGGAGCGAAGCGCCTCATCCGCCAGCACCAGTATGCCTTCCAGCAGGACTATCTGCGAGGGCCCCAACGGCCTCCGCCTGGCCAGGCGCGAGTGAGTGGAGAAATCATACACCGGCATGTCCACAGCGCGCCAGCCGACGAGGTCGCGAATCTGGGCCGCCAGCAGATCGTTCTCGAAAGCCGACGGATGGTCGTAGTTGAGCCTCTCCCTCTCCTCAAACGCCAGGTCGCTCCTGTCGCGGTAGTAGGAGTCGTGATGGATTATGGTGACGTTCTCCTCGCTGAAGCGGGACTTGACTATCGTGGCCACCGTGGTCTTCCCCGACCCGGTGCCCCCGGCCATGCCTATCACAACAGGCTTCGGTCTGGTCACGTCCCTACGCCCCGCCTCCCTGGGACCTCACCAACAGGAACACCCCGGCGCACACCAGAAGCGTGCCCGCTATCTTCAGGGGTGTGAGCGGTTCATTGTATATGTACTTGGACAGCACCATGATCAGTATGTACCCTATGCTTATCAGAGGATAGGCGAAACTGAGATCCACCCTCGACAGTATTATCAGCCAGCTGAGGGCGCTTACGAGGTACAGCGCGAACCCGAGAATCACGAACTTGTTGGTTGCCGCGCTGTGGAAGAAGGTGATCATGGACTTTGCATCCAGGGACTCGGTGATCCTGGAGGATGGCTGACTGGAGGCAGCTTCCACGCCGTACTTGAGCGCGAACTGCCCGGCAACGCCGAGCACCACGCTGAACACTATCAGCAGGAAGTTCTTCATCTTGCTGGCGCCGACGGCGACACCGACGATGGTCTCGAGCACGTCCTTCATTGGATTCACCCTCTCCCTAACGGCCGAAAAGCGAGGCCTCCGCGAACTCACAGATCAGGTGGCATATCGCGATGTGAGCCTCCTGAACGCGAGGAACCTGGTCGGACGGCACCACGATCCCCACGTCACACAAGGGAGCGAGCTTCCCGCCCCCGCAACCAGCCAGCCCTATCACCTTTATTCCCATCTTCCTGGCGGCCGCCACGCCCTTGAGCACGTTGGCGGACCGGCCGCTGGTGCTTATCGCCACAAGCACGTCCCCGCGCCGGCCCAGGGACTCGATCTGCCTGGAGAAGACGGTGTCGAACCCGAGATCGTTGGCCTGCGCCGTCAACAGTGAGCTGTTGGCGGTAAGCGCGATCGCGGCCATCGGCGACCGCACCTTCTTCATCTTCACGGTCATCTCCGTGGCGACGTGCTGAGCGTCCGCGGCGCTGCCCCCGTTGCCGCAAAGCAGCACCTTGCCGCCCCGACGCAACGCGGTTGCGACCAGCCTGGCGGCCGCGCCTATCTCGACTTCGCACGAAGCCGCGGTGTCCCTAAGGACCCCACCCGCCTCCTCCAGCGAATCCCTGACCCAGCGATCTCCGCCGTCTTTCGATCCTCTTCTCATCGCGCCGTCCCGCCTCTCATGCGCAGGCCTTGGCCAGCATGCCTTTTCTCCGCAGGTGGTCCTTGACGCCGTCCCTCCAGGAGGGCAGAGCCGCGATGCCGCTCGGCTCCAGCACCAGGCTGGCCAGCACCGAGTAAGCCGGCCTGCGGGCCTTGGTGGGGTACTGGCCGCTGGAGACCGGCTCTATGGGCGCGGCGAGCCCCGCCAGCTCAAGCGCCAGCTTCGCGAGATCGTACCACGTGGTGCTTCCGGTGTTGGTGATGTGCACCACGCCTTCCAGGCCCTTCGCCACCGCGGCCGCGATCCCCCTGGCCAGGTCCAGCGTGTAGGTTGGGCAACCGCGCTGGTCGCTGACCACTATCAGTCTGGTCCCGCGTGAGGCCTTGGCCACTATGCTATCCACGAAATTCCGGCCGTGCGGCCCGAACAGCCACGACGTCCTCACTATCAGATGCTTTGTCGTCAGTTCCCTGACGTATCTCTCGCCGTAGAGCTTGGTCAGCCCGTAGAAGTTGAGCGGCCTGGGCTCGTCGATCTCCAGATAGGGATCGGACTTGCGGCCGTCGAACACGTAGTCGGTGCTCAGATAGACCAGGTAGGCCCCCACCTCGCGGGCCCCCGCGGCCACGTTCATCGAACCCAGGGCGTTCAGTCTGAACGCCTGCTGCCGGTTGTCTTCGCAGGCCTCGACGTCGGTGAAGGCCGCAAGATGGACCACCACCTCGGGCCGGACATCGCTCACCGCGCGAACGGTCGCGTCGTGGTCGGTCACGTCGAAGTCGGCCAGGTCCCGGGCCAGCACCTCGTGCTCGGCCTCCAGCACCCCGACGAGATCGCGGCCCAACATGCCCCCCGCACCGGTCACCATGATCCTCAAAGCTTCTACTCCAGCTGAATGCGGCTGTAGTCGCCCACCATGAATCTGTTGGCCTTGGGCGGCTGGTCGTGCCGCTCGATCACAACGTTCTTGCCCACCAGGCTGCTTTCGATTCTGCCCCGCACGTCCACGATCCGACTGCCCTCGAGCACTATGCTGTGCTCGATCTCACTGCCTCTTATCTCGACGTCGTAGTAGACCGAGGTGAAGGGCCCCACGTACGAGTCCACTATCCGCGAGCGCTCGCCGATCACCAGCGGCCCCCTCAGGACGCTGTTCACCACTTGGCAACCCTTCTCCAGGATCACCTTGCCGTCCACCCGGCTCTTGGAGTCCAGGTGGCCTTCGATCCTGGTCTCCGCCCTGCCCAGTATCATCCCGTTGGCCTCGAGGATGTCCTCCAGTTTGCCGGTGTCCTTCCACCAGCCGGTTATCACCTGGCACTGGACATCCAGCCCGCAGTCTATAAGGCGCTGAATCGCGTCGGTGATCTCCAGCTCGCCCCGGGAGGAAGGCCCGATCGCCTCGGCGGCCTCGAAGACCGTCCTGTCGAACATGTACACGCCCACCAGCGCGAGATCGGTCTTGGGCTCGCGCGGCTTCTCCACCAGGCGCGTCACCCGGTCCCCCTCCAGCTCCGCCACCCCGAAATCCTGGGGGTTGGGCACGTGAGCCAGCAGTATCTGGCAGTTGGCAGCACCGCTCTCGAACTTGCGTACGAAGTCGGTTATGCCCTCGATGATCAGGTTGTCGCCTAGGTACATCACGAAGCGCTGGTCTTCGATGAACTTCCGGGCCACCTTCACCGCGTGGGCGAGCCCCAGAGGAGCGTCCTGCCGGATGTAGGTCACCTTGACTCCGAACTTCGACCCATCGCCCACCGCGGCCTCAATCTCCGCAGCGGTGTCACCGACCACGATCCCTATGTCGGCTATCCCGGCGTCTCGGATCGCTTCGATCCCGTAGAACAGGATCGGCTTGTTGGCGATCGGCACAAGCTGCTTCGCGCTGGTGTGGGTGATGGGCCTCAACCTCGTGCCCTTGCCTCCACTCAGGATCAGAGCTCGCGTAGCGATCAGCTCCTTTCGGGGCCGGCAGACCGCGAAGGCAACCGGTGAACCGCGTCGGCGAGCTCCTTCAGGAGCGCCGCCGAGCCCGTCTGCTCTATCACGTCGCCGGTCACAACCAGGGACGCCCCGGCCTTCGCAACCGCCTCGGCCTGGCGGGGAGTGCGTATGCCTCCGCCCACCACTACCGGTATCGACACATACTTGCTCACCGCTTCAATGATTTCAACAGGCACGTGATCCTGGGCCCCGCTGCCGGCGTCCATGTAGACCAACTTCATGCCGAGGTACTCCCCGGCCAGGGCATGAGCCATGGCTATCTCCGGCTTGGTTCTGGGAATCGCCAGCGACTGGCTCATGAACTGCACCGAGGTCATCCGGCCGGACTCGACCAGCATGTAGGCAACAGGTATGACTTCCAGCCCTTGACGCTTGATGATCGGGGCGGCCTTGACGTGCTCCCCTATCAGGAGATCGGCGTTCCTGCCGCTGACCAGGCTCAGGAAGAGCAGAGCGTCGGCGTGCGCCGAAACCTGGGTGGAATCCCCGGGGAAGATCACCACCGGAACCCCGGAGGCGGCCTTGACTGCTTTGACGGCGGGGTCAAAGTCGTGCCTGACACAGAGGCTGCCGCCGACGAATATGAAATCCGCGTGCCTGGAGGCGAGCTCGGCCTGGCGGCCCAGGTCATCGGCCGGAGCCTTGTCGGGGTCCAGGAGCACCACGTAACCCGAGCCCCGGCTCCCGGCCACCTCGAGCACCGACTGATAGGTACGTCCCACGTCAGACCCCCACAAGATGCCGGGCAAGTCTGAAGCATGTCGGCATCTTCCTGGCAAGGAAACCCACGAACGCCATCGGATTGCTCCTCAAGGACAGACCCCTGCCTGCATAGTCCCCGATCAGCGCCACCATCTTCGCGAGGTCCTTGTCGCTCATGCGCGTGAGCGCCTGCCTCAGGGCCCAGTGCACCTTCCTGTCCGCCGACATTGCTCTCATGGCCTTCGCGAATTCTCTGTCGCCGGCCTCAAGGTCGGACTGGCCCAGGGCATGACGCAGAGCGTGACGGCCGGCAACCTCGCCGGACGCCATTCCAGGAACGATTCCGGCACCCGAGACCGGATCGGGCATGCGGGCCGCATCACCCGCGAGGAAAACCCCGCCGGCCGAGGCCTTGAAGGGCTCTCGCTCCGAGGGCACGCCCCCGACCACCGCCTTCACTATCTTCGACTCCGGGCATCGGGCCCGCACGAACCGCTTGAGGTACTCCACCGCAGGCCGGCCTCCCGGCTCACCAAGCACTCCCAACCCCACGTTGGCGACCCCTTCCCCCTTGGGAAAGACCCAGGCATATCCTCCCGGCGCCACCTCGCGTCCCAGGTGAATCTCTATCGCCCCGACAGGGGCATCCACCGGAGCGACCGTGTACTGGGCGCACAAGAACAAGTCGCTGCGCTTCAGGGCGCGCTTGATGCCCAGCCGTCGCCCGATCCGGCACTCTATGCCGTCGGCGCCCACCACCGAGCCGCAGCTCACCGTGGTCACGCCGGAACCGGTCGCGATCTCCACCGACCACTCCCTCGGGCCCGCCTGCCTGAGATCGCGGACCTCGCAGCCCAGCCGGATCTCCACGCCGGCCTCGGCGGCCGCACCGGCCAGGTCGCGGAGCACAATCTCCTTGTGGGCGACGAATCCGGCGCCCGGCTCCCTGATCTCTGCCCGCTGTCCCCCGGGCGCCCGGAAAAACACTCCGTCCACGGGCTCGGCGATCCACTCGGGCCTCACCGGCATCAGGGCCGACAAGCCCGCCCGCCCGACTCCCTCGGCGCACAGGATTCGCTCGCCGATCCCGGCGTTGCGCTCAAGCAGCAGGACTCGACCGCCGCCGCGCCGAGCGGTCACCGCAGCCCACAGTCCCGAGCACCCGGCACCCACAACGGCGACGTCAAAATCAGCCAACCCGGTCTCCTCCCACGAGTCCTGCCGGCACCAGTCCCGCCGGGCACGACTCCACGCAGGCCATACACTTCGAGCACCTCGACCGGTCGATGGTGAAGCCCGAAGGGTCTTCCCTCAGGGCATCCTCGCCGCAGACCGCCCCGCACACGCCGCACTTCCACTGGCAGGCGACCGCCCGGCCCGTCTTGGCCGGGTCGCTACCTTGCGATGTCACCGATGATCTCTCCGCAGTGTTCGAGGGCCTGATCGAGCGCCTCGGGGTTCTTGCCGCCGGCCTGGGCGAAGTTGTCCTTGCCGCCGCCCCGGCCGCCGACCATCTCGCCCAGCTTCTTGGCCACCTGCGACGCCTTGACGCCCCGCGACCGGATGGTCTCGGGACCGACACTTACCACGATCGCCGCTCGGCCCTCGGCTGCGCTGCCCAGGCAGACCACACCGTCACCCAGGCCTGTCTGCAGGCTGTCGGCAAGGTGTTTGAGAACATCCAGGTCGGCCGAGTCCACCCTCGCGGCCAGCAGTCTGATGCCGGCGACTTCCCGCGCGCTTTTGAGCAAGCTGTCGGTCTGCGAGCCCGCCAGCCGCTGGCGCAGCTCGGCAGTCTCTCTCTCAAGCACCTTGATCTTCTCGGTCGCCTTGCGCGCGCCGTCCAGCAAGTCACGCGCCGGCACCTTGAGAATGCCCGAGGCTTCCGCGACTTGCCTGCCGGCCTCTCTGCCCACTTCCAGAGCGGCCAGGCCCGAGACCGCCTCTATTCGTCGAGTGCCCGCCGCGATTCCCGACTCCCAGACAATCCTGAAGCTGCCGATGTCGCCGGTGGCGCGCACGTGGGTCCCGCCGCACAGCTCGCAGCTGGCGCTCTCAATCTCCACCATGCGAACCTGCTCGCCGTACTTCTCGCCGAACAGGGCCATCGCTCCCCGAGCCTTGGCCTCCTCGAATCGCACCATGCCGGTTGTGACCGGCCGGTTGGCCAGAATCTCACGGTTGACCATGTCCTCCACCAGCCGCAGGTCCTCCTCGGACACCGGCTCGTAGTGGCTGAAGTCGAAGCGCAGCCGTTCGGGCGCGACCAGGGAGCCGGACTGGCGGACGTGGCCGCCCAAGACGGACCTCAGGGCCGCGTGCAAGAGATGAGTAGCGGTGTGGTGGCGCTGGGTTGCCTTGCGGCGCTCGGCATCCACGCTTGCCACGACGCCGTCTCCCGCGGCAAGGAAGCCCGACTCCACCTTCACTCTGTGAGAGATCCTTCCCCCGGCGTGCCGGCGGACCCCGGTCACCCTGCCGCGACCTGTAGGCCCTGCCATCGCGCCCACGTCACCGACCTGCCCACCGCCCTCGGGATAGAAGGGAGTTCGCTCCAAGCCCACGTCGACCTCGGCGTCCTCATCGGCCCGCTCCACCGGCCCCGAGTCCCCGGCGAGCGACGATATCACCGTGGGAACCTCGAGCAGGTCGTAGCCCACGAAACTCTCGGGCACGCCGCCGTCCTCGGCCGCATCGGCCTCCTTGCCCAGCTTGCTGGTCTGCCGCGCACGCTGCCGCTGGTCCTCCATCTCCCGCTGGAAGCCTTCGACATCGACAGCCAGGCCCCGGCTGGCGGCAATCTCCTGGGTGATCTCCACCGGAAAGCCGTAGGTGTCGTAGAGGGTAAAGAGGTCCCGTCCGGATATCGCCCGATCGGGTCCGTCGCCGAGCCTGCCGGCGATCTCGTCGAAGATTGCCATGCCGCGCGACAGGGTGTGCTCGAAGCGCTCCTCGTCCGACTTGATTATGATGGCTATCTTCTCGCGCCTCTCGGCCAGCTCTGGATAAGCCTTGCGCATCACGTCAACCACCGAACCGGCCACCTTGTAGAGGAAGGCGCCCTCGATGCCCAGGTCGAGCGCCTTCACCACCGCACGCCGCAGGATGCGCCTGACCACGTAGCCGCGGCCTTCGTTTGAGGGAAGCACTCCCTCGCTTATGGCAAAGGTCAGAGCCCGGGCGTGGTCGGCTATCACGCGGACGCCGGTCTCGCGTTCCGGGTCCAGCCGGTCGCATCCGGCCGAGTCCTTGATGAACCCGATGATGGGTCTGAAGAGGTCCGTCTCGTAGTTGGAGGCGGCGCCCTGGCTCACCAGGCACAGCCGCTCGAGGCCCATCCCGGTGTCCACACCCCTGCGCTCCAGAGGCCGCATGGTCCCGTCCTCCTCCATGAAGTACTGCGGGAAGACCAGGTTCCAGACCTCCACGAAACGGTCGCACGAGCAGGCCGGGGAGCAGTCGGGGCGGCCGCAGCCGTATTGGGCGCCGCGGTCGAAGTGCATCTCGGAGCATGGACCGCAGGCGCCGGTCTTGCCGGCCGGTCCCCAGAAGTTGTCTTCCTTGCCCAGCCGGAGAATCTTCGCGGCCGGCACGCCGACCTTCCTGGCCCAAATCTCGGCGCTCTCCTCGTCCTCACGGTAGACCGACACGCAGAGCCTCTCCGCCGGTATGCCGACCACCTCGGTCAGGAACTTCCATCCCCACTGGATTGCCTCCTCCTTGAAGTAGTCGCCGAAGGAGAAGTTGCCCAGCATCTCAAAGAAGGTCTGGTGCTTGATGGTCCTGCCGACCTCGTCGAGGTCGTTGGCCCGCAGACACTTCTGGATCGAGGCCGCCCGGGTGAAGGGAATCGCGCCCTTGGACGCATAGTAGGGCTTGAACTGCACCATGCCTGCTATGGTGAACAGCAGCGTGGGGTCGACTTCGGGCACCAGGGACGAGCTGGGCACAACGGTGTGGCCCCGCTCACGGAAGTAATCCAGGAACACCTGTCTCAGTTGGTCGGACCTCATTCTGTGCCTTTCTCCCCCGAAGAGCGCAAGGCGTAGTGCGTGGCCTCGGCCGCCACATCGGACTCGAAGCCCCGCCTCACCAGATGCTGGTAAAGCCGCCGCTTCATGACGTCAGGAGCGATGCGCCCCATCTTGGCGGCCCGCCTGACGGCCAGCTGCTTTGCGGCCTCAATCTCCTCCTCAGCCGAGTAGACACCGTCGGTCTCGGCCTCAGCGGTACCCGGGTCAACGTGCTTGGACCTCAGCTCCGCGACCACCCGCCTCCTGCCGGTGGCGCCCAGCCTCATCTTCTCACCGGCCCAAAGCCGGGAAAAGAGGCGGTCGTTCACCAGGCCGTCGCGCTTGAGATCGGCGAGCAGGGGCTCCGCCGCTGCGGGGCCGATCCCGCCGGCGCGAAGCCTCAACCTCAGCTCACCCTCGGTGCGCGGCCGAACCTTCAACAACCTCACCGCGAGAGCCCTCGCCCTACCGTACTCGTAGCGGCTCGCCAGATCCCGCGCAAGCTCCTCGGTGACCTCGACGCCCTCGGCGAGCGAGAACCGGGCCACATCGTCCTCCATCACCTTGACGAGATTGCCGTCGGAGAGTCTCAAGAGCCACTCACGCTTGCGGGGAATCTTCTTGAGCGCCGCTATGGTGGGCCAATCTCCCGACCTGGTCATGTGATTGGCGTGCCGCTTCAGTCCCGTCCGCCGGGCGACTTGAGTTTCTTCCTCAGGGACTCATCCAGGGGCTCGGCCGGTGGAAGGTCCTTCCCCCGCGACGGAGGCTTGAGGCCCATGGCCTGGCGCACCGCCGCGTCGATCTTGGCGGCGATCTCGGGATTCTCCTTCAGGTACTTCCGGGCGTTGTCCCTGCCCTGGCCCAGCCGCTCCTTGCCGTAGGATATCCAGGTCCCGGTCTTCTCCACCAGATTGAGGTTGACGCCCAGGTCGATCAGCTCGCCGTGGTAGGAGATGCCCTCGCCGTAGATTATGTCGAACTCGGCGTCCTTGAAAGGCGGCGCCATCTTGTTCTTGACCACCTTGACCTTGGTCCTGTTGCCCACCACCTGGTCGCCGTCCTTTATGGATCCTATCCGCCGGATGTCCATCCTCACCGACGAGTAGAACTTGAGGGCCCTGCCGCCGGAGGTGGTCTCGGGATTGCCGAACATAACCCCTATGTTCATCCTGATTTGGTTGACGAAGACCAGGCATGTTCTGGACTTGCTTATGTTGCCCGTCAGTTTCCTCAAGGCCTGCGACATCAGCCTGGCCTGGAGTCCGATCTGGGACTCGCCCATCTCGCCGTCGATCTCCGCACGGGGCACAAGCGCAGCCACCGAGTCGATGGCGACCATGTCCAGCGCGCCGCTGCGGATCAACATGTCGGTGATCTCCAGGGCCTGCTCGCCGGTGTCCGGCTGCGAGACCAAGAGGTTGTCGACGTCCACGCCCAGCTTCTGCGCGTAGGCGGGATCCAGGGCGTGCTCGGCGTCGATGAAGGCCGCCATGCCGCCGGTCTTCTGGGCGTTGGCTATTATGTGCAGCACCAGCGTGGTCTTGCCGGAGGATTCCGGACCGAAGACCTCGATTATCCGCCCACGCGGGACGCCGCCCAAGCCGAGCGCCCCGTCCAGCCCGAGCGACCCGGTCGAGATCACGCCGATTTGCTCCGAAGTAGGACCCTCACCCAGCCGCATTATCGCGCCCTTGCCGAATTGCCTCTCGATCTGCGTGATGGCGACCTCGAGCGCCTTCTCCTTCGGCTTGGACCTATCGACCATTCTGTCCACCCCGCCACCGGTCTTCTCCTTCAAGTCCATACCCCACCCCCCTTTCAGCTGTGTTCCAGAGCGAAACTCTCCAGAACCGTGTAGGTAGGTCCCTTGGGACTCAACTCACTTCTGGTGAGATTAACCCGCTGGACTGCGACTTTCAAGGGATTAAATCGGGCCTCGGCTACGGCGGCGGCAAGTCGGTCCAGGGAGCCGGAGCCGGGCCTCACCCTGCCTATGGTGAGGTGCGGTGAGAAGGCGCGCGCCTCCTTGGCGAAGCCCACTCTGGCGCAGGCGTCCTCCACCCTGCGGGCCAGATCGGCGAGGGGCTCCCTGCCCTCGCCGGTGCCTATCCATATCACTCTGAGGTTGCGCGTGCCGGGAGGAAATGTGCCGATCCCGGCCAGCTCCAGATCGAAGGACGCGGCGCCCGCCAGGCTTTCGCGGATCGCGGCGACGAGATCGTCCAGCTGCCGGGTCTTGGTGTCTCCCAGGAACTTCAGAGTCATGTGGACGTTGCGCGGCTCCACCCACTTCACGGCGGCGCCGGCGGACCTGAGATCGGTCTCGACCTCGCCCACCATCTGCCTGGCCTCGTCGCTGACCGGTACCGCGATGAAGGCCCTGATCTTGTGAAGGTCACCGAACCGGTCGTTCATCGCGCTCCTTGCCGCGCGGCCGATCCTCGCCGGCCGGTCCCGCCAGGCTTGACCTGACCATGTCCAGCGCCCGCGCCGCGGCCCTTCGCTTGACGAGCCCCCTGTCCCCCGCCAGCCTGTGCTCGGCCACCCGGCACCGCTCGCCCGAAGCAAGCGCGGTGTACACCAGACCGACAGGCTTTGACGGTGATCCGCCCGAAGGCCCCGCGATCCCTGTGGTCGCCAGCCCGAGGTCGGTCCCGGCGCGTCGCCTGACACCCACCGCCATCGCTTCGGCCACCTCGCCGCTCACCGCTCCGTGCCGGGTTATCAGGTCGGCTGCCACACCCAGGGCGTCGGTCTTGGCGCGGTTGCTGTATGCCACAACAGCCCGCTCCAGCACCGCCGATATCCCGGGCACCTCGGTCAGCAGATGGGCCACCAGCCCGCCGGTACATGACTCCGCCACCGCTATGGTGCGGCCGGATCTCAAGAGCGCTGCTGCCACCACATCGTGGAGTTCCTCCCCGGCGGTGGAATAGACGCGATCTCCGACCGCCCCGACCACCGTGGCGACGGCCTCCTCAAGCGAGGCAAGGGCGCGCGACTGATCGTCGGACTCGGCGGTGAGGGTGAGCCGGACCCCGATGTCCTCCGGAAGATAGGCAAGCCGGACCTTGATCCGGGAAAGCACGGGCCGAAGCCGGTCCGCGATCGCGGACTCGGTTATCCCGACCGTCTTCACGATCCTGGTCTTGATGAACCTCGCCGGCGCCAGACCCGCGAGCCCGTCCAGCACGCCCGCCCGGAAGATCGCCTCGACCTCCTGGGGCACACCGGGGAAGACGTATACCCTGGCCTCGCCGTGCCTCACCAGCAGCCCGGGGGCGGTTCCGGCCGGATTGGGAATCACCACCGCCCCCCGAGGTACCATCGCGAGAGCCGCAATCGCCTCGGGCGCCGCGAGGCCGCGCGATCTGAATCGCTCCTCAATCCGTGTCTGCGTCGCACGGTCCAGCACCAGCGGCCGTTCGAAGGCCTCAGCCAGCGCCTGCCGGGTGATGTCGTCGTGCGTGGGGCCCAGGCCGCCGGTCGCCAGCACCAGTTGGTAGTCGCGGGCGACCTGCCTCAGCAGATCGACTACGTCGCCCAACCGGTCGCCGACCGCGAAGACCCCGGAGACGCTGATGCCGATCTCACCCAGCCGCGCCGCAAGCCAGCCCGAGTTGGTGTCTGTCTTGAGGCCACTTGTTATCTCGTCGCCGATAGCTACGATTGCGGTCTTCACTCCGAGCTACCCCAAGACTGCTCTTGCCAGATGGAGCACCACGCAGGCATAGATCCCCGCCACGCCGTCGTCCAGCATCACACCCCAGCCGCGGGTGATGCGCTCGGCCCTGCGGGCGGGAAAGGGCTTGACGATATCGAAGAACCTGAAGAGCAGGAACCCCGCAACCACGTACCGGGTGGCGGGAGGCAGAAAAGCGAGCGACACCAGCATGCCCCAGACCTCATCTATGACGATTCGCTTGTGATCGGGGCCCAGCCGCCTTTCCAGGCGACCGGCGCAGAGAGCTCCCACAACCAGCACCGCGGCCAGCACAACCACCCACCCGAGCGAGAATCCCGCCGAGACCGCGCCCAACCTCACCAACGCAAGGTAGAGCACAACCCCTACCACGCTGCCCACGGTTCCCGGGGCTATCGGGAAGAGCCCCGAGTAGAAACCCGTGCCCACGGCCTCGGCCAGTCTCCCCGCAAGGGTCCTCATCAGGCCGCGCTCTTACCTTCCTTCCAAGGGCTCTCGCACAGATTGCCGATGCCGGCAAGAGCGTTGATTTCGTTCCAGCGCCGATCAACCTCGGCCTGACCCCTGGCAAGCAACTCCGGCTTGTCCTTGAGGTGGGCGAACCTGCCCTGCCTGCCGGTCCACTCGGTAAGGGGCAGCTTCTCCTTTGGGGTGTAGGTTATCCGCCAGGTCCCCTCATCGTATTCGTAGAGCGGCCAGTAGCAGGTCTCAACCGCAAGCCTCGCCATCTCCACGGTCTTCTCCATCGGATAGCGCCACCCGCGATGACACGGGGCCAGCACGTTGATGAAGGTCGGGCCGTCCTTGGAGAGCGCTGTCTGGACCTTCTCCACCAGGTCCGACCAATGGCTCGGAGAGGCCTGCGCCACGTAGGGAATCCTGTGGGCGATCATTATCTTGGTCATGTCCTTGGTGTACTGCTGCTTGCCCGGGATCACGTCGCCCGACGGGCAAGTGGACGTCGCGGCGCCCAGAGGCGTGGCGCTCGAGCGCTGAATGCCGGTGTTCATGTAGGCTTCGTTGTCGTAGCAGATGTAGAGCATCCTGTGGCCCCGCTCGGCCGCACCCGACAAGGCCTGGAGGCCGATGTCGTAAGTCCCGCCGTCGCCTCCGAAGGCTATGAAGCGCATGTCCTTGGTGATCTTGCCCTGGCGCTTCAAGGACTTGTAGGACGCTTCCACCCCGCTCACCGTGGCCGCCACGTTTTCGAACGCGTTGTGGATGAACGGTATCTTCCACGCGGTGTACGGGAAGATGGTGGTGACCACCTCGAGGCAACCTGTGGCGCAGCCAACGACCGTGTCCTTGCCGGCCGCCAGGAGCACCTGCCTCACAACCATGGTCGCCGCGCAGCCGGCGCAGGCTCTGTGCCCGCCGGACAAGAGATCCTCTCGCTTGGAAAGCTCCTTGAGACCTATCTTAGCCACCTCAGTCCTCCTATTCCCTCAGGCCCAGGAAACCGATGTCGTCTGAGCTCTTGCCGGTCGCGGCAAGGGTCTTGAGTTCCTCGAACGCCTGCTCAATCTGCTCGGCCGAAACGTCGCGGCCGCCCAGGCCGTAAATGTAGTTCTTGGTCGGAATCGACGCGTGGTGATAGAGCGCAGCCCTGACCTCAATCGAGACCGGTCCGCCCTGAGCTCCGAAGGAATGGGAGCGGTCGAGCACGGCCACGGCCTTGGCGCCCGCCAGAGCCCGCCGCACCAGATGGTAGGGGAAGGGCCGGAAGGTCCTCACTTTGAGAAGGCCGACCTTCTCGCCCCGGGACCTCAGATGGTCCACCACCCACTTGGCGGTGCCGCAGGTTGAACCGAGAGCCACAACCACGCGCTCGGCGTCGGCGGTGCGATACTCCTCGACGTGCTGGTACTTCCTGCCGCTCAGCTTCTCGAACTCCGCGGCCACGCTGTCGATCACTCCGAAGGCCTGCCTCATCGCCACGATCTGCGGTATCTTGTGCTCGAAGTAGTAGTCGTGGAAATCAAGAGGCCCGAAGGTCATGGCCTTGTCGTTGTCCAGCAGGTTGTGGACAGGCCTGAACTCGCCTATGAAGTCACGCACGGTCTTGTCGTCGAGGATCTCCACCGGCTCCAGGGTGTGGCTCAAGATGAATCCGTCGAGGCACACCATCACCGGCAGCAACACCTGCCGGTCCTCCGCGATCCTCACAGCCTGGACCATGTTGTCGTAAGCTTCCTGGGAATTCTCGGAATGCAGGTGGATCCAGCCGGCGTCCCTCGCGCCCATGGAATCGCTGTGATCGCAGTGGATGTTGATAGGAGCGCTGAGGGCCCGGTTGACGTCGGCCATCACGATCGGGCAGCGGGTGGAAGCCGCTATGTACAGGATCTCCCACATCAGGGCCAGCCCGTTGGCCGAGGTGGCGGTCACAACCCGCGAGCCGGCCGCGGAGGCGCCCACCGCCGCGCTCATCGCGCTGTGCTCCGATTCCACAAGCACGAACTCGGTCTTGACGTCCCCGTCGGCCACGTAGTCTGCGAACTTGTGCATCAGCTCGGTCTGGGGAGTTATGGGATAGGCGGCCACGACGTCGGGATTGATCTGCCGCATGGCCTCGGCCACGGCGTCGTTCCCGGTCAGCGCCATCTTTGTCTTTGTGGTCAGGGTCTTCATTACTTCTGCTCCTTCTGCTTCATCTCCGACTCGCGCACCATCTCGATAGCGTGCACCTTCGGAGGACATACGTCCGCGCATATCCCGCAACCCTTGCAGTGATCCAGATCGAACCCCACGACCTTGCCGTCCTTGACCTTGATGGCGGAGTCGGGGCAGTAGATCCAACATCTCAGACAGTGGGTGCACTTCTCTTCACTCTTGACCGGACGGAAGGTGCGCCAGGAGCCGGTCTCGTACTCCGCGGCGTTGCCGGCGACGTCTATCCTTCCGCCTATAGCAAGCTCTTTCCAGCCACGCTTCTTCATTTCTCGCCTCTGACCTCCTCGTATCCCCTGCGCATCGCCCTCAAGTTGCCGCTGACAACCTTCTCGCTGAACTTGGCTTCGAACTTCTTGGAGACTATCGCTTCCATGCTCGCGATGTCCGAGAGAGGCCTGACCTTCAGGAGCGCGCCTATCATCGGGGAGTTGGGGATCGGCCGGCCGATCTCCTTGAGCGCGATTCCCTCGGCGTCTACGGTGTAGACCTTCCGCCCCTGGAGCTTGAGCCGGGCCCTCAAGTCGGCCGCGGGCTCGGTGGAATTCACCAGCACCACGCCGTCCTCGGCCAGGCCTGAGGTGATGTCGTCGGTCCCTATCAGCGTGGGGTCCAGCACCACCACGATGTCGGGGCGCCTGACGTCACAGTGGAGCCTCACCGGCTCGTCGCTGATCCTGTTGTAGCCTCTGATCGGAGCGCCCATGCGTTCCGGGCCGTAATCGGGAAAGCCCTGGGCGTACTTGCCCTGGTCTATCAGTGACTCGGCAAGCAGGAAAGCGGCGGTCTTCGCGCCCTGCCCTCCCCTGCCGTGCCACCGGATCTCTACCGCTTGCGACATTATCTTCTCCTCCTTCTTGTTTGCCTTCTTCGGCCGCGCCTCATCGGATCTCGCCGCGGCCCTGGATCGCGCGCGCCAGCGTGAGCTCGTCCGCCAGGTCGAGGTCGCTGCCCATGGGAACTCCGCGCGCTATGGTGGTTATTCTGACGCCCAGCGGCCGCATCACCCCGGCGATGTAGCTGCAGGTAGCCTCGCCTTCCACGTTGGGGTTGGTCGCGATTATCACTTCGGCCGCGCTAAGTGAGCGCACGCGCCGGGTAAGTTCATCGATCGCCAGATCCTCGGGCCCCACTCCGTCCAGAGGCGAGAGCCGGCCGTGCAGCACGTGATACACTCCTCGGTACTCGCCTGTCTTCTCTATGGCCATCACGTTGCCGGGCTCCTCGACAACGCATATCACCGAATGGTCCCGCCGCGGGTCCGAGCAGATGGGGCAAGGATCGCCCTCGGTGATCGCCCCGCACGCCGAGCAGTACCGGACGTGCTGCTTCATCCCCACCACCGCGTCCACCAGGGCCTTGACTTCATCGGGGGGAGCCTTGACCAGATAGAGAGCTATGCGCTGAGCCGTCCGCCTGCCGATGGTCGGCATCTTCGCGAGCTCCTGGACCAGTCGCTCGATCCTCTCCGAACCTCCGAGCACGCGGCGCCTCGCTACATCAATCCGGGGATGTTCATTCCCCCGGTGATCTTGCCGAGCTCGGACACCATCAATTCCTGCGCCCTCGACCTGGCCTCGTTGACCGCTGCGACGATCAGGTCTTCCAGCATCTGAACGTCGTCCTTGCTCACGACCTCGGGATCGATCTTGATGCTGACGATCTCCTGCTTGCCGTTGGCCACAACCGTGACCATGCCTCCCCCGGCGGAGGCCTCGACTGTCTTCTCACCGAGCTCGTCCTGAGCTCTCTTGAGGTCGGCCTGAAGTTTCTCGGCCTGCCGCAGAAAATCTCCCATCTTCCTCGACACCAGGTTTCACCTCCTCGCGAGAATTGACGGACTCAAGAAGACTGCCCGCCGCCCGGCCCGCGCTGCCTGTCGCGTCTGACGTCCACTATCTTTCCCCCGAAGTTATGGATGAGGGCCTTCACGATAGGGTGCCTGTCGGCAATCGCGTCGAGTTGCGAAGAGTCCTGCGAAGCCTTTTCCGCATTGGCATCGGCTATCCGTGTCTTCAAGACCACTGTGGTATTGGTAAGCTCCTGAATCTTCCGTGTCAACATTCGGAAGTTGTCTCCCTTGAGGATCTGGCTCTGGTGGAATGCGCTCGGCAGCGCGAGCCACAGCGCCCCGTCGTAGGAGCAAGGCGGCTCGCACAGATCCAGGATCGAAGCCAGCGAGGCCTTGGTCTCCCGGAGGCTCTCCACAACCTCCTGCCAGGCCTTGACGGGATCGACGGCCGCTCCCAGCATGGCCGCGCCCGCGTAGTCCGAAGCCTGAGCCCGGTCCCCCGCCTGCGCTGTCGCGGAGGCAGAGTCGCCTGTGGTTGCAGAGCGAGCAGCCGCCCCACCCGCTGCCTCTCGGTCCGGGGGCCTGTCCGGGCCCTTGCCGGGGCTCCCGGAGCCGCCCCCCCTCCGCGCGCCCTCGGTCGGAGGCACGGCACGCCGCGTTGCCTCGCGCGCGCCGCCACCCGGCGCCGCCTTCGCCCCACCCATGCCGTCAAGCACCTTGATCAGGTCGGAGACCCGCGCCACCGACTTGATTCTGGTGATCCTGAGGATCACCGATTCCAGAAGATACCGCTGGTGAGTGGCGCGCTTGAGGCTGTCCTCGGCCTCGGCGAGCATTGAAAGGACGCACAGCAGATGCTCGCTCGAGAGCGCCGCCGCCGCCTCGGTCAACTCGCGCCTGGCCTCGGGGGAAAGCGCTTGGAGTTCCCTCGAGTCAGGATCTATCGAAGTCACAAGCAGATTTCGCGTCCATTCTGTGAGGCTCGCCACCAGATCCAGGGGATCAACCCCGGCGTCGAAGGCCTCTCCCAAGATCTCCATCACCTGCCGCTGGTCTCCGCCGACGATCGCCCCGCCGATCCTGGAGAGCATCTCGCTTCCCCTCAGGCCCATTATCGGCCTGATGTCGGCCTCGGTCGCGGTGCCGCCGCTGAAGGCCAGCACCTGCTCCAGCATGCTCTGGGCATCGCGCATGCTCCCGTCGGCCTGCTGGGAGATAAGAGCGAGCGCACCGGGTTCGCAGGTATGACCGTCGCCCTTGCAGATCTCGGCGAGCCTGGCGGCTATCTCCGCGGCCGATATGCGGCGAAAATCGAAGCGCTGGCACCGCGAGGTTATGGTCCCGAGCACCTTGAGCGGCTGGGTGGTCGCGAAGACGAACACCACGTGAGGCGGAGGCTCTTCCAGCGTCTTCAGCAGGGCATTGAAGGCCTCGGTAGTGAGCATGTGCACTTCATCTATTATGTAGACCTTCTTCTTGCCGCCCACGGGCGCGTAGCGGACGCTCTCGCGAAGGTTTCGTATCTCGTCGATTCCGCGATTGGACGCGCCGTCAATCTCCACCACGTCCATGCTCGAGCCTTGCGCGATCTCGATGCACGAGGAGCACTTGCCGCAGGGATTCACAGTCGGGGCCTCGGCGCAGTTGAGGGACTTGGCCAGAACCCTGGCGACCGTGGTCTTGCCCACGCCGCGGGGCCCGGTGAAGAGATAGGCGTGCGCCACCCGGCCGGAGGAAAGAGCGTTCTTCAGGGTCCGCGTGACGTGTTCCTGGCCGACGACCTGATCAAACGTCGCAGGGCGCCACTTCCTTGCGATAACTACGTAGCCTTCGCCCGACCCGCCGCCACCCTCCTCCTTGCCTTCGTCCGCATCCATGTCGGCCTTCACCCTCCGTCGTTGCCCGTGCCTCCGCAGCTGCCGGCGCGGCTCTCAAGGCTTGGGTCGTGCACCCTTCCCCGATCTTGCCCCCCGGACGCCTGCGAGACAGCCGGCTCCAACCAGGTGACCCTGCGGCACATGAAGTTTCCTGTTTACCGCTGCTACCTTCCGGTCCTGACGGGGTTCACAAGTCTTCATTGCGCAGGACCTGGCCTTCAACGCCACTTGTCCCGCCGCCTTCCCAAGAAACGAAGACCTCAGAAGGGAATTCAACCCCGCTGTAGCGGGTTGCGGGTTACAGGGCACCGCTACCTCCCCGTCTAGCACGACCCGCCTCGTTCCCGGTGCCGGGCCACGGCATCAAGCGCCCGATCGAGCGCGACCGTGCCGGTCCCCTGCTTTCTGAGTCAGCGTTCGGGAGAACCATACCAGCGAGGGAATCAAGAATCAAGCTGATTCCCGGCCGCGCCTCCCCGCCGCAGCATCACGCGCCCGGCGCAAAAGCCGAGGGGCGAGGTTACCCTCGCCCCCCTTATGGTGGAGATGATCGGATTCGAACCGACGACCCCCTCGTTGCGAACGAGGTGCTCTCCCAGCTGAGCTACATCCCCGGTCTAATTGGTCTAATTGGGGACATCATACCAGTTACGGCGACGCCCCTCGACAGTCTCCGGAAACTAGTATAGTGTCCCTAGTTTCTCTCTACTCGGACGCCGGGATCAGGCCCTTCTCCATCAGGACGTGCGTCTCTTCCCGCGCCTTCTTGATGATGGCCTCGGCCTTCGCCAGCGACTGCTCCTTGGTCATCTTCACTCTGGCCACGCCCTGCTCGATGGCCTTCTGGCCCACTGCCATGGCCTCGCGCGGGTAGACCTCCCACTCGCTCATCAGCGGGATGATGTAGTCCTCACGGAGGCCCTTGTCCTCGGCGCACTTCGCCAGTTCCTCGGCCGCAGCGATGCACATCTCGTCGGTGATGGTCTTGGCGCAAACGTCCAGCGCTCCGCGGAAGATGCCGGGGAAGCCCAGCGAGTTGTTGACCTGGTTGGCGAAGTCCGACCGCCCGGTCGCCACGATCCTCGCGCCCGCCTTCTCGGCCTCCCACGGCCAGATCTCGGGGATCGGGTTGGCGCACACGAAGACGATGGAGTCCTTGGCCATGCTCGTCACCCACTCCGGCTTGATGGTGCCGGGGCCGGGCTTGGAGAGCCCGATCACCACGTCCGCGCCCTTCATGGCCTCGGCGATGCCGCCCTTGCGCATCTCCTTGTTGGTGGTGTTGGCCAGCTTGATCTTCTCGTCGTCCTCACCGGGCCTGAGATCGGGACGGCCCTTGTAGAGGATGCCCTTGGTATCGACCATGATGAGGTTCTCGGCGGGGAATCCACCGGTGCGCATCACCCTGGCGATAGCCACGTTGGCGGCGCCGCTGCCTATCATAGCTATCGTGACGTCGGTCTTCTTCTTGCCCACTACCTTCAGGGCGTTGATGAGGCCGGCGTAAGTCACGGCCGCCGTGCCCTGCTGATCGTCGTGCCACACCGGAATCGCCATCTCCTTGCGGAGGGTGTCGAGGATCCGGAAGCACTTGGGCTTGGCTATGTCTTCGAGATTGATGCCGCCGAAGACCGGCTCGATCCACTTGCAGGCCTGGATGATGTCCTCTTCCCTGGTGGTTGCAAGGGAGATCGGGAAGGCGTCCACACCACCCAGGTACTTGAAGAGGATGCCCTTGCCCTCCATCACGGGGATGGCCGCGTGCGGGCCTATGTCGCCGAGGCCGAGCACTCTGGTCCCGTCGGTCACGACGGCGACGAAGTTGCCCTTGTTGGTGTGCTCGAATACCTTCTCGGGGTTCTTGTGGATGTCCTTGCAGGGCTCGGCGACGCCCGGGGTGTACCATATCGCGAAGTCGTTGAAGTCCCTGATCCTGCACTTGGGGGTGACCGCAAGCTTGCCCTTGTAAAACGGGTGCAGCCTCATGGCATCAATCGCGGGCTGCTTCGCCTTGGCAAGCAGCTCTTCGACGCTGACCTCTTTGCCTTTCAATTTCCTCCTCCTTTGCTGACCCAAGACTCTATTTCCACCCGGCCTTGGCCGGCAGTGCTCTTTCGGCGATACCCAGAGGGTTAGGATAACAGGTGGCCCACCCTTCCGCAAGAGCGTCACCCGGCCGCCGCCGGGCTTGCCGGGCAGCCTGCTCCTCAGGGGCAGGGAAGGTGTGATGGCGGAGAGAGAGGGATTCGAACCCTCGGAACGGTTACCCGTTCACGTGATTTCCAGTCACGCCGATTCAGCCGCTCTCGCATCTCTCCGACATGAACAACCTGACCAAATGACCAACCTGACCAAGAGAATAGATGGCGGAGAGAGAGGGATTCGAACCCCCGGGGCAGTTGCCCGCCCAGCGGTTTTCGAGACCGCCCCATTCGACCGCTCTGGCATCTCTCCGCTTATATCTTGTCGGCCTGCCTCAACTTGGAGAAGAACTCCGCCAGCAAGGCCTGACACTCCCGCGCGAGCACGCCGCCCGTCACCACCAGCCCGCGATCCATGTAGCCGACGTCGCCGAGCCTCAGCGCGCCCCCGCAACTACCGGCCCTCTTGTCGCAGGTGCCGAAGACCACACGGGAGATCCGGCTCAGGAAGAGCGCGCCGAGACACATCATGCAGGGCTCAACCGTGGTGTAGAGAGTAGCTCCGTCAAGTCTCCAGTCACCGCGGGCGCCGGAGGCCGCGCCTATCGCTATGATCTCGGCGTGAGCGGTGGCGTCCTTGAGGGCCTCAACGCGGTTATAGCCCCGTCCGGTGACCACACCCCCGTCCACAACCACTGCACCGACGGGCACGTCCCCGGCCTCGAGGGCCTTTTGGGCTTCCTTCAGGGCCTCCCGCATCCACTCGGAGTGCTCTCTGGCGTCCATAGTAATACCAAACTATCAGACGGGTCCGGCTACGTCAAGCGGGCGGGGATTGGGCGGCTAGCGCAGCAGGATCACCTTGCGCGAGCCGAAAGAGCCGGGCGCGGTCACGGTGAAGTAGTAGACTCCGGGCGAGACCGGAACGCCCCTGTCGTTCCTGCCGTCCCAGGTCAGGCGGTAGTAGCCCGGCGTCATGGTGGCCGCCTTGACGGTGCGGGCGAGCCTGCCGGTCACCGAGTAGACCCTGACCTCCACCTCGCTCGGCTCCTGAGACGGATCGGGCCAAGAGACCTCCTCCGAGCGCCCCACTCTCCTCGGCAGCCCGAACGACACGTTGACCTGATCGAGGAAAGGATTGGGGTAGGGGCTGCCTACGACGAAGCCCTTGGGGGCCCTGCGGAAAGCCTGGCCGCCCACCGGCCCGTAGACCGTCTCCTCCCCATACGCGTCGAGCACCCCGAGCCTGTAATGGTACTGGGTCCGTTCGGTGACCATGGTGTCCGGGTACACGTGCAGCGAGTCCCCGTCCAGGGTGAAGTACTCCCGGACGGTCACCGCCGGGTCGCCGGGCTCCCACTTGTCCTCGACGTGGCGATAGAGCTTGTAGGACACCGCATCCTCTCGCTCCCTGATCTCCATCGCGACTCTTATCAAGGCGTCTTGGGAGAGAGCCTCGAAGCTGCGCACATCCGCCACCGCGCGGTTGCCGCCGAACCGCAGGCCGATCAGCCTGGGGGTCTGCTCTCTGCGATCCACCCACACCACCGTGCTCTCGTTGATGCAGGGCTCGACCTGCGGGCCCGTCTGTCGCGACACGGGAAACTCCCTGAGGTCGGCCATGCTGTATCCGTAGATGTCCCAATTGCCGCTCCTCAGGTCCTGCCAGACCACCAGATCACCCCAGATGTCCGGTCTCTGCTGGGCAGAGGGCTGCTCGGCGACAACAAACTGCCTGCCCGAGCCGGCATCCAGCCCGTGGACGTCACCGGCGTCCCTGGTGCGATCCTCCCAAACCACCACACGTCCCCAGGCCCTGGGATCGGCCTGATCGCCTGCCGCTACCCGGATCGCGAAGACGCTGTCGGCGCCCAGATCGTAACCCCAGATGTCCCCCCCGCCGGCCTGGCCCTCCATCCACACCACCAGGTCGCGGGATATGTCCGGGGCTGCGAGCAATCCGGCTGCCGACGAGCGAATCGCCAGGGCCGGCCCGCTGCCTCGCTTGAGCATCACCCTGGCGGAATCCGTAGACTCCGAGATCCAGGCGATGTTCGTGCCCCAGACCGCAGGCTGGCTCTCACTGTCGGCGGTCGCGCTCACCACAAAGGGCATGCCGGCAGCCAGATCGTAGCCAGCGATGTCGCCCTCGGATGAGAAGACCGCCGTGTTCCACGATACGTCCGGGTCGGCCCCGGCGGTGCCGAAGAGGATGTCGTTCGGCGCCTGGGCCTTGGCGACAAAGACGCAGTCGCAAAGAGGCGAGTACAGCACCAGCCCCGTCCGGGAGGATCTGACGCTCGAAGGCCGGATCTCCTCCGGGAAGGTGACGATCTCGCCGGCGATTCCCGAGTTCAGCTTGAACCGCGACAGGTTATTGCTGAGATAGTACTCCAGCACGCTCCGGTCGGGATCGGCCACGCACACGAGATCAACCGCGTCGCCCTGGAAACGTCCTACCTCGTAGCGGACCTCGAGGTCGGCGCGATCGCCGGGCGCCAGCGAGTCCAGGCTTACCCTCGCGAAGCGTCGCCCGTCGGTCACGGCGCTGTCGTAGAAAGAGACCTGGAAGGATCGAGCAACGTCTGCGCCTGTGTTGGCCACCGAGGCGAGGACCGTCACGCTGTCGCCGACCGCCGGAGGGAAGGGCTCAACCCCGGCGAGTTCCACGCTGAGATCGGCGACAGAAAGATAGAAGCGCTGCTTAGCCAGGTTGTTGAACTCGGAGCGCTCGAGGACCGCCTCCTCGCCGTCCACGGCCACCGAGACAAGGCGCGTCGGCGAGCCCCCGGGCACGGTCCACTGAAACCGGATCGTGGTGTCGCTCTTGGCTGCGAGGTGTGGCACCACCGCTGCCCCTATGGCGAGGGAATCGTCGACCTGATCGTTGAACGCCCTCACCGAGAATTGGTCCGCCGAGGCGTGCCCCACGTTGGCCAGGCGAACGCCGATCGTCATCACGTCACCCTGCCTCGGCCGCTCGGGCTCAAACGTCACCTCCCCCGAGATCACCACCAGATCGGGAAGCGGAACGTTGTCGCGCGGCGCTCTCCCGTATACGCCGGTGTTCCACAGATCGCCCCTGGACTGCGACCATTCGATCTTGCCCGCCGCCCGCGCCCCCACGAACCTCCAGACGTGAACGTCGCCGGTGGTGGTCGCAAGCACTATCTCGGCGTGGCCGTCGTCCTCCAGATCGCCCACCGCCGGCGTGGCCCACACCGCTCCCTCCACAGCAATGGGGAAGCCTATCATCGGTCCTTCCCTGGTGAAGGCGCGCACGCTGCCTGTCCCAGGTCCGGCTGTACCGACAAGACAGTCCATCTCCCCGTTGCCGTCAAGGTCCATGAACAGCGGCTCGCAGTACTCGATCAGCTGCGAAGTGGCAACCGGTATGCTCTCGCACTTGGTCCCGTCCGCGTTCCAGGCGACCATGGTGCCGCACGAGGTCGCGACAGCTATCTCCGGCAGGCCGTCACCGTCGATGTCCGCAGGGATCGGCGAACTCAGCGAAGAGCAGTTGTAGGCCCACCGGGGCCAGCCCGCCCTGACCACGCCGTCCACGTCAACCAGGTAGATTGAGTTGGAGAAGAGCCCCGAGACCACGATCTCCACGCGCCCGTCGCCGTCAAAGTCCGCTATGGCCGGCGCTCCCTCTCCGCAACCCCAACCGAACAGGATGGGCCAGCCGCTCTTGAGCGAGCCGTCGCCCTCGAATATGCAGAGCTGCCCGCCGTAGCCGCCCACCACCACCTCGGGCACGTAGTCCTCGTCGCAGTCGGCGACCGCCGGGGACATCCAGACCGCCTGGCCTCCGGTCTCCACGGGCCATCCCTCGACCGGCGTGCCGTCTTGGTTCCAGGCGTAGACCTTGCCGTCCTTGGAGCCGCAGATGATCTCGACGATGCCGTCGTCGTCTATGTCTCCCAGCGCCGGTGAGGAGACCACCGCCTCTCCCGTGGCCTGCGGCCATCCTGGAAGCGGGACTCCGTCAGCGCCCAGGGCATGCACCCGTCCGTCCTGCGAAGCGACCACCACGTCGGGCGAGCCGTCGACGTTTATGTCGCAGATCGCGGCCTTGGATGTGGTCCGGAAGCCAAGGTCGACCGGCCAGCCGGGCAGCAGCCGGCCGTCGGTCTTCCAGGCGTACACCAGGCCGGCGTAGTTGCCGACCACGATTTCCTTCGATCCGTCGCCATCGATGTCGGCGACCGCGGGTGATGCGAAGATGGTGCTGCCGGTGTGCTGGGGCCACCCGGCGAGCCTGCGCAAGGGCACGGCGAGAACGAAGCGGTCGCTCGAGGCGTAGGGACCCACCTCGGAGACGCCCCCGATGTCCAAAGCGAACTCCACGTTGTGAGGTTGCGGCGTCGCCTGGTCAATCAGCATCTCGAACTCGAGGTACGACGACAGGCCGCCGCCCTCGACCGAGCTCAAGGTCGCCGTCGGCGTCACCAGAGATATGAACGGGTCGGCCGATGAGAGCGTAACTTCAACATCGGAGCACTCTATCCCGTGGTTTCGAAACCTGATGCCCAGCGCCACTCGCTCGCCGGGATCGGGCTCCCCGTCTCCGTCGCCGGCTCCGTCCTCGACCTTGCTGCTCTCGAAGAGAATCACCGGCGACCTGACTTCGACATCCAGGACGGCGGTGTCGGCCGCGTTGCCTATGTTGCGGATGGTCACCTCGGTGGGAAGACCCTCGTTGGACCGGCTGTCCGGCACAGTCCACCAGGAAAAGGTCCGGGCGGCCGACGAGCCGGGGAAGGGATCACCGGCGTCGGAGCCGAAGCCGAAGATCCGTTGCTGGTCCAGGTCGAACCTGCCGTCAGCCTGCTCCAGCGAAACCAGATGCCCGGCCTCCGAGGAGTTGTCCCTGTAGCGCTCGTCCACGTGGTAGACCAGCAGCCCCTCACCCAGCTTGGACAGATAGGAGTCGGAGGACTTGGCCCTCCTGTTCTCCACAAGGAAGTACTGCGACCCGCTCCGGCCCTCGCTCCAGAGCCTCAGCACGTCCGGCCCGTCCTCCACGCACGGCAGCCTGAGGCCGGTGGCGTTCGCCGCCAGGCTGACCGGCGTGACGAAACCCATCTCGGCCTTGCTCCAGGCGTCCAGACCCACCGGCTCCGAGCCGTCACCTCCCCCCCACATCCCGTATGCCATCAGCGACCACATGCCCAGGCCGAAGGTGTTGAGGCTGACGTCGTAGAGATCGGGCAGCCCCAGCAGGTGGCCCATCTCGTGGGCGAAGGTTCCCACCTTGCCTTCCTCGGGCTCCGTGGCGTAAGGTCGCACCGTGACGCCGTCGGCCACCTTGCCGCGTACGGTGCCTGCGTGGGAGTGAATGTCCGCGGAGTTCATGGTCCACTCGTAGCCCTGACCGGCATGCACCACCAGCAGGTGGTCGACCACCGAATCGTCGTCTCCGCTCGAGGGGATTCCATCGGGGCCGTCGTTGTCGAACTTCGAGAAGTCCACGAAGGGATCGGCGGCGGCCACCGCGTCTTCAATCATCTTCTGGGCGTTCTTGGGATAGCCCCCCATGCCGCGCCTGGCGTCGGCGTAGTAAGCCATTTTCTCCTTGACCCTGAACCACCCGTACACTTTACCTGTTATGTCCAGCGTGCCGTATGAGTTGGCCAGATAGAAGCTGCGCATGCTGGTCCCACCTGCGGAGTCGAAGAGCATGCGGTCGAACCAGCTGCGGCTGTGAAGTATGGTGTCGGCGGGGGTGTCGCTGAAGTCCACCAGCAGGACCAGCGCGACTGGGCTGCCTGACCTGGCCGCGCCCTGCGCAAGCATCGGGCCCAAGGCGTAGGCGGCGCTGCGATCCTCTTCGAGAACCTGCCTGGCCTCATCCAGCCGGCCCTGGTCGCATAGCTCCTGAAGCCGGTCCGGCCGAGGAGGGGCGGCGAGGGTCGGGCCGCAAACTGCCGCCGAAACCGCGAGAATCGCAAGAATCGCGACGGCGTGCGCAACAAGAGACGTTGCCGGTCTCAAGTTCTATCTCCGAGTCTGTCTCGCCCTCAGGTCGACGAGCTTCTGCCTTGCCTCTTGGGCCTCCTGTGACGAGGTCGCGCACGCAAGAGCCTCCTCGAACTGGGCCCTGGCCTCGTCGAGCCGGCCCTGGCTTTCCAGGGCAAGCCCAAGTACGAAGTAAGCCTTGCCGTTGCGAGGCTCCTTGCTCAAGACCGCCCGAGCCATAGCGGCGCCCCGTTCCACTCTCCCCATCTCGACCAGCATCTGAGCGGTCGGCAGGAGGATGGCGGTGTCGCCTCCGGACGACCTCTCGGCCTCGAGAAAGGCCTGCTCGGCCTCGGGGTACCTCCCCAACCGGTACAGCGAGAAACCATAGTTGTAGTGGGCCATCGCGAAGCCTGGGTCAGCCTGTATCGCCAGTCTGAAGCACTCCGAGGCCGCCAGGAAGTCACCCTGCTTCGCGTAGACATTGCCCGTGGAAAGCAGCGTGAAGGGCCTGTAATTGGGGTTGAGGGCGGCCGCCTTGGCCAGCGCCTCCCTGGCCTGGTCCGCCAGACCCAGGGTCCCGTATGCCTTGCCCATGTAGTAGTATGCGCGAGCGTCGGCGGGGTCGGCCGCAATCGCCTCCTTGTAGACTTCGATAGCCCGGTCGGTCTTGCCGTCCTGGGCCAGCAGCGCGGCCTCGTTGTTGATGTAAGTCGCCTGCTCCTCGTCCACCCTCACTCCCCACAGGCTGGAGAGCGAAACCAGCCCCAAGAGCACCGCGGGCGCCACCAGCGTGAGCACGCGTTTCCAGGCCCGCGCCCGTGCGCCCGCTGCCATCTCGCTCACCGCGTAGCCCGCGAGAATCGCCAGGAAGGGCACGGCGGGCAGCCGGAACCTCCAGACCACGAAGAAGAGAATGCAGGTCACGCCGGCTCCCAGCAGGGCGGCGTTCACCACCCAGGCCTGTTTGATCCTGCGCCGCGCGACCAGGCCGAAGCCCACCAGCCCGAGCGGCATCACCACGGCGTAACCGACCAGCGGCAGCTTCAGCACCTGCGAGTACTTCGAAACGTAACGGGGAAGATACTTGATGTCGCTGATCTCATAGGCATTGAGGAAGTAGTAGGCCTTCCTGGCCACCAGGCCGACCCAGCGGGGGAAGTCCCTGCTGATCTCCGCGAAGGTCTCCCGCGTGTAATAGGCCGACAGTTCCCTGTCGGACAGGTCCCTGCCCACCCGTTCCCTGGCCGCCTGCTTGCAGCCCACCACCATGGCGTCGTCCTTGGGATCGGCGGTGATCCCGTACGGGAAGCGCGTCGGGGGAGCGGTCGGAGACTTGCCCTGCGAGTAGAGGGCATTGCCGATGTAGAGATTGGTCGCCCCTTGAGGCGAGAACAGGAAGAACTCGCCGAAGATCGCCTGGTTCCTGAGACCCATAGCCAGCGTCGTCATCACGAGCACTATACCCATGAGGGCAACCACCCGGAAGGCCCTTTTTCCCATGACCGCAAGGGCCGCCACCCCAAGCGCGACCGCGAAGATCAGGACCTCGGGGCGAGTGAGGTAGGCAAGTCCCAGAAAGACGCCGACCAGGGCGCCGTCGCCCCAGCCGCCGTGCAGGCCGTCGCTCTGCTTGTTGCGGTAGCAACTCCGTACGAGGAGATATACGGCCAGGACCGTGAACAAGATGTATAGCGTCGTGGGCAACAATTCGCCGTCCGAGTAGATGGCCATCCTGTAGAGCGCCAGGCCGAAGCCTGCGACCGCCCCGGCCAGCCGGCCGAAGAGCTTCCGCCCCAGCAGGAAGACAAGGCCGCAGGTCAGAGACCCCAGAATCACCTGAACCGCCAGCGGGGGAACGAAGGAGTGGCCGAAGACCAGGTAGGAGCCGGCCAGGAAGTAGGAGTAGAGGGGGACTCTGAAAGAGCCGCTGCGCGACAGCCAGTCACCCTCGGCAATCGCCTTGGCGTTGTTGTCGTACCAGCAGGAATCCAGCAGAGGCTGCTTGAAGTAAGGAGAGTCGCTTACGTCGACAAGATAGGCGATCCGGACAACCAAGGCGACCGCCACGATCGCCGCAAGTAGCCATCTGTCTCGTGCGCCCAGATCAGGCACTTCTGACTCCCAGGCCGGGCGGGACGGTGGGTGATCGGCGTCCGGTCCGCATCCGGCGACGGGTCAGACTCATCCGCCGGACTTGTCGTTGCCGTCGTCGGTCCCGGTGTCGATCCGCTTGCCGGGGTCACCGGCCTTCTCGGCGGGCACCGGCGGGCACTTGGTATAGGTGGTGTCGTGAGCGGCGTTCGCCCAGGGTGAGAACACCACGTCGCCCAGGAACCTGCGCTTTTCGGGGCACAGGCTGCCCCAGTAGTTGTGGGTCGCCACGGCCACTTCCCGCTCGTTGGTGTAGAGGCTGCCTTCGACGCGCCGGCCGTCGTTATACAGCGCGTAGCCGCTGCCGAGGAAGTCGTTGGCCGCGGTCAGCGAACCCCCGACCGTAGGGTAGCTGTACCCGGCCAGGTACAGGGCCTTGCCGTTGGAGGTGAACTTGCACCGCGCTATGATCGCCGACGACGAGAACAGGTAGATGTCGTCCCCGTTCTTTGCAAAGGTATTCTCTATGATCTCGGGATTGCCGCCCTCAACCGCTATCCCGCGGTTGCAGCCCTCGATGGTGTTGCCCTTGACGAACGCGTTGCACCTCTGGAGCGAGATTCCGTCCCAGGATCCCCTGATCACGTTGCCCACGATCGTCGGAGTCCCCAGCGTGCAGGCAATGGCAATGCTGCAGCCGACGCCGTCGAAGGTGAAGCCGCGTATCTCGGTTTCAAGATCGCAGTCATTCAGCTTGAGTACGTGCCAGCGCTTGCTCCACAGGGTCGTGGACTCCGGTCCGGCTACCGACATCAGCTTCACGCCTGCCTTGAGTCTGGCCTGCAGCTTGTACTTGCCCGGGAAGACCAGAATCGTGTCGCCGTAGCTGGCCTGGCTGAGCGCCACCGTCAGATCCTTGTCCTCCACCGGAACACGGAAGGTCTCGGCCCACGCAACGGAGGCCAGCATCACCATCAGGATTGCGACTGCAGTAGCTCTCATCGCTCGTACCTCCACCCGTCAATCGTTCCCTAAACGCGCAAGGAGCGCGCCTGGCAGGAGTTGAACCCGCAACCTCGTGGTCCGTAGCCACGCGCTCTATCCAATTGAGCTACAGGCGCACCTCAAACCGTCAACGTACCTGATCTCGCCGCGCGAGCGGCGGTTTCAGGTGGCGGAGAGGGAGGGATTCGAACCCTCGGAGAGGATTTTGGTCCTCTCAACCGCTTAGCAGGCGGCTCGTTTCGGCCAACTCACGCACCTCTCCGGGCTGGCAAACCGACGCATGGCGGAGGGAGTAGGATTCGAACCCACGGACCTCATCGGTCAACGGTTTTCAAGACCGCCGCCTTAGACCGCTCGGCCATCCCTCCACGCACACCACCACCGATCTAACCTATTGTATAATAACAGCGAAAGAGGGTGTCAATAGATAAGCCACCCTCCGAGCGCCGGTTCTGAAGGCTCGCGGGCCCATTGCCGGCTGCCGGGCGGCCCCGGTCATTGCTGTTGCTTCTTTATCTCCTTGATCGCCATCGCCGCGGAGGAACTCCACGCCGGATCGTTGAAGTCCACCGCCTTCTGGTACTTCACGAGCGCCTCATCGTACAACCCCTGGGCCTCGAGCGCCTTGCCCCAGACAAAGTAGGCACCCGCGCTTGCCGGCTTGAGCCCCAGCTGTTTCTCGACAACGGCAATGGCGTCGCTGTACCTCTTGGCCTTGTTGTACATGTCGCCCAGCATCCAAAACAGGTCGCTGTTCTCGGGACTGAGTTCGACCGCCTTCTCCATGTTGAGGATGGCCTTGTCCTGATTGCCCAGCTTGTCGTAGGCCGAGGACAGCCAGTATCTCAGCTGAGGGTCGGTCGGCGCCATCACCGAGGCCCTCTCGTAGAACTCGGCGGCCTCACTGTAGCGCTCGGTCTTGAGGTACAGCCAGCCCAGGGTCTTGGTGACCACCAAGTCCTCGGGGGCCAGCAGCAGAGCGCGGCTGTATATCGAAATCGCGTCCACGTACATCTGGTTCTCGTAGAGCACGTTGCCGAGCGTCAAGAGGACCGCCTGATCCATCGGCGCCATCTCCACCGCCTTGCGGTAAGCCTCTATGGCCTCGGGCAGGAGCCCCTGCTTGTTGAAGGTCGCCCCCATGTCCATGTAGTTCTGAGGGTTCGCGGGATCCAGATCGGCGGCGAGCTTGTACTCCTCGGCGGCATCGTACAGCTTGCCGGCCGCGACGTAGGCCGAGGCAAGCCCCGAATGGGCCCCGGGATCGTTGGGCGCGAGCTCCCAGGCCTTCTTGTAGGCCGCGATCGCCTGGTCGGCGAGCCCCTGCTCGATCAGGGTGCGACCCAGCGCCTTGTAGGACTTCTGGTGGGCGGGGTCCGCTTCGGTGGCGGCCCTGAATTCAGCTGCGGCCTCGTCCCACATCTGCGTGGCAAACAACTGCTCACCCATCAGGAAATGCCTCTCAGCCGCACTGGCCTCCGCAAGGCTCTGCTCGTCCGCGGTCGCGCCTGTCCCGGCCGTCCGCTGCGCCGCGCAGCCAGCCGTCAGTGCGACACAAGCAGCCAGCAACCCGATCAAGGCGATCTTAGAAGTCATTTCACCCACTCCTTTCGCGGCACACCTCGCTCGAACCCACTCGCGGCCACAGGGTAGCAGAAGCCTCTTGAGGTGTCAATCCACTGTGCAGGGCAGCCGGCGGCGCTACTTGGACGTCACGATTTTCAGGACCTCCCCGCGCTCGTCGAAGGTGATCCTCACTATCCGCTCGACCCGCCGCTCGCCGGAGATCACCAGCCGCGCAAACGAGGCCACGAAGACTCGTCTCTCACGGACGCTCTCGCCGTCACCCTTGGCATGTTGAGGCCTCAGCTTGAGGACCTTCTCGGCCAGGCCGCCGTCAAGAGCCACGCTCTCCTCGGCAAGATCGGGGTCCACGCCCTCCATCTCCGGAAACCGGGCCGCGACCAACCTCTTGACCGACTCCAACACGTCCTCCGGTATCATCAGCGCTTGCCCCCTTCCTCCCTCCACCGGAGCCAGGCTCGCGGTGGGATCGCCAAACAGATTGAACTCCAGCA
Organism: bacterium; assembly: GCA_049288275.1. Lineage (GTDB taxonomy): Bacteria > Arandabacterota > Arandabacteria > Arandabacterales > Arandabacteraceae > JBAQHK01. The sequence goes on along the minus strand of JBAQHK010000251.1, from coordinate 10,412 downwards.
GGGTCTTCTTGTCGTCGCCGTCCAAGTAGCCTTGCCTGCTCAGCATCTCGGCGGCGAAGTCTATCTTGGACTCCCTGAACGCGTCACCGTAGCGCTCGCCCGCAAGCACCCGCTTGAGCAGCAGGTAGGCCGCGAGGTCGGCCTCGGTCAGCCTGACGTCCGGTGATCCGTAAGCGATGGCGCTCGCTCCGACCAGGGCGGCGGCGCCTGCGGCCAGGAAAGCCAGAGCGATCGAGGTTTGGGGAGATCGGCACTCCACCAGTCCGCCGTAGCAGGCCTCGGTCACCACCAGGGAAGCCGCCGGGCGTGACCGCGCCACGACCTCCGGGCTCAGCACCTTCGGATACCTCAACCCCTCCTGCCCGTACCAGTAAGGCTCCTCCTGCGAGCCGTGGACGTTGAAGTACAGGACGGAGCGAGGCCCGAGCCAGGCCGGGTCGAAGGAGCTCAGACCGAGGGGCGGTGACGAACGGATGGGAGCATCGGCGGCAAGATCGTAGATCCTGGCGGCCTGGTCCCTCCATATCGCGGCGGTCAGCCCGAAAGGCTCGCCCCGCGGCTCGCCGGAGGGACGAGCGAGCAGGCGGTCCAGAAAGGAGGACAGGTCCCCGGCAGCGTTCGGCTCTCCGTCCAAAGGCACCCTGGCCACCGCCCTGTCCGGCACCAGGTAGGCATCTGCGCCACCGGCGGGCTCGGCGCTACCGTAGGGAGCGTCGCTGGGCAGGTCCTTGTCCGAGTCCGCGGCGGGATTGTCCACGGTCCAGGTCGGAACGATCCTCGAGTTGCCGACAAGCAAGAGGTAGTCCGCCGGCCTGCCCGAACAGACCTCGGCCTCCATCGAGCGCAGACCGCCTAGGACGCCGTCCGCGGTGAGCCCGGACGTCAGGCGGGGAAGTCCGCGGCGCGCGCCGGCGCCCGCGGCATCGGGAACGTAGAGGAAAGTTGTGATACCCGACTTGGATCGCGCGCGAGCGAGGCTCTTCAGCCGATCGAGGACACCGTCAACACCGGGCCGCTCGTAGCTTTCGGCGAGCCCCCGCTCCGAGGTCACAAGCAGGCAAGTCCTAGCCGCCCGACCAGCCTTCGCCAGGGGCAAGCCGACACCTCACTTGGCGAGAACTCCGTCCGCGCGTTCGATGGCAAGCCGCGCCCGGTTGGCCGTGTCGCCTTCGGTCACCAGCTCGAGCACGGTGTTCCATTCCCGCATGGCCTCGAGCACCAACCCGGCCTCCCCGAAGGCCACTCCGAGATTGTAGTGCGCCTCTGGGTTCTTGGGATCGGCCTCGATGGCCCTGGTATAATACCTGACCGCGGTGTCAACATCCTTGAGGTTGTAGCAAATCATACCCAGGTCGGTGAGGGCCCTGGAGTCCTTGGGATCGCCCTTGATCACGTCTTCAAGCATCGCGCGCGCACTGTCAGGCTCACCGGTCTCCGCGAGCAGCATGGCCAGGTTGACCCGGGCCTTGCTCATCTTGGGATCCAGCGCGATCGCCTTCTCGTAGTTCTGCCTTGCCTGGTCGGGAATCGCCTGGTCGTAGTATGCGTTGCCCAGGGCGAAGAAGACGTTGGCGTCCTCTGGATACTCAAGGGCCATGCCCTCGAGGGCCTCGGTCATGGTGTCGACATCGGTGCTGTCAGGCAGCGAATCTATGGGGGCCCGCTTGGGCCCGAACGTCGCGCAGCCGGACAGCCACACGTAGCCGATCAGCGCCAGGACAATGCAGATCGCCGCGAGCCGCAGTCCGCTCAACATACCTACCTCCTTCAGACGTGAGAGCAATCACACATAACGCTTGCAAACTACCGGGATCGCATTCTAACATCAGTCCTGCTCCAAAGTAAAGTGAGAGATCGGCGATGATAGCGCAAGAGCCAAAGATGCTGGTAGTGCAGAAATTCGGCGGCACCTCGGTGGCGACCCCGGACAGAATAAGGCAAGTGGCGTCGCGCGTGGTCGAGGAGAAGAAGGCCGGCAGGGACGTGATAGTGGTGGTGTCGGCGATGGGTGATACCACCGACCAGCTGGTCACTCTGGCGAAGACCGTCACCCAGAATCCGCCCAGGCGGGAGATGGACATGCTGCTGACCGCCGGGGAGCGGATCTCGATGGCTCTGCTGTCCATGGCTATCAGCGACCTCGGCTGCGAGGCCATATCCTTCACCGGCTCGCAGAGCGGCATTGTGACGGACACAAGCCACACCCGCGCCAAGATACTCGACGTCAGGGCGCACCGGGTCAAGGAAGAGCTGGACAAGGGCAGAATAGTGATAGTCGCGGGCTTCCAGGGAGTGAGTTCGGCCAAGGAGGTGACCACCCTCTGTCGGGGAGGATCGGACACCACCTGTGTGGCGCTGGCAGCGGCCCTCTCAGCCGGTGAGTGTCACATCTTCACCGACGTCGACGGGGTTTTCACCGCCGACCCGAGGTTGGTGCCCGATGCCCGCAAGATAGACAGGATATCCTACGAAGAGATGATGGAGCTGGCGTTCTGCGGGGCGGGCGTCCTGCACTGGCGGAGCGTGGACGTGGCAAGGCGCTTCGGGGTCAGAGTGCACGTGCGCTCGTCGTTCGGGAAGGAGGCGGGAACATTGGTGACCAACAGGGAAGAGATCGAGGCTGCCGAGATAAAGGGGATCACCCAGGACGCCGGCGTGGCCAGGATCAGCCTCGAGGCGAGCGACGATCCGGCGGGGGCGGCCGGTCGCCTGCTGGCTCTGCTCGACCGCGAGAACGTCGATGTCAGGTTCATTCACCTGCACTCGCCGGGGCCGGGCGGGGTGTCGATCATGATACCGGCCGAGGAAGAGGAGGCGGCTCGGCGTGCGATGGCCGCGGCCGCGCCGACCGACCGGTTCGTGCTGGATGAGGACGTGGGCACGGTCTCCATCGTGGGCCAGGGCCCCTCGGGCATGCACAGCGTGGCAAGGAAGGTGCTGGCATCGCTCGCTGCCCTTGGGGTGCGCCCGGACGTGATGTCCACTTCGGGGATCAGCCTGACTGTGGTGCTTCCCCGATCGGCGCTTGCCGAGGCGGTCAGGAGACTGCACGGCGACCTCGGGCTGGCGGGACCTACTCGTGATGAAGGGCCGAGATAGGATCCAGGCCCGAAGCTCGGCGCGCGGGGTAGATGCCGAAGAAGACCCCGACCCCCACCGAGAAGGCGAAGGCAAGCCCGATGCCCATCGGAGACACCGCGGTGTTCCAGTTGGCCAGGGCCGACAGCATCCTCGAGCCCACAAGCCCGATCACGATGCCTATCACGCCCCCCGCCAGACTTATGACCACCGACTCCAGCATGAACTGACCCAGGATGTCGGCGCGCTTGGCGCCGACCGCTATCCTGGTCCCGATCTCCCTGGTGCGTTCGGCCACCGATACCAGCATGATGTTCATGATGCCGATCCCTCCCACCACCAGAGACACACAGGCGATGCCGGCCAGCAGGAAGGTCATGGTCCTGGTGGTCTCGCTGAAGACCGTCATCACGTCGGCCTGGTTCCTTATCTGGAAGTCGTTCTCCTGCTGGTCGGTCAGCCGATGCCTGCGCCGCATCACGTCCTCCACCTCGACCACCGCCGGGCTGACCTGGTCTTCCCGCCACACCTTGACCGTTATGGACGAAAGATCGTCGTTGCCGAAGAGCCTGCCCTGAGCGGTGGCAAGCGGCACCACCACGACGTCGTCGGGGTCCATCCAGCCGGTGCCGCCGCGCTTGGCGATGGTGCCTATGATCGTGCAGGCAACCCGGTTGACCTGAATCACCTTGCCCACGGGGTCCTCGTCGCCGAAGAGCTGCTCTACGACCGTGGTGCCGACCACGGCCACGCGGGCGCGTGACTTCTCCGCCGCCTCGTCGAAGAACATCCCCTGGTCCAGGGGCAGGCTGCTGACGAACTCGTACTCCGGCGTGGAGCCCACCACGTTGGTGTACCAGTTCTTGTTGCCGTATATGGCTTGCGCGTGACTCTGAATCTGGGGGGCCACCGCCTGAACCGTCGGGCATTCGTTGAGAATGGCCTCGGCGTCCTCCACCGTCAGGCTCTTGTACGCGGTTCCCGCGCCGAACCAGACTCCTCCCCGTTGGGCCGAGCCCGCACGCACGTAGAGCAGGTTGGTGCCCAGGGAGGTCATGTTCTGCCTTATCTGGCGGCGGGCGCCCTCGCCCAGCGATATCATGGTGATCACCGCCGCCACCCCCACGATGATCCCCAGCATGGTGAGAAAGGAGCGCATCTTGTGGGATCGGATGGCGTCCAGCGCCACGTAAACGCCCTCGATGGGATCCATTTCAACCTTCCAGGTCCGCCGGCGCGGAATACTTGCGCAGAGCGCTAGCGCAGAATCCCGGCGTCCTCGCTGACCACCGTCCCGTCTCTGAGAGCGATGATCCGGCTCGAGAAGTCCGCTATGTAGCGCTCGTGCGTCACCAGCACGATGGTCTTGCCTTCCTTGTTGAGGGCGGTGAGAATCCCCATGATCTCGGAGCCGGTCCGGCTGTCGAGATTCCCGGTGGGCTCGTCGGCGAGCACTATCGCCGGATCGTTGACCAGGGCTCTGGCGATGGCGACCCTCTGTCTTTCTCCGCCCGACAGCTCGTTGGGATTGTGATAGACCCGCTCCGCCAGCCCCACCCGGGTGAGCATCTCCATCGCCTTCCTCTCCCTCTCCTTCCTCGGTACGTTGGAATAGAGCAGGGGCAGCTCCACGTTGTGAAGGCAGTTGGTCCTCGGCAGGAGATTGAAGGTCTGAAAGACGAAGCCGATCTTCTTGTTCCGTATGTGCGCCAGGTCGTCATCGCTGAGCTCGCTGACCTTGTCGCCGTCCAGGTAGTATTCGCCCTCGGTCGGCCTGTCCAGGCATCCTATGAGATTCATCAGAGTCGACTTGCCCGAGCCCGACGGGCCGACTATCGCTATGAACTCGCCGTCCAGGACCTCGACGTCCACCGACCTCAGGGCCTGGACCTGTGCCTCGCCCATCTCGTAGGTCTTGGTTATCTTCCTCATGCTGATGATCGCCATGTTGTCGGCGTCCCCTCCGTCTTGTCCGCGGCCCGGACCTGTGGTCAATGCCCCCCGCCGCCACTCTTGCTCATACCGGGAATGCCCGTGCCCCGACGGCGTTCCACGAACTGCCTCGACTGATCCAGTGCCCTGCTGGTGAGGAAGACAACAACCTGGTCTCCCTCCCCGAGGCCCCCGGTGATCTCGTATTGGTCGTAATCCGCCAGGCCGACGGTGACGTCCTTGAAGACGTAGCGGTCGCCGGTCCTGACGCACACCACCTTGTTGTTGGAGTTGCCCTCCGCGCCGTCGGGCCGCGACGCCGCTGACGGCCCGCCTCCGGCCCCCGGCGCCTGGATTCCCAGCACAGCCGCAAGCGCGGGCACTTCCGCGACCGATCTCACGGCCCTGCGCGGCACGGTCAGGGCCTCGTCCTTGCCGGCCACCAGGATGTCCGTGGTCACGTTCATGCCGGCCTTCAAGACGCCCTCGCTGTTGTCCAGTGCGCTCACCACCAGGAAGGTGGTGACATTCTGAACGGTCTGCGACTGCGGGCTTATGCGCTCAACTCTGCCCACGAACTTGCGATCGGGGAACGCGTCGGGCACAACCTCAACCCGCTGGCCCAGGGCTACCCTGCCTATGTCGGTCTCGTCGACGTCGGCGTTGACGTAGACCTTGCCCAGGTCGGCAATCACGGCGACCGCCGTCCCGCCGGTGTAGCTGGACACGCCCGAGGCGATCACCTGCCCCACCTCCACTCGTTTCTCAAGCACGATTCCGTCTATGGGCGAGCGCAGCACCGTGTCCGCCAACTTCTCCTCAAGGTTCGCCGCCGCCAGCTTGGCGCCTATCTCGTCCGACCTGGCCCGCTCAAGGTCCAGCCTGGCGTTCTCGAGATCCTGCTCGGACACCAGGCCTTCCTTGGCGAGGCCCTCAGTTCGCTTGAGGGCCTGCTCCTTGACGCGAACAGCCTGAGTTGCCACGGCCCACGCCGCTCGACCTTTCTCCAGGTCATTCCTGATCTCCGTGGGGTCCAGCTCGGCGATCACCTGGCCTCTCACCACACCGTCACCCATCTCGATGGGCAGCCGCTCCACTATCCCGCTGGCCTTGGACTTGACCTCCACCCTGACCACGGGTTCCACAAGGCCGGTCGCCGAAACCTTGATCCACAGTGGCTGCTTCTCAGCCACGGCCATCTCGAAAGTCGCCGCGGCGGCGCCGTTGTCCTTCTTCAGGAACCTGACGCCGACCAGGATGGCGACAACCGCCAGCAGCACCACCACCGACATCGTTCTCTTCATAGACAGCTTACCTCAGATTGCCTCAGCCTTACCATCTAAGCAGCGCTCCCACCGAGCCCCGGCCTTCCAATCCCGACCTCGGTCTCAGGTACTTGACCTCGGCGTCCCGCTCCACCGCGAGCACCGCCAGGTGCTCGGAGATGTCCTCAACCCGGGTCAGGGGCTTGCTGCACAAATCGCACTTGTCCGCCTCGACCAGATCCGCCCCGCCGCAGTCGGCGCAGAGGCATCCTTCAATCCGGGCGTTGTCCACCAGTACCAGGGTGTGAACCCTGCCTTCCTTCAGGGCCTTGACGGTGCCGGCCAGGCCCGTCACCGAAAGCGGCCGCTGGGCGGCCGAGCCCACGAGGGCCTGCGAGATCTCCGCCGAGCGCTTGTCCTCAACTTCGGCCTCTATCTTTCGGGCAGCCTTGAGTATGTCGTCAACGCTCGAAGTCACATCCACGTTGATGTAACCGGCAACGATCCGCTGCAGGTACGAGTGCAGGATCGGCGCCAGCCTCTGGCGCACGTCCTGCGATCCGCCTATTATCAGATGCCCGAAGCCCTCGGCCTTGTGGAACTCAAACACCGTGTCGGCCACGTGCTTCAGGTGCCGGTTCACGTGGTCCTCGATGTGCCGCTGGAACCTGGATTGGGACCGCCCCCCCTGCTTGTGCCAGCCGGGAACCACGTCGAAGATGTCGGTCCTCTCGACGATCTCGCCGAGATAGACCGTGAAGAGCCTGGCCTTCTCGGTGTCGGTCACCACCACGCAGAGTCTTCGACTCTCGTCAACGATCTTAAGCATAGGAAGCACGAAAGGCGAATGGTTTATGACGCACCGGTCGGGCATCGTGACCGGCAGTTTGTAGGCCTGCCACAGCCCGGCTCCGGTCGAGGAGAACAGCGCCAGTCCCTTGGCCTCGCCCTTGAAATCCATCCTGAGGAACTTCAGTATCCTCTGGACGTCCTCTTCCACGCATCGCTTGGCCTCACCGCTCAAGGCCGCCTCGGCGGTCGCGCGCTTGGTAATGTCCTTGGCCTCTATCTCGTAGGCCTTCTTCATCGCGCGGTAGACCCCGATGCCCATGTAGAAGCTGGTCACCCAGTTCGATCCGGCGTCGAAATGAAGCAGTTCGATAATCTGTCTGCGGCTAATCATCGCTCGCCTTCCCCTCCTGCAGGACCTTCAATCGCCCTCGCTCCAGCCGAATTCCCCGATCAGGGGAACAAAGACACACCCCTCCAATCGCTCCTCCTCAAAGCGCTCTCCTCGCCTGGTGACTCTTGTCAGGGTCTGCTGCAGACTGTTTCCCACCGGAATCACCAGCCTCCCGCCCTCACCGAGCTGTTCCGCGAGCACCCGCGGGATCTCCGGCGCTCCTGCGGTGACCAGGATGCCGTCGTACGGCGCCCGCTCCGGATGCCCTCCGGATCCGTCACCCACCACGAACTCGATGTTGACGTATCCCAGCTCCCGAAGCGTGGCCTCGGCGGCGCGGGCGAGGTCACGCTTTCTCTCCACCGTGACCACCTCGGCCCCTGTCTCGGCCAGGATCGCGGTTTGATACCCCGAGCCGGTGCCTATCTCTAGAACCCTCTCGCCACCAGCCAGTTTCAGCGCCTCGGTCATCACCGCCACCATGTAGGGCTGCGAGATGGTCTGGCCCGAACCTATGGGCAACGGCCTGTCGTCGTAAGCCGCTTCCTGGTGCTCCGGAGCGACGAAGACATGCCTCGGCACTTTCTGCATCGCGGCAAGCACCAGGGGGTCGGTGACGCCCCGGGACTTGATCTGGAATTCGACCATGTCCCTCCGCCTGGATTCGAGATTTCGCCCGCTCATCTGGTCAGTCGATCTCACGCAGTTGCCTGGCCGCGTTCTCGGGGACCACCACGTTTATGTTGATCCCCGAGCCGATCTCAAAGCCGGCCTGGGTCGTCAGCCTCGGCAGGATCTCCAGGTACCAGTGGAAGTGAGGCTCTCCGGCCGAGTGATGGGGCGCCGATCTTATGACGTAATTGTAGTCGGGGTTGGCCAGAAGGCGGCGAAGCCTGCCGAGGGAGTCCCGGAGAATCATGGCCAGGAGCGCCGCCTCGTCGTCGGCCAGAACCCCGAAGGACGACGCGTGCCTGCGGGGAACAATCCAGATCGCGTAGGGAACGGTCGAGGCGTAGGGGCAGAAGGCCGCGAAGCCCGCGTTGTGCGACACCAGGCGATCTCCCTCGGCCAGTTCGGCTTCCAACACGTCGCAGTAGACGCAGGTGCCGTTGTCGTCGAAGTACCGCTGCGCCTCTTCCAGCCTGCTCCTGATGTCCTCCGGCACTATCGGCGATCCTACGATCTGGGAGTGCGGATGAGCCAGCGAGGTACCGGCCACTTCGCCCTGATTGCGGAAGATTATGATCAGCTGATTCCAGTCCATCCCGTCCATCGCGAGAAAGCGCTCGCGGTAGGTGCGCACCACCGCCTCCACCTCTTCCACGCTCATGGTCGCGACGGTTTTGGAATGATCCGGCGTCTCTATCACCACCTCGTGCTGGCCGCAGCCGTCCATCTCCAGGTAGATTCCCCGCCGCCGGCGCCGGCGCGCCTCGCTGCCCGCCGACGGTACGACCAGCGCCGCGAACTTGTTGGGCACCACTCTGACCTTCCACGCCCCGCCCGGCTGCCCAGGATCGGGCCGCCCCGGGTCGGGCACGACCAGCACGGGCTCGGGAGTCAGGTGTTCGTTGCCCGGGCAAAACGGGCACCCGGGCGAGTAGGCCGGCAGCGGCTCGGAGGCGCGCCGGCGACCCGTGAAATCGTCGGGCCGCTTGGATCGCTCGGTCGCGATGATGCTCCATCTGCGTGTGGCGAGATCCTGCCTCAGCTGCGGCATCGGCCCCTCCTGTGGGAATCCAATCTGCGGCAATCCAACGGTCAGACAACCTCCAGCTTGAGCAGGTTGGTCTTGCCCCGGACGTTGGGCGGCACCCCGGCGGTCACAGCCACCAGATCGCCCTTGCGGACGATCCCGAGCCTCAGGGCCGCGGATACCGCCGCAGCTATCATGCTGTCGGTATCGGCCACCGGCTTGACATACTCACACCTCGTGCCGTAGGAGATCGCCAGCCGCCCCGCGGTCGCCCTCGACGAGGTCACCGCGAAGATCGGCACCGTCGGCCGGAACTTGGCCACCCTGAGCGCGGTGGTCCCGCTCCTGGTGAAAGTTATTATCGCCGCGGCTCCGAGGCTCTCCGCCGCGGCCACGGCGAGATAAGCGATCATCTCGTCTATCTGGTGCTCGGGCTCGAGGCGCGGCCGCTGCCCTATCCAATGATAATGGCGAGCCCGCTCGATGTTCCTTATGACGGAGTCCATCACGCGCACCGCCTCCACCGGGTGCCTGCCTGTGGCGGTCTCGCCGCTCAGCATCAGGGCATCCGAGCCGTCCAGCACCGCGTTGGCCACATCGCTGGCCTCGGCGCGCGTGGGCTCGGGATTGACCACCATGGACTCCAGCATCTGGGTCGCCGTGATCACCGGCTTGGCCTGGTGATTACATCGCTCTATGATGAACTTCTGCAGCGCGGGGATCTGGCTTATCGAGACCTCCTTGGCGAGATCGCCCCGCGCGACCAGGATCGCGTCGGAGGCGTCTATCACCTCGGCGATGTTGCGGATCGCCTCCTGGGTCTCGATCTTGGAGATCACGCCGATCGCGGTGCCACGCAACCGTCGTCTGAGACTGAGGACGTCCCGCGCCGACCTGACGAAGGAGAGCGCAACGTAGCCGACCCCTCGCGAGACGCCGAAGCGAAGATCGGCCAGGTCCTTGCGGGTGAGGGACGGCAGGATCGCGCCGGCGTGCGGGAAATTGACCGGCCTGCCGGATGTGACCTCGCCCCCGCGCATGACACGGCATACCAGCGCGTTGCGGCCCACCGAGACCGCTTTGAGCGTCAAGCCCTGGTCCCCTATGATCACCCGCTGGCCCGCCCTGAACCCTGCAAAGGACAGGGCCGGCTGGATGGGGATCGCTTCACGCGCTCCGGCCTCGCCGCGCGAGTTCGGCGATCTTGCCGCCGACCGCGATCGGCCTGCGGAGAGCGCCCCGGCGGCCGGCCGTCCGC
>JBAQHK010000250.1:0-17104 GCA_049288275.1 bacterium | reverse complement strand
CCTACCTCCAGTGCGGCCTCCAACACCAGCAGCGGCGGATAGAGATCAGCCGCCGGGGAGGCGTTGGCGAGATTGCCGCCGGCGGTGCCGACGTTGCGAACCTGAGGCGAGCCCACCGAAGAGGCGGCCTTGCGCAGGGCCCCGACCGCGCCCAGATCCGGGTGCGAGGCGATCTCCCGGTGGGTGAGCCCCGGCCCGAACGAGATGCAAGGCGCTTCGCGCCCGCACCGTCTGAGATCCTGGAGCTTGCCGACCCAGACAAACAGGCCCGGCGCCTTGAGCCCCGAGCGGACCAGCACGCTGAGGTCGGTCCCGCCGGCAAGCACGGCGGCTTCTCCGGCGTGCGCCTCCAGGACATCAAGGCAATGGTCGAGCCCAACCGGAACCACAAGTCTAAAAGCGGTCATCACACGTCACCCACCAGTGCATCACGGCCTCCAGCACTCCGCCGGCAACCGCGCGACCCTTGTCGGATATGCGATCGGGATCTACGGTGCTGCCTCTGGGGTCGACGTCGCCGATCTTCTGGCCGCGCTCCACGCGCAGCCCGTCGGCCGCCAACCCGCGCAGGAGTCCGGCAATGGATGCTGTCACCGGCACGCCTTGCGTGGCGCCTTCCGGCGCCCGCGCCGCCGCCGAGCCGCCTGCTGCCCGGTTTTCATCCCCGATCTCCACCGTTCCCACGACCTCCCCTTCGGCCACTGCCTCGCCCAGGCCCGCCGAGGACCGGAACACCCCCGAGACCGGCGCGCGGATCACCCGCTCGCCGGCCCGGCCCGCAACCGGCGCCGGAAGGCCGGTGTCGGCTTCGGCCGAACCGCGATAGATCACCGAGCCCAGGCCGGGGCCCCGGTTGGTCTCCACGACCGCGTGGACGTCCTCGGGAGCCCTGAAGCCCGGCCCAAGCCCTATCACCATGGACGCGATTCGCGGCGACATGCCCTGGTTGCGTTTGAGCATCCTAGCGTCCACCACAACGTCCGCACCGAGATCGGCCGCCAGCCGCCCGTAATCGGCAGCGCCGTCGGCGAGCGCGATCACCGGTATTTCGCCGCGAGCGATGGCCCCGGAGGCCCCACCTGCCGAGGGCACGCTCGTCGCCACCACGCCCTCAACCCGCTTGCGGCCCTCCCGCACGGCCTCCGCGAAACACACCCGCCTTCGTATGCACGCCGGGTGCTCAAGATCGGCGATCGCCACGTCAAAGCCAGCCGCCGTCAACCGGTGCGAGACCGCCGAGCCCAGTTCCCCTCCGCCGAGCACCAGGATCCGCGGCAGGCCGGGAGGCTTCATCCCCTGTCCCCGGCCGACACCCGCCACTCCCGAATCAGGTCACCCACTATGCTCACCGCAATCTCCTCGGGAGTCTCGGCCCCTATCTCCAGCCCGACCGGAGTGCGCACGCCGCGCAGGAACTCCGGCCCAACCCCGCCGGCCTCGAGCGCGGCCAGGATCTTCCCGGCCTTCTCGCGACTTCCCAGCATGCCGACGTAACGCGGCCGAGCCGGCGCCACCGCCAGGAGCCAGTCCTTGTCCAGGCTGTGGCCGCGAGTGCATATCACAACGAAAGTCGAGCCGCCGATGCCCAGTCCGCCGACACCCACGGGCGAGGCGGTCACCCGGACGATCTCCCGCGACAGATCGTCGTCCGCAAGAAACTCGTCGCGATCGTCAACCAGGGTTACAGCAAACCCGACCCAGTGCGCAAGCCTGGCCACGGCCTTGCCCACGTGGCCGGCGCCCGCCACCACCAGACGCCGCGAGTTGCCCAGAGGCTCCAGCAGCACCGAGACCTTGCCTCCGCACAGGGAATCCAGCTCGGGGGACTGCTCTCCGAGATTGAAGTCCACGATCGAGACGCGCCCATCCTCGAGCGCCCGCTTCGCCCGCTCGATGATCTCCCGCTCCAGTCCGCCGCCTCCGATTGATCCCGCGGTCTCGCCCGACGCACATATCGCCATCTTCGAACCTGCCTCACGCGGGGCCGAACCCTCGCGCTTGATTATGGTGGCCAGGCAGACCATCCTGCCGCCGGCCAGCCACTCGCCGGCTGTTTTCAGCACGCGCTCGGCGTCACCCATTGAGCCTCAACCTCGCCCTCAGCCGCTCGACGTCCTCGGCTGTATCGACATCGAAGGTCACCTCATCACCTGCCACCGGCACCTCCAGGACCTCGTCCCGGTGAGCCAGCAACAGCTCGCGAGCCCCCGAGTCGCCCTCGAGCCGCATCACTTCATCCTCCAGACTGGATTCCAGGACCACCGGGTGCCCCCAGGCTCCCCGGTAGGTGGGGACGCAGATCTTGCGCCCGCCGGCCCGGTAAGACCCGAGCACCAGATCTATGGTCTCGGTGCGCACCAGCGGCTTGTCCGCAAGCCCAATCAGCACCGCCTCGGGGTGGCCGCGGCTCATCACCCACGCCCAACCCGACTTCAGCGATTCGCTCATCGGGCCGCGCTGGCGGGGCACAAAGGCCACTCGCTCGCCGGCGCGCTCGGCCGCGATCCGGGCGAAGCCCTCGATCCAGCCCGGGACCACCGCGCACACCGCGCCAACCGAACTGGCGGCGTAGGCCTCGAGCGCGCGCTCAAAGATAGTGCGACCGCCCAGGCTCAAGAGCAGCTTGGGCCCGCCCCCCATTCGGGTCGAGTCCCCCGCGGCCAGCAGCACACAGTCAATCGCCATCCAAGATCACCTCTCGGCCCCTTACTGCGGGGCCGAGGAAGGGCCGATTGCCCGTAGCGAATATCAGTACTCTGAGCGAAGGGCTTCGGCCCGACGATGGCCCCGCGGCAACGGCAGCCGGGCGGGTCCTGTCGCCGACCACCCCCACCGTGCTCGCTCACGCTGCGCTCGTCGGGCCACCCGCCTCGCCCCGACGTGCACAATGCAAGCAGCCTCGACAGAATGCAATCGCGAGTCCGGCACAGGCCCCGGGCCACGACGCTCTCCGCCGGCTATCTCCTTTGATTTCAATCCCGGCGCCTCCCATGCCGAGGCAAGCACGCATGGCACGGGCATTGCTTTTAGATGGGGCAAGACCCGGAGACAGGGTCCTCCTTTCGAGGGATTCCCTGACGGTGGGGCGAAAAAGATCTGGCGCATTCGGTTAAGGTTGCCGGGAACATCGGCGAGGGCAAAGCGAAACCGCAAACCAGAACCCACCTCAGGGAATCCAATTTCCCACGGTACCCCGGAACACCCTTGAGCGACTGCCAGCGACTACCGCGGCCCCCGCACCAGGTCCAGATACCAGCCCAGCATTTCACCGCCCCAGAGCATGGCTACCACGGCGGCCGGCGCCAGGAAGACGCCGAAGGGAACCGCGGTCTTCAAGCCCTGCGGCCGCCGCGCGGCCAGCGCGACGCCGAAGACGCCACCCGCCAGAGAGCCGAGGAAGATGGTCAGAAGCGCGGGCGCCCAGCCCAGGAAAGCTCCGACCATGGCCATCAGCTTGATGTCGCCGCCTCCCAGACCCTCGATCTTCCTCACCAGCTTGTAGGCCAGCGCGATCGCCGCCAGCGAGCCGCCGCCCACCACAATCCCCAAGAGGAGCCTCGCGAGGTCCCGGCCGAAGGACCCGCCGCCGAGGAGCGTCAGCGAGAACACCGAGCCCAGCGCGATCCCCGGCAGGGTCAGCGCGTCGGGGATGATCCTCAGGTCGAAGTCTATGCCGGCCGACGCCACCAGGAGGCCCGAGAGCACAAGATAGGGCGCGACCTGGCTGGGCTCGGCCTCGCGCCACACCAAGAGAAACACCAGAGCGGTTGCCAGCTCTACCACCGGATAGATCCAGGGTATCTTCCAGCCGCAGCGACGGCAACGGCGTTTGAGCAAGACGAAACTGACCACGGGCACGTTGTCGTACCACGCGATTGTTGAGCTGCAGCCGGGGCAGGCCGAGCGCCCCGAGACCAGGTTGAGCTTGCGGGGTAACCTGTAGCGGACCACGTTGAGGAAGCTGCCCACGGCCAGGCCCAGGACGAAGATCAGCGCTGCGCTCCAGGATCCCGGCATGGTCTAGAAGAGCTCCATCTGGGAGGTCTCCGGGCCGCCGGTCTCCTCGGCCAGTCTCGGCGAGTCAAGCACGCGCTTGAGGGCCGCGAAATCCATCCTCACGTCCTCGTAGAGGTCGCCCCGGTGAAGAGCCGCGGCCGGATGGAACATCGGGAAGACGAACCTGGTGCCGGACCGTATGATCTTGCGCCGGACCTTGGTTATTCCCTCTCGCCTGTCGGTCAGGGTCCGCATGGCGAAGTTGCCCAGCGCGCAGATTATCTTGGGCGAGACGATTTCCACCTGGCGCAGCAGGAAGGGCTTGCAGGTGTCGATCTCAACGGCGGTCGGCGCGCGATTCTCGGGCGGCCTGCACTTGATCACGTTGGCGATGTAGACGTCCTCTCGGCGCATTCCCAACATCTCCTTGAGGAACTCGTCCAGCAGCCGGCCGGCCGCTCCGACGAAGGGCTCTCCCTGCAGGTCCTCGTTGTGGCCGGGAGCCTCGCCGACAAACATCACCTGGGCGTCGGCCGACCCGCACCCGAACACCACGTTGGTCCTAGTCTCGGCCAGGCCGCACTTGCTGCAGTCCCTGAGGCTGTCGAACAGCTCCCCGAGCTCGCCCACCTTGTCGGCCATCATATGCGTCACCCAAATGAAAAGCAGAATACGGCGGGAGGCCATATTCTGCCATCATTCCTCAGGCACAAGACTACAGCTTGCTCTTGAACTCCTTGCCCGGGCGGAACTTCACGGTCTTGCTCGGCTTGATCTTGATAGGCTCGCCAGTCTTGGGATTCCTGCCCATTCTCCCCTTCCTGGTCGCCACCGTGAAGCTGCCAAAGCCAACCAGCTGAACGCCACCCTTCTTCACGCCAGTCTTGATTCCCTCGAGGGTAGCATCAACAGCTTCCTCCGCGCCTCTCTTCGTGAGCTTCGCCACTTTGGCAACATGCTCTACGAGTTCTGCCTTGTTCATGTACTCACCTCGCTTTCTTACCGGTTGTGTTGTGACCCTACCACCGGGTGGTCAAATCTGTCAACAACTTTCTCACAATATCCCAAATTGGGCAAGCCCCTAGGCCCCAAGGCTCCAGGCCGCCCAAACCGACTCGCTGACGCTCTGGCCCGCGTTTCTGATGCCGTGCGGCTTGGTCCCGTTGAAGTGGATACTCTCGCCGCTCTTCAAGGTCAGCACTTCGTCGCCCACCTTGACATCAATTCGACCGCTTACCACGTATCCGCACTCGTCGCCCTCGTGCAGGTGGGTCGCAAATTCGCTCTTGTCCTTGCCGTTGGCAGGAAAAGCGGTCAAGGTATAAAACTTGATCTTCCCCCCGGGAATGCCTATGGACAGGGTCTTCAGGACCACCTTGGGACTCTCGCTCAACACCATGGTGTTGCCGTTTCCCGACAGCCTGCATATGTCCGGAAGCTGAACGTCCTCAAGGAAGACACTGGTGCTCTTCCTCAGGGCCCGGGCGATCTTGTCGAGAGCGTTGACCGTGGGCCAGGTGATGCCTCGCTCAATCTGTGAGATGTGAGTGGCCGATACGTCCGAGAGGTTCTCGACGGCCTTCAGAGTAAGTGACTGCTTGGTGCGCTCCTCCCTGACCCGCCTGCCCAACTCCACCTTGCTCGGCATGCCCTCCTCCTTGCTTTACAGCCGTGCCTCTCCTTAGGCCCAGTAATGGTCGTGCACACCTGCTGGGGCCGGAGAGCAAGCCTCGATCTAAAGGCCTGCCACTCTTTCCTTGAGTTCCCTCGACACCTTGAAGACAGGGACCTTGCGCTCTGGAAGCGGAACCACCTCACCGGTGCGCGGGTTGCGCGCCGCACGCTGCTTGCGGACTGCAACCTTGAAGGTGCCGAACCCTCGGACCTCGATGTGCTTGCCTTCCTTGAGGGCTCCCTTCACAGCGGAGATGAAGTGCTCCACTATTTCCGCAGTCTCCTTCCGAGTGAGACCTGTCTTGGACGCAATTTCCTCAACAATGTCCGCTTTTGTCACAAACCCTCCCTGCTCCGCTTCACGTTACGAGACCGCACTTTATCGGATATGGCTCAAACCTGTCAAGAAAAAAGCGGGGTTCGGGTTGGGAATCAACGATTTAGGAGGCCCGGCGGCCAGGCCGGTCAGGTGAGCATTCTGCGGCGGCGAATCAGCCACTCGACCCCGAGCAGGCCCGCGAGCACGAGAAAGGTCGGAAGCCCCAGGCGGACCCTCAAGTCCTTGTAGGTCCTGGTGATAACACTGCCTGGATTGAGATCGTCCACCAGGCTCGAGGCGCCGGCGGCGGTGTAGACGCGGCCTCCGGTCTCGCGGGCCAGGCCGGCCAGCAGGGCCGCGTCCCCGTCGAAACCCGAGTCCTCGAGGCCCCGCCTCGTGACCACAAAGGCGGCGGCGTCCTCAGCGTAAACTCTGCCGTCCAGGGTCGCGACGGCCTTGGCGAGGTAGCTGCCGGGCGCCAGGAGATCCGCGGTCCCCGAGTGATTCCCGACACTGCGCTCCGACATCGCCGGTCTCGCGACGGTGCGGCCTGAATCCCGGTCGGTGATGTCGAGCGCCACCTTGGCGCGCGCAAGAGGTCTCAGGTTCTCATCGACCACTCGCCCCAGCAGCGCGACGGGCTCGCCCCACAGGTAGTCGCTCTTGCTTGTGGCGAGCGCGAGGCGCTTCGACTCCTCCTGCTCCGTGAGCCAGCGCACCGAGCCGGCCACCAGCTCGCGAAACGCCGACGCATCAACTCCGAAGGTCTTGGGAACAAGATCCCATTTCCACAGATCGTAACCGGCAAGACCGACCACGCGCCCGAGACCGTGTCTCAGCACCGCAGCCAGCGGCACGTCGCCGCCGCTCGCCTGCGACGCCGCTGCCCCTGTGGCGCCGGCGCCGGAGCTGATCGCGGCCCTCACGGCCACGCCCTGGATCACCACGCCGGCATTCTGCTTGGCGCCCACTATTGAGGCGTCAACCGGGACCGGCGGCATGTTGGACCACAGCCGGGCGCCCTGCGCGGCTTCGCCGGCAAGAATCTCGTGCCCCATCCCCTCCTCCGCAAGCACCGGGCTCACCAAGCGCGCCTGGTCGGACCGGCGGTCGCTCTTGCGGGACGTCTCGAAGGGGTTCAAGGCCTCCGGAACGTCTCCGGTGGCGTCGGGAGAGACCAGGAGCGCCGATCCGCCTTCCCATACCGCCTGCGCAAGATCGGCGGCCGCGGCGCCCAGGGACGCGCCGCGAAGCACCACGACCACGTCGCTCGTAGCGACCGCGCCCTTGAGATCGTTGCTGATCCCTGGCGACTTGATCGCCATTCGGCTGCCGGGGCTCATCACCACCGTCAGCTCGACGTTGGGATCGTCCTGGAGGCTCCGCTTGGCAAAGGCGAAGTCCCACGATGGATGCGGGGCAATCAGCGCGACTCTTATCTTGGCCTTGGTCACTTTGACCGAGAAGGCCGCGGAGTTGTTGGCCGTGACCGGCTCGGCCTCGAGAGGAGCAAGTGAGGCAGTGAACCTGTGGACACCGGTCTGGCCGGCGTCGATCTCGGCAACGATTCGCTGGCGGCCGCCGCCAGGCGGGATCGTGACCGTCTGTCTCGCCACCTCGCCGGCGGAATCGGCGACCACAAGTGGCGTGGCGCCCTCCGCCGCCCGGCTGCTCAACAGCACCCCGACCTCGATCCTGCTTCCGGCGTAGGCTGTCTCGTTGACCTCGACCCTGTCGATTGAGAGATCAGGCGTGGGCGCGGCCGCGGCCAGCGACACCACATGTATGGGCACTTTGAGGGTCGAGCAGAAATGGAGAGCGTCCTCCCCGAAGTTGGCGCCGCCGTCGGTGACCAGCACGATCTCCGATGGTTTCTCCTCCAGGGCCTTGAGCGCACGGCGCAGCCCCGCCACCAGATCGGTGCGCGAGCCGCCCGCCTCGAGGCCGGCAATCCGCTCGGGAGCGATCGCGCCCGCGGTGTCCGAGAAAGTGAAGTAGCGCACGTGCGCCTTGCGCTCGAGGCTTGCGATCACGTCAGGGGAGAACGCGGCCCTGGCGAGGTCGAGCTTCTGTCGGGTCTCGGGATAGGCCATGCTCCTGGAGTCATCCACCAGGACGGCCACCGTGGAGGCGCTCGAGGTGGTCCTTGCCAATCTCACCGTCGGGGCGAGCACCATCACCAGGAGCAGGAAGGCCGCGAGCCACCGTAGAGCTCCGAGGGCCAGCCTCAGCCTGACCGGCACGGTCGGGCTGGTGCGCCGATAGAGCACCACCGCGGCCAGAGTGGAGACCGCCAGCGCCGCGACCAGCGCGATGATGCTTCGACCGTCTATCTCGAGCATACCTGATAATACAAATGCCCCGGCCCGTAGGAAAGCGCCATCTTGCCGGGCGGCGTCAAGCCCGGCCGGGCGGTCACCGGCGGGCGGTCACGGAATCAGGACACCGATCCCGGGAATCTCGGCCGGTGCGGCTGTGGACCGGTAGGCTCCGAGGATCTGCTCCTGACGCCCGTCGCCCTCGACCACCAGGTCTATGATGCCGGGGCACAGGCTCTCCTGGTCGCATCCTCCGAAGACCCACTGCTCGCGATCGGCTTTGATCGGACGCACGCCGCCCGGGGAGTAGCCGTCGTGGCTCAAGAGCGCGACGATCACGTTCCAGCGGCGGCCTGCGGGCGCCTCAGTCGCGCCGGCAGCAGCCGCAGCCGTGGTTGCTCCGGCCGCTTGAGTCACGCCGGCAGCTTGAGTCCCACCAGCCCCCTCCGCTGCTGCCCCCGCGAGCGCGCTGCGAGGCAGTTTGACGAAGATCGATCGCGTGGCAGGATCGGCATAGGAGGTCACTTTGACACCCTCGACGCGCCTGAAGCCGCTGTCGTAGAGGGCCACCGAATCCATCGAGGCCCGGATGAAATACTCCCAGGCGTTGGCTGCGGCGGTCCTGGCCCTTCTCGCGCTGAAGAGCTCGCGCTGGCCCGAATCGGGCAAGCCGTCGGTGTCTATGTAGATGTCCACAGCCTGAAGCGAGTAGCCGGTGATGCCGCCCCAGGGCCAGGTGACGTCTCCGGCGATGGCGAGCTTGAACGCAAGGTTGTCCTCCGGGTCCAACATCATCTCGAGCGAGGTGACGTCAAAGGCGCCGGCGACGAACACCGGATCGGAGGGGTAGGTGTAGCCGCCCGGGCCGTGATCGTCCCCGCGCGGATCCCGGATGGCGATCAGGCTGGTCATGTCCCCCAGCGGCGGAATCTTGAACCCGGCGAAGCCCCGGTCGGGTATCACGTCATCCTCGCCGCCGGGGCACCAGCAGACCGCGCCGAGGCGCAGGTCGGCTCCGGTCCCGAGTCCCAGCTGCGCGAAGGGCACGGCAATCTCGATCACCTGGGAGATCCCGACCGGCAGGGCGGATTTGGTCGTCCAGCCGCCGGCGCCGTCCGCGGCGAGAAGCGCGGCCGACGCGGCCCCAAGATCGATGTCCACCCGGGATGATACGCCGAACCCGAAGAAGTGGCTTCGGCTCTCCGGCCCGGACCCGAACGTCGGATTCCCCACCGCCCCGAGATCGCTCGGCCCCGACAGGCATACCGAGGCGCGGCAGCCCCTGGCGGCAAGCGCCTCCGGCGAGACGCCGGTATCGATCCTGAGCCACAGGTTCCGCTTGTCGTAGCCGTAGTAAAGGCCGGCCAGGAGATCGCCTCCGGCCCGCGCCATCGCGCCGGCTTCGGAATCCGCCATGTAGCCGGCCTCGGCCCACTCGGCGGGTCCGCTCACCGCGCCGTCGGCCGAAGGGCTTATCGTGCCCCGGATCGCCGAGGTGGGCTCGCGCGGAGCGGCGCTCACTATGGGCACCGAAAGATGGTCTGGCCGCGCCAGGCCGAGCATGTCGTAGATTCTCCCCAGCGTGCCGCGGAAGGCGCCGTCGAAGCTCTCGTCGTTGCCCGAGCCCTGGTCCAGGCCGTACCACCAGAACCAGTCGCTGCCTTCGGCGATGTACACCTCGTTCATCACCGCGTCCCGGGTTGCGGGGGGCAGCGCCGCCGCCCTTGCCGCCACTTCGGCGCGGGCCCGCGTGAGATACTCCCAGGCCTTGTTTTCCTCGGGCTCGCCGATCCAGGTGTTGAAGTTGGGGGTGATCCAAGAGCCGGGAGCAAGGTGGCCCAAGGTCTCGGTCGGCGGCGCCGCCTCGAAGGCTTCCGACACCGTCACCGTCTCGAGCCACCGGGCGCTCGCGAGCTGGGAGTAGAGCGAGTGGAAGAAGTCCTTGCCGTCGCGCTCGTACTGCTCCCACGCGTTTTCGCCGTCCATGATTATGGGAACCACGTAATCGCCCTCGTGCGCCTGCATCGCGACGGCGACGTCGTAGAGCTTCCGGACAAGTTCGTTGGCCCCCTCCACCCCGCTCATCTTGGAGTAGAGGAAGCCTATCTCATCAGACATCCTGTGGTCCCGGAAGATCACGCCCACCCGGGCCCCGTCCCGGGAGACGTAGTACATTCTGTACTTGTGCTCGGCCCCGAGCGGGCTTCTCCCCAGCGACTTGGCAAGGACCTCTTCGTCGCTCGCGATCCAGTCCAGGCCCGCGGCGGCCGCAATGGGGACCACCGCATCGGACACGCTGCCCTCCGAAGGCCACATGCCGCGCGGCCGGCTTCCAAAGACCGCGCGGTGAGCTTCGCACGCCGCCTCAACCTGGGCCCGGGCGTCTTCGGGGTAAGCGAACCTCGACGGAAGCTCGAGCGACGGGTCGGCCTCGGCTGCCACGTCGGTGTCGCACACCAGCGGCAGTATGGGATGATAGAAGGGTGAGGTTATCACCTCGATCTGACCTCGCGCCGCGAAGCGCTTGTGGACCTCGACGATGTTCTCGAGAATCTTGAATTGGGTCGCGATGATCTCGACCAGGTCGGCGTCGGTAAAATCGCGGCCCTTGGCGACCAGGCCGGCCACGCTTGCCGTCCTGCCGTCGGGCAGCACGACCTCCCCTTCCTGGAAGTCAGGATCGAACTCGGCGAGATTGAACCACGCCTGGAGGTCCCGCCAGTCGCGATCGGTGTACGCGGCGATGGTCAGGCGAAGGCCCTCGGGACTGTCTCCGCGTTTCCCGTCCGCCAGCTCCGCGAAGCGCGGATGCGGATCGATCATGGTCTCCCTGGGCATCCTGAAGCAGTTCTGGAGGATCAGCGCCTTGTCCTCATCGGTCAGGGCCTCGGGCGGGGTGAGCGCCAGGCGCACCCATCGGTCGCACCCCGGGATGGCGTCCGGCCGGCCCCCAGAGGGCACGCGGGCGGCGAAGGCCCGCCAGGCGGCTATCATTTCCTCGAGCTGCGACAGGAGCACCGGCGTCAGATTCACGGTGAACTTGATCTCGGGGTAGCGCTCCAGGATCGCAACCATGTCGTAGTAGTCCTTTATGCCGTGGATCCTCACCCAGGGCTCGAGGAACTCGCCGGTCGCGGGGTCCTTGAAGTATCGAGGCTGATGCTGGTGCCACAGAATAGCAAGGCGAAGCGGCTTGCCGAGCGGCGCCAGGCTTCCAACAACCGGCTCCACCAGGCGCCCGCCGCTTCGGGCCGAGAAGTCCAGCGAGCCGTCGGCGCGCACCACCAGCACCGAGTTCTTGCCGCCGTAAGGATCGGGGACCGACAGCGGATTGTCGGGATCCGGTCGCCAGTCCTTGCCGTCCACCACGAACTTGTACTCGTACCTGCCGGGCTCGAGCCTCAGGGCCGCCTGCCAGGTGGAGCCTTCCGCCCGAGCCATCGCCTGGGCGGTGGGCGACCAGCTGTTGAAGCTGCCGGATAATGTGACCTGACCGGCCGCGGGGGCGTCGAAGGTGAAGACCACGCCCTCGGGTGTCGCCCGGGGCCGCGCCTCGGCGCGGGGGGCGACCATGGTGAGCATGCTGCCCAAGACAAATGCGATCACGACTCTTCTCATTGTTGCCTCCCACTCCTCAACGGGAGCGCTCGCGGCCCGCTTCGGCGCGGCCCTCACCGCGCACCGGCAGCTACTGCCTCAACTCCGCCTTGAGCGCCGCCTCTTCCGCCAGGATCGCGTCCACCAGCGCGGCGGCCGACTCCATGGCTGCCTTGACCGACTTCTTGCCGTCCAGGGCGGCCTGCATCTCCGGGTTCACTGCGTTTTCGATCTCGGGGTAGCTGCCGGTCTGCGGCCGGGGCCGCGCGTGCTTCATTTGCTCCATGAAGGTCTTGAGATAGGGGTGCTCGGTGAAATCCACCAGGGCGTCGGCCCGCACGTTGACCGGGATCTGGCCCAGGTCGTTGGCCCAGCGCGCTTGCGCTTCCGGCGAGACGAGGAACATCATGAACCTCGCCGCCTCGCGCGGGTGCTTGGAGGTGGTGAAGACCACCAGGTTGTTGCCGCCCACGTTGGTGGCGTGGCCCGAGGGTCCGCTCGGGACCAGAGTCACGCCGAAGTCGATCCCGCCCTGATCCAGGCCCGTGACCGCCCACGGACCGTTGAAGACCATCGCGTACTTCCGGCTCTGGAAGCCCATGTCGTCCCGGATGCCTCCGGCCCGCCAGGCTCCTCCCTCGACGCCATGCCTGGAGTAGAGATCCACCTTGAACTGGAAGCCCGCGATCGCGGCCTCGCTCGCCAGAGCGCACTTGCCGGCGGCGTCCAGGATGTCGCCGCCGAAGGAGTAGATGAAGGGCAGGCTCCACCACAGCGAGTTGCGCATGCCGAAGCCGAACACCCCGGCCTCACGGTCGGTCAAGCGCTTGGCCGAGGCGATGAACTCCTCCCAGGTCTGGGGAGGCTTCTCGGGGTCCAGTCCCGCCTTGGCGAACATCTCCTTGTTGTAGAAGAGGCAGAGCCCGTTGGTCTGATCGGGCAGACCGTAGGTCTTGCCGCCCACCACGCACGAGCTCAGGGCGACCGGGTAGAGATCGCCCGTCACCGCCCCTATCCCGTACTCATCCAGAGCCGCCAGAGCGCCCCTCACGGCCACCTTGGGCAGGAACCCCACGTCCACCCGGGCGATGTCGGGAGCGGTGTTGGTGGCGAGCGAGGTCAGTATCTTGGGCTCGAGCCCGTCGAAGGGAATGCTCACCGGCTGGATCTTCACACCCGGATTGGCGGCCTCGAACTCGGCCACCAGCGACAGGAACAGAGCCCGTTCCTCGGTGTTGTAAGTCTCCCAAACCGTCAGGGTCACGCCCTGGCCCGCTCTGTCACCGCCGCAACCCGCGGCCACGAGGACGGCCGCCACCAGTACCAGCGCAAGCTTCTTCATGTGGAATCCTCCTTCGAGCAAGGTCGCCTTTGCCTGAGTT
Source organism: bacterium (assembly GCA_049288275.1). Classification (GTDB taxonomy): domain Bacteria; phylum Arandabacterota; class Arandabacteria; order Arandabacterales; family Arandabacteraceae; genus JBAQHK01. Next base: position 3,818 of record JBAQHK010000250.1, on the reverse strand, counting down.
CGCGCCGCGCCCCGGCCGATCCTCTCACTCCTTGACCGCGCCCTTGGTCACTCCCTCGATGAAGTACCTCTGGGCGAAAACGAAGATCACCGCGATCGGCACGATCGACACCGCCGAAGCCGCCATCTTGAGCGTGTAGAGCTCCTCGTGAGCCTGCTTGAACATCGCCAGGCCCACAGGCACCGTGTACAGAGTCTCCTTGTTGGTCACGATCAGCTGCCACAGGAAGTTGCTCCAGTGGAACTGGAAGGTCAGCAGAAACAGGGTGACGATGACCGGAAGCGAAAGCGGGACCACCACCCGGCCGTACGTCTGGAAGTCGCTGGCTCCGTCCATCCTGGCCGCCTCCGTGAGGCTCCTCGGTATGGTGTCCATGTACTGCTTGAGGAGAAAGAGCCCGAAGACATTGGCCAGGTGCGGCACGATCATGGCGCGGTAGGTGTTCATCCATCCCAGTTTCCTGACTATGGCGAACTGGGGGACCACGTACATCAGACCCGGCACCATCATCGAGGCCAGGAGCACCGCGAAGATCTTGTCCTTGAGAACGAACTTCTTGAAGGAGAAGGCGTAAGCCGCCAGCGTGGCAAACAAGGTGGCAAAGAGGCCCGACAGCGTCGCCACCACCACGCTGTTTCCGAAGTAGCGAAGGAACCCGAATTCGGCGAAGACCCGCCTGAAGTTGGCGAGCGTCGGATTGCGCGGAAAGAACTCGGGGTCGAATTCGTGCCCGGGCTGCTTGAAGGCGGTGAGCAGCATCCAGGCGAAAGGAAAGAGCACCACCACCGCGGCGAGGGTGAGCCCGACGTAGAGCGCCAGGGTCTTGAGCCGCCGCTTCGTCGCGCCCATGGAGGCGCCTCCGGCCGCGCGATGAAGCGCGCTGCCCGCGGGCAGGCGCGCACCGGGCGCGTGAACTGATGTGGCTCTTCCCATCCGCTCCACCGGCAGTACGCCCTCCGGTCAGTATTGGGTCTTGGGCCGCAAGACCCTGAGGTTCACCAGCGAAACCACGACCGCTATGGCCAGGAGCACGTAGGACATCGCGGCCGCGTAGCCCAGCTTGAGCTTCACGTAGAAGGTATCGAAAAGGTAGTAGCCGGTCACCCAGGTGGCGCCGTAGGCCTTGCCGCCCACGTCCACGCTCGGGCCGCCGGCGGTCATCGCGTAGACCTCGACGAAGGCGTTCAAGGCCGACACCACGCCGACGATCACCATGAAGAGCGTTATCGGCCGCAGGAGCGGCACGGTGATCAGGCTGAGCTTCTGCCACCAGGTCGCGCCGTCGACCTCGGCGGCCTCGTAGACCGAGTCCGGGATGTTCTGAAGAGCCGCGAGATAGAGCACCATGCCGAAGCCCGCGCCCTTCAAGACGTTGACCAGCACCACCGCCGGCATCGCGGTGGCCGGCCGGCCCAGGAAACCCTGCTCCGAGAAGTAGGTGATCCCCAGGGCCTCGAAGATCCTGTTCAAGACCCCGTAGTGGGGGCTGTAGATCAAGGTCCAGACTATGCCCACCACGAAGAGGTCCAGCACGTAGGGCAGAAAGAAGGCCGTCCGGAAGAGGCCCGCCAGCCTGAGCCTGTTGTTCAGGAGCACCGCCAGGACGAGCGAGGTCGCTATGCTCAGGGGCACTATCAGCGCGGCGTAATAGAGCGTCGTGAGGAGCGACCATCCGAAGAGCCCGTCCTTGAAGAGCGCCGCGAAGTTCGCCAGGCCCACGAAGCGAAGATTCTCGAACAGGTTTACCAGAGTGGTCTCTTTGTTGAGGCTCAGATAGAAGGAGTAGAAGAGCGGCCAGGCAAGGAAGACCGCGAAGATCACCAGGAAGGGCGAGAGGAAGAACAGAGCCGAGAGGTTCTCGCTTAAGGCAGCCTTCTTCATCCGCCTGCCTACTCCACGGTCAGGACTGAATTGCTGCCGCCGTAGGGATCGGACACCTTGTCGGGGTTCTTGGGATCTTCCAGCCACTGGCCGTCGGCCACGAACTTGTACTCGTACTTGCCCGGCTCGAGCTTGAGCGTGGCCCGCCACACGCCGTCCTCGCCCTTGGCCATCGCGGTCGCCGTGGGAGACCAGTCGTTGAACCGGCCCGCCACAAATACCTGGCCCGCCGAAGGCAGGTCCAGCTCGAAAATGACCTCCCCGGGGGCTCCGCCGGCGGCCGGCCTGGGAGCGGCAGCCGGGACTGCCGGTGGCGCCGGGACTGCCGGTGGCGCCGTGCTCTCGCCGGCGACCACCGTCCCCGTCACCACCCCGTAGGCATACCTGACTCTCTCCGGCACTATCACCAGCGAGTTGGTTATGCCCTCTTCGGTGCCGGTGTTGGCGTTGCTGGGGTCGGTCTCCCACCTGACGCCGTTGTCTATGACGAACTTGTACTGGTATCTGCCCGGGGGCAACGGCTTCACCACAGTCCAGATACCGTCGCCGTCATCGTCGCTCATGGGGTCGATCGAGGAGTCGTAGCGGCCCCCTCCCTTGGTGCCGGCCCAGTTGTTGAAGCTGCCGGCCAGGGTCACCATTCGCGCCGCGGGAGCCTCGTACTGGAAGAGAATCCCGCCCTCGACCTCGTGGGGAGGCGGAAGCCTATTGCGCACGCTGTCCAGAACCGTCGAACAACCGACGGCCAGCGCCACCGCGAGACAGGCCGCAATTGCCGCCGTCCACAGATGCTTCCTCATCCCGAGACCCTCCCTCTCGTGCCTATCGCAAACCTCGCTGTCACGGCCTATCAGAACGCTATCACGCCCATCAGCGACACCATCTTGAGATCCTCGAGCGCCTCCTCCGCGTCCAGCAGGCTTGCCGCGGGATCCAGCCACAGATAGCTCGCCATGTACCTCTCGCGGCCGATCTCGCGGCCCTCAACCGGCGTGTCGCGGTAGTAGAGCGGGCTCAAGCCGTAGCCCAGCCTGATCTCCACCTTGGGAATCGGCGACCACACCAGCGCGAGATGGGGATTGAAGAAGGACTTGTCGGAGCCCGGCCCCAGGTCCAGAGGCGAGGCCGCGGGGCGGACATACCCCGGCCAGGAGTAGGAGGCGCGTCTCAAGTTGCAGTAGAGGCTCCAGTTGTTCTTGAGGGCCAGGCTGCCCTTGACCACAAGCTCGCTCCGATCGAACTCGCCGGCCATCCTGGCGCTCAGATCGCCGGTCGTGCGCGCGTAGGTCACCTCGCAGGCGAGCCGTTTGTGAAGCGAGGTGAACTTCATCGAGGGGAGCACGCGCACTGTGGTGAGGTCGGTCGCAGGGCTGCCCCCGTAGAGGTACCGCCATTCACGCTTGGCAACTCCGACCTCAAGGCCGAGCTTCAATCCGGCCAGGCCGGTCGCGGCCTTGACCTCGGTGCAGCCGAAGGTCCGCTCGGGCAGCGCCGTCTGCTAGTAGACGTAGAACCGGTCGAGATTCTGCACGCCCGCGTAGGTGTTCCGGTAGTGCGCCTCCCCCAGGAGCGCCGGCCCATAATCCAGTATGAGATCGTTGTCCGGGTCCTCAAACGGCAGCCCCTCCATGGTGACGTAGACTTCGTCAGAGTCCATGCCCTCACTGGTGAATCTCTCGTAGGAGACCTCAAGCGAACCGGCCCCCCGCTCGAGTTCCGCGCCGACCTTGACGCGCGTCCCCTTGGTGTCTCCCAGCGGCAGGTCTATCTCGCCGTCCACCAGCACGTCGCCTTGCTTGCGGACCTGATTGCCGGCGTCCCATTTGGCACTGCAGGCGGTCTTGCCGTACTCGCCGAACAGCGAGACTCCCTCGGCCGGGCTCAAAGCGAGATCGCCGGCAACCAGCCGGTCCGAGGTGCCCAGTTCGAACCAGTAG
>JBAQHK010000249.1:0-1568 GCA_049288275.1 bacterium | reverse complement strand
CCCAACGACGGAAGGAGGACTAGTCGGCAATGCTCCTAGAGGGGAAGTTCACCTTGCAGGACGCGCGAATCGAGGAGGTGTGGGAGTTCTTGCTGAAGCCGGAGACGCTCGGCTCCTGTATTCCCGGCGCCGAGAAGATGGAAGCGATCGACGATAAGACCTACGATAGCGTCGTCAAAGCGTCGGTCGGCCCGATCTCGGTGAGATTCAAGTTCACCACCACCCTGGCTGAGACCGATCCGCCGCGCTACCTGAAAGCGGTCGGGCGGGGAGCGGACATCGGCAAGGCTGGCATCTTCACGCAAGAGACCACGGTGAACCTGACGGAACTCTCAAACGATAGCGTGGAGATCTCCTATCACTCGAACGTCAGCCTCGTCGGCCGGCTGTCCACGTTTGGCGAGAGGATCATGCGAGCCAAGGCCAAGGAACTGGAAAAGGAGTTCACCCACAACTTGCAGGAGAAGCTGAAGTCCGAAGTTGCGGGCAAGGGAACAGGGTAGGCGGGGAAGGCCGCCGTCATCAGACCCAAGTGGCTATCGAGGAGGTAGACAAGAATGATCAGCGACTTTGAGTACCTGTCTCCCAAGACGCTCGAGGAAGCCCTGACCTTGCTGAGCAAGTACCAGGACCAGTGCAAGGTCATCGCCGGCGGGCAGTCTCTGCTGATCCTGATGCGGCAGGGCCTGATCGCACCGGAGTATCTTGTGGACATCAAGGGCATCGCCGCACTGGACTACATCCAGGCCGACGCCAACGGAGGGCTGAGGATCGGCGCCCTGGCCACCCACCGGGCCATTGAGAAATCGCCGCTCATGAAGAACAGCTTCGGCGTGCTGGCCGAGATGGAGCACCGGCTGGCCTCCATCAAGACGCGCAACTGGGGCACCCTCGCCGGCAATCTCTGTCACGCGGACCCGGCCGGGGACCCCACCTCGGTGTTGATGGCCCTGAACGCGACCGTAACCACGGCCAGCCTGAAAGGCAAGAGGAGTATGCCGATCGAGGAGTTCTGCCTCGACTACTACGAGACGGCGCTCCAGCACGACGAATTGCTGGCCGAAATCCAGGTTCCGCCGGCCCCGCCTCACACCGGCGCCGCGTACACCAAGTTCAACATCATAGAGACCGACATGGCCACGGTGGCAGTCGCCGTGTCGATCAGTCTGGGCAAGGACGTCTGCAAGGACGCCCGGATCGTGTTGGGCGCCTGTGCGTCGACGCAGCTGAGGGCCAAGCAGGCCGAAGAAGTGATCCGAGGCAAGAAGATCACGGATGACCTGCTCAAGGAGGCCGGGCAAGTCGCCTCCCAGGAGGCTGAGCCCATCTCGGATGTCACTGCCTCCGAGGAGTACCGACGGGAGTTGGTGAAGGTCTTGGTGCCGCGAGTAGGCCAGAAGGCTCTCGACAGAGCCAGGCAAGCCTAGGAAGGGGCCACGCCGATGAAGAAAGAACTCAAGCTGACGGTGAACGGCCAGCCTTACGAGCTCTATGTCAAACCGAAGACGCTGCTCGTTGAGGTCCTGAGAAACGAGCTGGGGTTGACCGGGACCAAGCGTGGCTGCGAG
>JBAQHK010000248.1:0-1971 GCA_049288275.1 bacterium | reverse complement strand
TGTCACGACGTCAGCAATCCCGCCTTCACCAAGGTTGGCCCGGTGGACTACGCACCCAACGCCTTCGACGAGGCGCACCCGGACATGAACCTGCGCAACATGATGCCGGTGGAGCGCACTTACAGCGAGTGGTCGAGGAGCGAGTACGCAGCCACCGGGGTCTACGCGCCGCAGTTTGCAGGCAACAAGGCCGACGGCATGGTTTCAACGTGCCAGGATTGCCACATGCGGGACGTTTACGCCAAGGGGGCGAATGTCGCGGGCTCCCCGCGGAGGCTGGACCTTCCCCTGCATGACCTGATGGGAGGCAACACCTTCGTGCCCGACATCGTCGCGACCTTCTATCCTGACGAGGTCTCGGTTGCCCAGCTCCAGGCGGCCAAGTTGCGGGCCCAGGAGATGATCGCGAAGGCCGCGACTCTGGCCCTGACGCCCGAGGATTTCGGCGTCACCGTGCGAGTGACCAACCAGACCGCCCACAAGCTGCCGTCGGGATACCCCGAAGGACGACGGATTTGGATCAACGTGAAGGCCTACGACGCAGCCGACCAGATGGTTTTCGAGTCCTGTGCCTATGACCTGGCGACTGCGGTGCTCTCGCACGACAGCCAGGCCAAGGTGTACGAGGTTCATCCGGGGCTGAGCCCGTCGCTCGCCGCTGCGCTTGGCATGCCGGCCGGGCCTTCGTTCCACTTCGTGCTAAGCGACACCATCTACTCCGACAACAGGATTCCTCCGAGGGGATTCACCAACGCAGCCTTCCAGGAAATCCAGTCGCCGCCGGTGGACCATTCCTACGCCGACGGCCAGCATTGGGACGATACGCCTTACTACCTGCCGAGCGTTGCCGAGAGCGTCGCGGTGTCGCTCTACTATCAGACGACAAGCAAGGAGTATGTGGAGTTCCTGAGAGACGCCAACCACACCAACGCGACCGGCCAGAACCTCTATAACGCTTGGGCGGCCCAGGGCAAGGCCGCGCCGGTCTTGATCGCTTCGGCCGGTGTAGGGGTCACAGTTACGGCCGCCGCGCCCGACCGGGATGACGGTGTTCCGCTGATCTACGCCATGAGCCAGAACTACCCCAATCCGTTTGGACCCTCGACGTCGGTGAGTTACTCCGTCGCGAAGAAGGAGCGGGTCAGGGTTTCGGTGTTCGATCTAGTGGGCAGACACGTGGCCACCCTGGTGGATGAGGTCCAGGAGCCCAATCGCTACTCGATCTCCTGGGACGGCAAGACCAGCCGCGGCAATGACGTGCCGGCGGGCGTGTATTTCATAAGATACCAGGCCGGCTCGCATGTGTTCTCGGCCAAGGCCATAGTGATGCGGTAGACGGTAGGCGATGGCTGAGACCAAGCAGAGCGCCGAGCTCTATCCCTTCAGCGTCGCCCTGTCAGGCAAGATCACGTGACACCGTGATCCGCGCCACCGGCCCGCGTTCTCCGACTGCATAGGCTGCTCGGCGCTAGATCGGCCCCGCGTCACCGAAACTAGTATAGTGTCCCCAATTATGCAACCTGCCTTACGCTGTCGATCACAGTGCCGTCCACCCATTTGATGGTGGCGACCACGCGGTCGGTGAGCTTGGCGCGCGCGGGCTTGCCGCCACATATGCCCTCAACTTCGGCCTTGATGTCCTGGATGGTCCGGATGGGAAGGCCGGAGCCCTTGACGGCCTCCAGGAGGTCCTTCCGCAGCGGATTGATCGCGATTCCCCGTTCGGTCACTATCACGTCTATGAGCTCGCCCGGCCCGCACAGGGTTGTGACCTCATCCAGCAAGACCGGGATCCTGTCCCTGAAGGACGGGATCGGAAGTATGGTGCAGCCTGAGAAGAGGCAGTTCTGCCAGCCGCCGATGCCGTGCAAGAGGAGCCCGTCGGAGTGAGTGACCACGTTGGCGTTGTAGTTGACGTCAACTTCGGTCGCTCCCAAGACCACGCAGTCCACCATGGTGCCGAAGTTGCCC
>JBAQHK010000247.1:0-15461 GCA_049288275.1 bacterium | reverse complement strand
AGCGGGATACTTGTGGTCGATGAAGCGGGCGACGTGGTGCTGGCCAACGCGTCGGCCAAGCGGATCCTCGGAATCGAGGCCGGCGAGGAGGTCACCGGCAGGAGACTGGCCGGTCTGGCGGCGGACTCGCAGGAGCTGCAGACGCTGGTGGCCGACGCCCTTAGAACCGGCGCCAACGCCTCGAGGCGGAGGTTCAAGATCGAGACGAAGTCCGGCCGCCGAGTGCGCCTAGGCGCCAGCACGTCCTGCGTCAGCTCGTCGCCGGCCAAGGTGGACGCGGTGATTGTGGTTTTCGCCGAGCTGGGTCCGACCGAAGAAGGCCGCGGCGGGCCCGTCGACCTGGAGCCGGCCGGCGCCGCCCCGGGCTACTTGAGGGGCGTGCTGGATTGTTACGATCACTTCTCCGCGGTGGTTCGAGAGACCGAGAAGGTACAAGCCAAGATGGACAAGGGATCCCTGGAGACCTCGGACGTGGCCGGTTGTCTGGCCTTCACCAAGCGCTCCTGGGAGATAATGTCCGCGTTCGCGCTCTCGCTGGTGGCCAGGGATTCTCTGACCGAGATAGCCGATGTCGCCGCGATCATGAAATCCGTGCTGGCCGGGCGCAAGGAGCTGGCCGGGATCAGGCTGGCCACCCCGGTGCGTGACCTGCCCAGAGTGAAGACTGTGAGAAAAGTCTTCGAGGCGGGGCTTGAACTGTTGCTGGCGGGCTGTGCCGGAGACGCCGCCGGACGGGTCTCGGCGACGGTGGACACGGTCCAGCGCGAGCAGGCCGAGGCGGTGGAGATCAAGATCACGGAGGGTTCTCCACGCAGTCCGATTGCCAGGATCGGCGAATCGCTGCGCGACTTCGTCGCCGAGCGCGACTTGAGGCGCGAAGCCGGCCTGATGCTCTTGAGGTCTCTGGCCGACGAGAACCACGGCGTCCGAGTCGACCAGACCCCGGAAAGCCTGGTCTTCAGGATAGCGCTCACCGTGCCGATTCGCAACGGCGCGGGGCCTGCCGCCCAGCGAGGTGACGTCTCGGACAGAGAGCCCGATGGTGCATAGCCGCGCAGGCAGTGCAAAACCGCAGGGGCCCCGTTGCAATAGCCGATGCGGGATCGGAATAAGCTTGACACGTTTTGGCGGAACTCACATACTCTGGGCGCTTTTAGCAAAGGGTCTGGGCATGATGGTTGCTGTTCTCCTTTATCCGCGCGTTGCGCTTTCTGTTGGTTTTGGCATTACCAAGGGGTGTAGACAATGCCGCTAATCGCAAAGAAGCCGAAGACCACCGTAGGGCTTGACGTGGGCAGCTATGCCATCAAGGTCGTAGAGATGAAGCAGACGGCCGACAAGAGCGAGATCCTGAGGGTCGGGATCAAGAAGCTGCTTCCCGGGGCCATCGTCGATGGCGAGCCCATGGACCGGGACGCTGTGATCTCCGCGATCCGGGAGGTTTACGAGGAGGAGGGCATCCTTAACACCGATGTGGCCAGCGCTGTCTGCGGCAGGTCGGTGATAGTCAAGAAGATCAAGACACAGGACATGGACGACGATACCGCCCGCGACGTCATACCGCTTGAGGCCGAGCAGTACGTCCCCTTCGAGAAGGAAGAGCTGACTGTCGACTTCGAGATTCTGCGACGGGGGCTTCCCGGGGACACCATGGAGGTGCTCTTGGTGGCCGCCAAGAAGGACAAGGTGCTGTCCCACGTTGAGCTCTTGAGGGACGCCGGCCTGGTCCCCGTGGCAATCGATGTCGACGCGTTCGCGGTTCAGAACGCCTTCGAACTCAACTACGAATACGAGGAAGGCAAGGTCTACGCTCTCATAGACATAGGTCTGGGCGCGACCAACATAGGCATCGTGCGCGGCGGCATACCGCTCTTCAATCGTGACGTCAACCTCGGCGGCGAGACCTTCATCGAAGGCATGCAACGCATGTTCGGCGTTACCTCCGAGGAAGCCAGGGCCGCACTTGAGGGTTTGCCGGGAGCGAAACCCGACATGGTGCTCAAGGCGATCGAGTCCGTCGGGGAGGATCTGAGCGTGGCGATAGAACGTTCCTTCTCCCACCTCAGGGCTTCCGGGGAAGCGGAGTCCGTGGACAGGATTTACATTAGTGGCGGCGGGGCGCGGATTTCCGGGCTTCAGTCGTTCCTTGCCGACAAGCTGTCTGTTCCCGTGGACATAGCCAACCCCTTGCGTGGGGTGGCTTTCAGCGAAGATGTCTTGGGGGCGGATCCGATCGCTATAGGGCCGTCCCTGATGGTCGCAATCGGGCTCGCCGCGAGAAAAGGGAGCTAGCCTATGATTCGGATAAACCTGCTGCCGAGAGAGGAAAAGCCCTCGAGGGAAGTCCAGAACTGGAACAGGCTGTTCATCTGGGCGTTGATATGCGCGGCGGTGGTGGTGATCGTCGGCGTCGGGATACACATTTTCCGGTCCTACGAGATCGCCAATCTCAAGTCGGACATCGCCGAGACCAGGCGGGAGCTGGCCAAGTATGAGGGCCAGGCGGCCCTGGTCAGGGATCTGACGGCCAGACGGCAGGCCATCCAGCAGAGGATCCAGGTGATCGAGAATATCGACAGGGACCGCTTCCTGAGGGTGCAGGTCCTGGACGAACTGGTCCGTTCGGTTCCCGAGTACGTCTGGCTTGAATCCGCGGAGGAGAAGGCCGGCGCGATCACCGTCAAGGGCATGGCCTTCTCGAATCTGGCGGTCTCGGAGTTCATGGACGAGCTGGACGCCAAGGCTCACGTGGACTCGGTCTATCTGCGAGTTGTCAGGCAGGACGAAGTCGAGGATCAGACGGTCCTTGGCTTCGAGATGGGTTACAGGATTCCGGTCAGCAAGCCGGTGGCAACCCCAGCACCTGACTCCCGGGCCAGACCCCAGGGGAGCAGGCCGGCAGAGGGAGCGAAGACCCGATGAACCTAAGGCAGCCACATACGCAGAAAGGCCTGGCCGGCATTGTCTTGGTTGCTGTTCTGGTCTGGCTGATATTCTTCACGCCCTACCTGCCGTTTTCGCCGAAGCGCACTTCCGGGCAGCTGGCCGATCTGAGGGAGGAGCTTCAGTCGGTGGCGGGCGAGCTTCAGCGCGCCAAGGCCATTGCCGAGAGCATACCCAGGCTTCAGATGGAGTTGGAGCAGATGCAGGCCAAGTGGGAGGCCCTCAGGGGCCTGCTGCCCAAGGCCACCGAGATGAGCAGCCTGCTGGCCGAGGTGACCACTTCGGGCATCCGCGCGGGCGTCCAGTTCACTCTGTTCGAGCCCCAGGCCTCGGAGCTGGCCGAGCTATACACCCGGTATCCCGTCAAGGTCACCGTGACCGGGGGATATCACCAGGTGGGAGGTTTCCTCGAGAATCTGTGCAACATGAGCAGGCTGGTGGGGGTCAGTGATCTCAATCTCAAGCAGTTTGAGAAGGGACTTACCACCACTACGGTCGAGGCGACGGCCACGGTGTCCGCATACACCTACAACGAGGAACCCAGGAAGATAGAGACACCCAAACAGAACCCTAGACAGCCGGCTGGAAGGTAACCAAGGAGTAAGACCATATGCAGGTAAAACGGTCGAACATACTGAGGCACTTTCGGGGAAGGCGCGCGGTGATCCCGGTGGTCGCAGCGGCAGTCGCTGTTTTCGTTGCGGTCGGCGGCCACAAGGGTATCGTGAGTTTCGCGATGGACGAGATGACCGGATTTCTTGTCGGCACCGGCGACGCCGGGTCGAGCCCAGCGCTTGAAGGTGTAAAGGCGACGGCGCCCTCCGGCGCGGCCGGCTCGAGGGATGCGGCCGCCTTGCGGGAGGGGCCGCGCATTGAGCTGGCGCAGGCGGAGCCCAAGCCTCGCGCGGCTGAGTCCAAGCCGGCATCGGCGACGAAGGCGGCTCCTGCGGCAGCCGGGACGGCGGCCGAGCCCGTGCAGTCTACTCCACAACCTGCGCCCAGGGTCGCGACGGCCCCGGCCGGGGACAGCGTGGCGGTGAGACCCACCGAGAGCGTCTATACCGCATCGTTCCTGCGCGATCCCTTCTACTCCCTGGTTCAGGCGGGCAAGGACGTGCCGTCCAAGCTGCTGGACGTGGGTGTGGCCAAGATGGTCGGGTCGGTGTGGGGCGAGTCCGGCATCATAGCGCTTCTGGAAGACGATACCGGCCGCAGTTACGCCTTGAAGAAGGGCGACAGGGTTCTCAATGGCAGAGTGATCTCTGTGACTCCGGCATCGGTTACTTTTTCGATAACAGTTTTCGGGCTGACAAAAACCGTAACCTTGGAACTTGCAGAAGAGGGTGAGTGATGATGCTAAGACTCAAGTTCTCCGGCTGTGTTTGGCTGCTGTCCGTCGCGGGTATGCTTCTCCTGGCGGCCGGATCCGCGCGGTGCGAGGTCCCCGAAGGGGAGACTATATCCATGGACTTCCAGAACGCGGACGTGCGGACCGTCTTGAGGAGTTTCTCGGTCTACGCTGGCAAGAACATCATTGCCGGCCCTGAGGTCAAGGGGCCGGTCAACGTCAGGCTTGAGAGCGTGCCCTGGAGAAAGGCCCTGGACTTGGTGCTGAAGGCCAACGGCTACGCGGCCCAGGAAGAGGAAGACGTGATAAGGGTGGGGCTCTGGGACCAGTTCGTCAACGAAGAGATCAAGATGCAGGACGCTCTCCGCAAGAAGGAAGATCTGCAGCCCCTTGTGACCAGAGTGATCGACGTCAGCTTCGCTCAGGCAAAGGAACTGACCCAGCCCCTGGAAGGGCTTCTCTCCAGAAGGGGCGTGATGGAAGTCGACGAGCGGACCAACTCCATAGTTGTCTCGGACATTCAGGGCCGTGTGGACGAGATAGCAAGGATGGTCAAGTCCCTGGACGGCGTGACCCCTCAGGTTGAGATCGTGGCCAAGCTGGTTGATGTGGACGCCCGTCTGACGCGCGATCTGGGCATCAAGTGGACCGCCAGCGGGGTCAAGATCCCCGGCGTGCAGGGCGAGCACGGCATGGAGGTCAACGCCACCGGCACCATAGAGGCCGCCGAGGGGGCCACGAGCACGGTCCAGCAACCCGAGGCCACGCTCACAGTCGGCACCATAGCGGGCCCTGCCGGCAGCTTCGAGGCCACCATTCAGGCCATGGAGCGCGACAACAAGGCCAACATCATTTCCAACCCTAGAATCACCACGTTGAACAACAGGCAAGCCACGATAATCGTGGGCAAGAAGATACCGCTGATAGTAACCGACGAGGCGGGCAATCCGATAACCCAGTTGACCACCGTTGGAGTGCAGATGCGGGTCACCCCGCACGTCAACAGCAAGACCGGCGAGATCACCATGGACCTTCATCCTGAGGTCAGCGACCTGTCTGCGCAGGCTACGGTCCAGGGCGGCATCATCATAGTCACCGAAGAGGCCGACACCCGCGTGATGGTGAAGAACGGCGAGACCGCGGTTATCGGCGGACTGATAAGAAGCAACGACAGCTATTTCAAGACCGGCGTGCCCCTCCTCAGAAACCTGCCGCTCTTCGGCAGCCTGTTCGGGTCCAACAGCCGGGCGAACGAGCAGCGAGAGCTGCTGATCTTCGTGACTCCGAAGATTGTTGAGTGATAAGGCTGAGAGAAAGGTGATTGGGGGTATCTGAGATGAATCTGACCAAGCAGAGGGTGTTCGCCCTGGCGGTTGTTTTCGCAACACTGCTTTCGGTGCAGTGCTCCGAGAAGGAAGGACCGATATACCCGTACCTGGACACGGAGCCGCCCCCGTACGTGATAACCTGGGTGTCCGCAAACCCGGCGAGCGTTCCGCCCGGGGAGGACTTCGCCCTGTGGGTGGCGGTCAGCGATCGTGACCACATGGCGGTAGAGGGCGTGACGGTGACCTTCGAGACCGATTTCGGCGGCCTGTCGAGCGCCACGGCCACAACCGACGATCAAGGCCTTGCCGGGGTTGTCTACCTTGCCCCGGCGGCGACCGGTGTCGCCGGCGTCACCGCCGGCACCGAAGGCGCTTCGACAACCACCTGCACCATTCAGGTGGGCCAGGGGGCCCTGACGGTTACGCCGGCCAGCATCCTGGCTGACGGTCTTGCGACCGCGGCCATAGAAGTCACGGTGGTTGACGGCGACGGAAGCCCGGTCTCCGGGGCGCAGGTTACCTTCTCCACGGACGTTGGTTCCGTGCGGGGCGCGTCGGCCTTTACGGATGGCGACGGCTACGCCGAGGCGACGCTTGTGAGCGTGGCCAGCGGGGTCGACCTTGCCGGCACGGTGCAGGCGGTCGTTCGCTATGACAGCTTCAACCAGACCGAGTCGGCGCCTTGCATCATGCGGGGCGTGTCGGTGTCGGTCGAGGCCGAACCCGCGGCGATGCCGGCGGACGGCGTGTCGATCGCGGCGGTTACCGCCTGGGTCAGAGAGACCACGTCGGGCGCGCCGGTCCCTGGCGCGCAGGTTGTCTTCGGATCCACCCTCGGCGCCATCAGCGGGCCTGTGGTGACCGATGACAACGGCCTGGCGACAACGTACCTGGTGAGCTCGACCACACCCGGTGTGGCGACAATCACCGCGCTATACGGCGAGATCGACGAGACCACCCAGGTCACCTTCGGCTCCCTGACCCTGCTCCTCGTGGCGGCCGAGCCCAAGATGGCGGCCGACGGGGCGTCGTCGCAGACCATCACGGCGACCCTCTTGAGCGAGAGCCACAACCCGGTCAGCGGGGTGGAGGTCGATTTCACAACCAACTACGGGCTGGTCACCGGAAGCGCCATGACCGACGGTCGCGGCAGGGCTTCGGCGCTCTTGACCGCCCCGACCTCTCTGGCAACCGCCAAGGTGATAGCCTCATTCAAGGGAGTCTGCAAGGACACGGTTCAGGTCAGCTTCCAGAATCCTATCCTGAGTCTGAGGGCGCTGCCGGTGGTGGTGACCGCCAAGCCCGGCAACTCCGTTAGCATAGTGGCCTACGCGACGTTCTCCGACGGCAGCGCGGTCCCCAATGGCACCGCGGTGGCCTTCTCAACGACGCAGGGCTTCATAACCGCGTCGGGCCTTGTCCAGTCGGGCCAGGCGACCTCGCAGCTCAGGCCCAACGGCGCGGCCGACGACGAGGTCATTGTCCGAGCGACCTGCGGGAGCGCTTCGACCACAACCCAGGTGATGTTCGTTCCCGACGTGGCGGCCGAGGTCGCCTGCCGGGCTCTGCCGGACACCATCTCGGGAGGCGGGACGTCCTTCTCCCTGATTGAGGCGCGGATAACCGACACCTACGGCAACCCGGTCGGCGACGGCACTCTGGTCACGTTCAGTCTTCAGGCGGGCAGCGGCCTGGTCAGCCCCACCGGGCTCACCTCGGCCGGGGTCGCCACAGCCAGGTTCAGCCCTACCGGCGGCGGAGTGGCCAGGGTCAGAGCCACCTGCGATCAAGCTTACGCCGACGCCGGCATTGTGGTGCTGGCCCAGATGGCGGGCGCGATCATCGCCAGCCCGGACACCGCGTGGATCTCGGTAGGAGAGGGCGCGGACAGGGGCCAGGCGGTTATAACCGCTCACGTCTTTGATTCCCACATGACGCCGGTGGACGAGGGCACCGAAGTGACCTTCCGGATCCTCGGCGGTCCCGGTGGTGGAGAGTACCTCGATCAACCCGGCCTGGGCTACGGCCCGGTGATCAAGGAGACCTCCGGCGGCATGGCTTCGGTCACCGTGAATTCGGGGACCAAGGCGGGCACGCTCTTGATGACCATAACCGCGGGCGACCACGTCTCCACGGCGGTCAAGGTCGGCATATCCGCCGGTCTTCCGGATGCGATCTTCGTGACCACCGGTGAGGTCGTGACCGGTGGCGACGGCATCTACATTCAGGCCGTTTCCGCCATTGTGCGTGACAAGTACAACAATCCCGTGGAGAACGGGACTGCGGTCTACTTCACGCTCGACAGGTCCGATGTGGGACTGATCAACCCCGAAACGACGACCGGCGGGCTCTTCCCGTGCACCGAGCTTTCGGCGGTGGCCAACAAGGGAGTGACTCACGCCTGTCTCGAGTTCCCTACTTCTTCGATGAACAAGGCGTACACCATCAATGCCAGCTGCGGGGACGTCGAAGGCCAGTTCCCGACCGCCGTACCCACAGTCCTGCCGGTGAGGATCGGCGTTGAGGCCGTGCCGGGTTCGATAAGCGGTGCGACCGGAGGTGTGGTGACGGTCTACATGTCGTTGTGGGACACCTACGAGCTGCCTGTCGAGAATGCGTGCGTGAGGTTCGTGGTCGACGGTCCCGGAACCATCGAGCCGGCTTTCACGGCCACCGACAGCGACGGCGCGGCGTTTGCTATATTGACCATACCTGCCGGCACCGAGGCGGGCTCGACCAAGGTGAAGGTCCGGGTGTGCATGACCGACGTCGAAGAAGAAGCGGAGATAACGATAACCGAGTAGCTTACAGGGGGTAGAGCCAGCTATGAAGAGCCTGATTCTGACAAGCCTGGCGGCGGCACTTGTGGTTCCGTCGCTCGCACTCGCCGGCAGCGCGGCCAATCCCGCCTCGACCGTCGGCCGCGAGAACTTCGGCTTCAGCTTCGAGATGGAGAGCCAGGTGAAGAACGTCGAGGACGACCAGGCCTCGTCCACGCGGCTCCTGGGCAAGATCACCTGGGGAGCGCTCGAGTGCGTGGATCTCTACGCCAAGCTGGGGGCCAGCGATCTCAAGATAGAGGTTCCCGGCCTTCAGGACTACGAAGGCAAGCGGGGAATGACCTGGGGCTGCGGGGCCCGGGCGATGCTGATGGAGACCTCCCGGCCGGCGATCGGCGCCTTCGTTGACGTCCAGCTGCTCTCCTTCTACACCAAGGGCACCGTCTGGAAAACCGACGAGGATTACGGCTACGTGGTGAGGCAGCACAACCGCTACAAGTGGAACGAGGTCCAGGCCAGCCTGGTTGCGGTGTGGCAGCGGACGATCTTCCAGCCCTACGTCGGGTTCGGCCTCACCAACGTGTTCGGGCACGTCACAGGTGATGCCTACATCATCGAGAACCAGCAGGAGTCGGCGGCCGGTCACAGGTCGGAGAACTTCCGCGAGGACGCGATACCCGAGGGGATAGCGGGTCTCGACATCAGCCTGGGCGGCACCGGCAAGCTGAGCGCAGAGATCCGTTACAGCGAGGAGCGAGACATTTCCTTCTTCGTGGGCGCCAGTGAGCTCTGGCACGTAAAATAGCAGGCGTTGACACGGTCCGTGCTTTATCTTACAATAGAGCACGGATTTGTGTTTCCGGTGAGACATGAGGATCATAGGCGGCAAACTTAAAGGTCGTGTGGTCGAGGCCCCGCGGGGCTTGCTCTCCAGGCCCCCGCTTTCGGTGATAAGAGAGTCGGTCTTCAACACCCTGGGAGAATCCATACTGGGCAAGAGCGTGCTCGACCTGTTCGCGGGCAGCGGCTCCCTGGGCATCGAGGCTCTCTCCAGGGGAGCCGGCCGGGCGCAGTTTGTGGATTCTGCCAGGCGCTGCTCCGACATGATCGAGCGCAACGCCAAGAACCTCGGGATAAGCGAGCTGTGCAGGGTGTCCCGGCAGGATGCGGTGGAGTTCGTCCGCGTCTGGAGCGGGGAGCGGTTCGATCTGGTCTTCATGGATCCGCCCTTCCTCTCCGGCAAGGTTCAGGAGACCGTGGGCGCTATGGACGGCTCGGGGCTTGTCTCCGCGGGAGCTCTGGTGATAGCCAGGATCCACTGGCGGGAGCAGGTCTCGCTGCCGCCGGATCTCAAGATAGTGAGAAAGAGGAAGTTCGGCGACAGCCTTGTGCTCTTCTTGAGCAGGGCAGGGGAGGTACCCGCCCAGTGAGGATCGGTCTCTACGCCGGCACCTTCGATCCGGTGACCAAGGGACATCTCGACATTCTCACCAGGAGCCGGGCTCTCTTCGACGAGGTGGTGGTGGCGGTGGCAAGGAGCACTCCCAAGAGCACTCTCTTCAGCCTCGAGGAGCGCGTGGAGATGTTCAGAGCGGTCACTCGGGACATGCCCAACGTCGGGATCGAGGCCTTCGACGGCCTGCTTGTTGCGTTCGCGCGCAAGAAGGGCGCGGCGGCCATAATAAGAGGGCTGCGAGTGGTCTCGGATTTCGAGTACGAGTTTCAGATGGCTCTGATGAACCGACGGCTCGATCGCCAGCTCGAGACCGTGTTTCTTATGCCCAGCGAGGAATACACCTATCTGAATTCCACCCTGATCAAGGCGGTCGCCTCCACCGGAAGCGACGTCTCCCAGTTCGTCCCCGATGTGGTCGCGCGGAAGCTCGGCGAGCGTTTTGGCCGTCCCTAGAGTGAAGCCTCTGATGGAGACAATGGCGCTGATTTGGGAAAGGGCGCGGACCAGGAGAGCGCGCATCGCGCTTCCGGAGCCGTCGGACGAGCGCGTGCTGATGGCGGCGGCCACCGCATACCGCGAGGGACTGGCGCGGCCGGTGCTCGTCGGGAGCGCCGCAGAGGTCGCGGAGACCTGCCGCCGGTGGGGACTGAGTCTGGAGGGCATCGAAACCGTCGATCCGGCCGGGAGCGAGTGGACGGACCGGTTTGCGGAGCTGCTCCTCGAGCGCAGGCGGCACAAGGGCATGACGCCGACTGAAGCCGCGTCCACCGTCCGGCGCCCGCTCTACTTCGCTGCCCTGATGGTCGCTGCCGGCGAGGCAGACGGCCTGGTCGCGGGAGCCGCGACAACCACCGCCGAGGTGATGAGGTCGCTCTTGTGGTCGGTGGGCATGGCCGACGGGGTGGAGTGCGTCTCCAGCGCCCTGCTGATGATCCTGGGCGGCCCGGGTTGCGAGCGGGCCCTGGTCTTCGCGGACGCCGGCGTCCTTCCCGATCCTTCACCCGCCCAGCTTGCAGGCATCGCGGTGGCCTCGGCGACCACGCGGCGCCGCCTGGTCGGAGACCAGCCGAGGGTGGCGATGCTGTCGTTCTCCACCAAGGGGAGCGCGACCCACCCGCTGGTGGACAAGGTAGTCGAGGCAACCCGGATTGCCAGGCGGATTGCCCCGGAGCTCGCGATTGACGGCGAGCTGCAGGCCGACGCTGCCCTGGTCAGCGAAGTTGCAGCGCGCAAGGCGCCCTCGAGCCCGGTTGCGGGCCGGGCGAACGTGCTGGTGTTCCCCAACCTCGACGCGGCCAACATTGGCTACAAACTGGTCGAGCGACTGGCGGGCGCAAGGGCGATCGGGCCGCTCTTGCAGGGTCTCAAGATGCCCGCGAGCGATCTGTCGCGAGGCTGCTCGGCCGACGACATCGTGGACGTGATTGCTATGACCGCCGCTCAGAAGGAAGCGTAGTCTCGATGGGCAAGAGCGTTTCGGCGGAGATCGGCCGCAGAATAGGGTCCGCCAAGGTCCACACCGCCCCTGAGATCCTCACCTGTTACGCCTACGACGCCACCAACTTGAGGTGCCTGCCCGACGCCGTGGTGCTTGCTGAAACCGTCGAGGACATTCAGGCCACGGCGACCCTGTGCGCCCAGGCCGGGGTCCCGGTGATCCCCAGAGGGGCCGGCACGGGATTCGCTGGAGGAACGGTTCCCTCCCGGGGTGGCGTGGTGGTGTCCACCGAGAGGCTCAATCACATCCTCTCCATCGACAGGGAACGCGCCGAGGCAGTGGTCGAGCCCGGAGTGGTGAACGCCGCCCTGCAGACCGAGGCCGGCAAGGTCGGACTGATGTTCCCGCCGGATCCTTCCAGCCTGGAGGTCTGCACGCTGGGAGGCAACGTCGCCCAGGACGCCGGCGGGCCCAGGGCCCTGAAGTACGGGGTGACCCGGGACTACGTTCTGGGCGTGGATGGCGTCGCCTACGGCGGCAGAGCGATCGACTCGCCGTGCCCGCCCACGGGCGCCGGTTGGGACCCGATCACCACTCTCATGGTGGGCAGCGAGGGCACCCTGGGAATCTTCACCGGGATTCGACTGAGGCTCAAGCCGCGCCCGGATCGGTTCGCCACTGCCCTGGCCTTCTTGAAGACCACTCGCGACGCCGCTGAGGCCGTGAACCTGATATTCGACCGCGGGGTGCTGCCGGCCGCGGTGGAGCTTGTGGACCGGGAGTGCCTGGATTCAATCGCGAGCTTCGCCCGGGTCGGCCTGCCCGCGGGGGCCGGCTGTTCGCTGCTTGTGGAGACCGACGGAGCCGGCGATGAGGCCCGGGAAACCATGGGCCTGGTGGAGGCGGCCTTGAGGGGTGTGAGCCCGATCGAGGTGAAGATCGCCGCCTCGGACCGCGAGCGGGAGAATCTCTGGCGGATGAGAAGGTCGGTGTCGCCGTCTCTGGCGAGGATAGCTCCCTGGAAGATCAACGAGGACGTCTGCGTGCCCCGATCGCGACTGCCTCTCCTGGTGGACGGGGTCGCCCGGCTGGCCGCGAAGTATGGGTTGAAGGTTCCGACCTTCGGTCACGCGGGCGACGGCAACCTGCACGTCAACGTGATGTTCGACAGGCGGAGCTCGAACCAGGTGGCGAGGGCCGGGGCCCTGGCGGACGAGCTCTTCGAGGTCACCCTGGGTCTGGAGGGCACTATCAGCGGGGAGCACGGCATTGGACTGACCAAGATGAAACACCTGCGAGGGCAGCTGGGGGACGACCTGTTTCGGGTCGAGCAGCGGATCAAGCGTGCGTTCGATCCCGGTTCGCTCCTCAACCCGGGGAAAGTGATGGGACCTGCTTGAAGGCCCAACGCAAATCGTCGATAGGCTTCCTGGACATAGTGGAGATCCAGGTGGTCGCCGGGGACGGCGGCGGGGGCTGCGTGAGCTTCCGGCGTGAGAAGTACGTTCCTCGTGGAGGGCCGGACGGAGGCGACGGGGGCAGGGGCGGTGATGTGGTGGTGCGCGCCGACAGGCACCTCGGCACTCTGCTTGACTACAGGTACAAGCGTGTGATCAAGGCCGGACGCGGAGGGCACGGGCTGGGCAAGAACCAGCACGGCGCCCGGGGCGCCGACGCCATGGTGCGAGTGCCTCTCGGGACCGTCGTGCGGGATGTGGCGGACGGGCACGTCCTGGCCGACCTGGTTGAGCCGGGAGATTTCCTGGTAGCCCGTGGTGGGCGTGGGGGGCGGGGCAACGCTGCCTTCGCCACACCTACGGATCAGGCTCCGCGCAGGAGTGGGCCCGCAGGCAAGGGCGAGGACAGGCGGATCGTGCTCGAGGTCAAGCTGATCGCGGACGTCGGAATCGTGGGGCTGCCCAACGTGGGCAAGTCCAGCCTGCTGAAGAAGCTGACCAGAGCCAGACCGAAGATAGCCGATTATCCTTTCACCACCCTGAGCCCCAACCTCGGGGTGATGCGCGCGGGTGACCGGGACATAGTGCTGGCGGACATCCCCGGCTTGATCGAGGGGGCGCACCTTGGCAAGGGCCTCGGTCACGAGTTCCTGCGACACATAGAACGTACCAAGGTCCTGCTGCTGATGGTTGATGTGACCGAGCCCAAGCCGGCGGAGACGCTCGAGACCCTGCTTCAGGAACTGGCGCTCCACAGCGCCGAGCTCGGCGCCAGGCCTCACGTGGTGGCGGTCAACAAGGCGGATCTGGTCGCTCCCGACCGACTGAGTTCGATCCGGCGAAAGAGCCCGGGCATCCTGATATCGGCGGTGACCGGCTACGGGCTGCCCGCGCTGGTGAAGGCGGTGGTGGGCCTGGTGGCCAAGACCGAGGGGGGGAGGGAGGACGATGGGGAGGGACGAGGGTCATGAGATCCTGGTGGCGGTGCTCCTGGCAGGTGTTCGGCCTGCGTCTAAGGTGGCTCGGTTGCTGCGGCGGAAGAGCCTGGAGGGAGTCGAGTGGGCCGACATGGCCGACCTGGCGGGCGAGATGGGGTTGGCCGCTGAAGAGGTTGCTGCCCTGGCGAGGGTCCGGGAGATTGCTGTCGGTCTTTGCCGCACGCTGCGCCGGAGCGGAGTCGCAATCACCGCTCTTGGCGAGCCGGGCTATCCGGCGTTGCTGGCGGAGATTGCCGTTCCGCCGCCGGTGGTCTACGTCAAAGGTTCGCTGGAGGCTGCGGACGCCAACGCTGTCGCGATTGTGGGGTCCCGCAAGCCGTCGCTGGCGGGCTTCAGGATGGCGGTTGAACTGGCCGGAGATCTCGCCCGGGCGGGTTTCACCATTGTGAGTGGGCTCGCCAGGGGCATCGACACCGCCGCGCACCGGGGGGCGCTCGAGGCTGGGGGAAGGACCATCGCGGTCTTGGGCTCGGGCATAGACGTGACCTATCCACCGGAGAACAAGTCTCTGGCCGAGTCCGTTGCCGCGCACGGCGCGCTGCTGAGCGAGTTCGTGCCGGGAAGCAGACCACTCAAGGGCAATTTCCCGCGCAGAAACAGACTGATAAGCGGGTTATCATTGGGGACCGTTGTGGTGGAGGCCGGAGAACGCAGCGGGGCCCTGATCACCGCGGACGCGGCCTTGGAGCAGAACCGGACGGTCTTCGCGGTTCCCGGCAATCCGGGTTACGCGGGGGCCAAGGGGGCCAACAGACTGCTCAAGGAGGGCGCGAAGCTGGTGGAGTCGGCTGCGGACGTGCTAGAGGACATCTCTGCCCAGGTAGTGCCGAGGGCCGACCAGGCCGTGCTTGGCCTTGCCCCTTGCCTGACCCGGGCCGAAGAGCAGGTCGCTGGCCTGCTGTCCGATGCCCCGGTGCATGTGGACGAGGTCTCGAGGCATCTGGGCATGCCGGCGGACACCGTGCTCGCGGTGCTGCTGTCGCTGGAGACCATGGGGCTTGTGCGGCCGCTTCCCGGGAAGTTCTACGTGAGGGAGGCCGGCAGGTGACGTCGTCGGTAGTGCTGGCCCGCTGCGATCGCTACAGCGCTGCCGAGGTGGAGCATGCAGTCACCCGGGTCCTGTCGGGAGCGCTCTGCGCGGAGCCGGGGCTCGTCGGCCGCAAGCGGGTGCTCCTCAAGCCCAATCTCGCAGCGGCCAAGGGGCCTGAACGCTGTCTCACCACCCATCCCCAGGTTGTGGCCGCGGCGATCGCCTTCTTCAGGCAGAGGGGATGTGATGTCTCGGTCGGGGACAGCCCGGCCGGGGCGCTGCGCGGAGTCCGGCGGGTCTGGGAGGCGACCGGCATGCTCGAGGCCTGTGAGTCTGCCGGGGCCAGGCTGGTCAACTTCGAGGCCGGCGGCTGGATCGAGAAGTCCGTCGAGGGCAGAACCTACAGGATGGCCCGCGAGGCCTTGGGCTACGACCTCGTGGTGAGCATTCCCAAACTCAAGACCCACGTGCTCACCCTGGTGACCGGGGCCGTGAAGAACATGTTCGGCTGCGTGCCTGGTCTTGCCAAGTCCTCTCACCATCTGGCCAATCCCCGGCCGGCGGCGATGAGCCGGGTGATCGTTGACGTCTTCTCCCTGGCACGACCGGGCCTGAGCCTGGTGGACGCGGTCGAGGCCATGGAAGGCAACGGGCCGTCCTCCGGCCGCCCGAAGCGACTGGGC
>JBAQHK010000246.1:0-2620 GCA_049288275.1 bacterium | reverse complement strand
GAATCTATGACCAGGAAGTCAAGATCGCCCCACGCGAAGTCCGCCAGAAACTGCTTCAGAACCCCGGTCTTCATCGGCCCTCGCCATATCACGGCGTCGTCCGGGCTGCCAAGGAAGAAGCCGAGCGACACCACCTTGATTCCGCCTGCGTCCACCGGGAGCATCTCCGAGCCGTCGCCGGTGATCCTCGATCCCTCCAGGCCGAGCATGGTCGGAATGCTGGGACCATGGATGTCAGCATCGAGCAGCCCCACCCGTTTGCCCGCGGCCGCCAGGGCCGCCGCCAGGTTCACCGCCACGGTGCTCTTCCCAACCCCACCCTTGCCGGATAGCACGAGGATCTTGTGCCTTATCCGGCCAAGCCTTGCCCGGAGTCTCTCTTGGTCTTGCGCGGCCTTGTCGGCGCGTTCAGTTGTGTCCACGGCTTACTCCTTCAGCCCAAGATCGGTCCAGATTCTTGTGATATCGTCGGCGGCCGGGTTGGGCGTCTCCACGACGGCCAGGTTCTCCATCTGGGCGAGGGTCACGCCGGGGTCGTAACGTATGCGACCGACAACGGAGGCGCCGGCCTTGCCCGCGCTGTCTTCGATCCTGGCGGTGATCTCAGCGTTCAGGTCCCACTTATTCACGCAGACCGCTGCCGGAAGGTCGAAGTGTCTAGCCAGGGCAAGGACTCGCTCCAGGTCAT
The DNA here is from genome assembly GCA_049288275.1 of bacterium. GTDB lineage: Bacteria > Arandabacterota > Arandabacteria > Arandabacterales > Arandabacteraceae > JBAQHK01. Next base: position 1,932 of record JBAQHK010000246.1, on the reverse strand, counting down.
GCTCGCCGCTGACCGTGGGTTCGGTAACCACCAGAACCAGCGAGGCGCCGGTCACCGATGCTATTACAGGACAGCCGATGCCCGGCGGGCCGTCAACGATCACCATGGAACGAGCTTGTTCCTCAGCGATACGGCGGGCCTCACGGCGAACCGTTGACACCAGCTTGCCCGAGTTCTCAGCCCCAGCCGCGAGTCTGGCGTGAACCATGGGTCCACAGCGGGTCTCCGAGATCATCCATTCTCCACACACGCGCTCGGGAAAGTCTATTGCCTGGACTGGGCAGAAGCGAACGCACACCCCGCAGCCCTCGCAGGAGAGAGGGTCGATTGTGTAGTTGTCCCTGCGGGCGGTTCTGCGCTCGGGCCTGACGGCGCCGAAGCGGCAGTTCTGGAGGCAGGCTCCACAACTGACGCAGTCCTCATCCCGGACGACTGCATGGTGGCCGCCGTGAAAGACGTGGCGCTCCCTAACCTGCGGTGAAAGAACCAAGTGCAAGTCGGCGGCATCAACGTCGCAGTCGGCCACGACTGCCTCCCCGGCCAGGATGGCCAGCGAGGCTGCAAGGCTGGTCTTTCCGGTGCCACCCTTGCCGCTTACCACCACCAGTTCTCTGATCGTCACTCGGGCCTCCCGCCGTCGGCGGCGCCGGGGCGCCGGGCCAGGCCGCCTTGTCTCACGGTCGCGTCCGCCAAACGTTCAAAGTGCCGGCGGTACTCCGGCAGGGCATCAACCACGAGGTCTCCCCTCGAGTAGGCCTCGGCGATGCGACGGTCATCGGGTATCTCGAGGAGAATGGGAGTCCGCTGCTGCCCGCAATAATCGTGGACCCGGTCGTCGCCCACGCCGACACGGTTTATCACCACGCCAAAAGGGATAGCCAGTTGCCGCACCATGTCCACTGCGAGCCGCAGGTCGTGCAGGCCGAAGGGCGTGGGTTCAGTGACCAAGGCGACAAAGTCGGCGCCCTTGACAGATGCGATCACCGGGCAGGAGGTGCCCGGCGGCGCATCGATGATGGCCGGCTTGTCTGCGCAAATTCGGGACTTCACCGCGTGCACCAGCGGTGGCGCCATGGCAACTCCCACGTCGAGGCGACCGGTGACCAGAGTGATCAAGCCGTCCACGATGGTCTCCACCACCCCGATTCGCTGGCCGGTCTCGCTTATGGCCTGTCTGGGGCAGACCTTGGCGCACCCTCCGCAGCTGTGGCACATCTCCGCGAAGACCATAACCCTGTCCTTCAAGCAGACGATGGCGTGATACTGGCAGAAGCGGCTGCACTCGCCGCAGGCGTCGCACAGGGCCCGGTCCACGACGGGCACAGGCTTGGTGATGGTCTCCCGCTTGTTCAACGTTCCCCGCAGAAACAGATGAGCGTTGGGTTCCTCGACATCGCAGTCCAGGACCTGAACCGGGCAGGCAACGACCTTGGCCAGGTTCAGGGCGACTGTTGTCTTGCCGGTGCCGCCCTTTCCTGAGGCAACGGCCAACATCATGCCCAATGCCCCTCCACGTCGGCCGTGTCAGCGGGCTTCAAGCTTCCGGATTTGTACCTCTTCAGGGCCTCTGCCACGGTCTCGGCGTCGGTGTTGTACACCACGACTCCCGCCGCGGACAGCACGCGGAAGGCCTTGGGACCGCAGTGGCCGGTCACCAGGCCTGTCGCTCCAGACCGCACGATTGCCTCGGCGGCCTGGATGCCCGCGCCGGAAGGGGAGTTGAGGCTCTGGGTGTTGTCGATGATCTCGACGTCACCGCTCTCCAAGTCGTAGATCAGGAATCCGCGCGCCCGACCGAACCGGTTGTCAAGGGGCGCATCAAGGGTCGAGCCTGACGTGGAGAAAGCTATCTTCACAGAGTCCTCCTTTGGGTGCAGCCGCTATCTTGCGGTCGGCGGCTCCGCGCTCGCCCCTCGGTCGACGGAGCCGCCT
>JBAQHK010000245.1:0-3133 GCA_049288275.1 bacterium | reverse complement strand
GCACCGGCGATCAGCTCAAGGTAGGTCGCGCTCGCTGCCTCGGTGTCCAGAGCACAGACCTTCGGGCAGTCTGTGTCATCGAACCCCAGGTAGGCATACCATCCGCCGGGGTGGAAGGCCATCTCATATACCCGACTGGCGCCGAGCGTCCCGGAGACATCCACAGATTGGATGATCTCATACTCGGTCGGTGAACCGGCGGCGACGTCCACGCAATGGACCAGGGCTGCGCCCGGGTCAGACACCAGGAGCAGCGAGCCGTCGGGGCTGGCCGCCAACCTGGCAAGCTCCGATCCGACGATTCCCGAGAAGTCGATCGTGTCGACCGCAGCAAGGAAGTCGGCCTTGAGCCGGTCGGCACCAACCACGAGCACTGCATTGGAATCCGGCAGCGCTACGAAGGCGCGCTTGCCGTCGGGCGGGAAGGCGATGTCGGAAGCATTGGAGCCAAGGTCGAGCGACCCTATGAACTTGCAGTATAGCGCGCTCGCCTCATCCACGAGCAAGGCGTGGAGATGGCCCGACTTGTCCGCCAGGGCGAGATAGTCGTCGGCTGGTGATGCCTCGACGACTGATCCGCCATCGGCTCCGGGCGAGCCAGGCAGGGCCGCGGCCGGGCGCAGCATATCGTCCTCGGTGGCGCCGAGGATCTCGAAGTACATGCTGTTGGACTCCAGCTCCGGCGACGCATCGCCGATTCCCACCGATATGGTTCCGCTGGTGGTTCCTACAGGAACTACGGCGCCGAGGGAGCTATCGGTGACCCACCCGGGTTGCGCCCACAGGCCGCCCACGCCGCCGAACAGAACCATGGCGCCCACGGCCTGCATGAAGCCCGAGCCCGCAAGAACCAGGCTGGTCCCAACAGGCCCAGTGCGGCGGGAGACCGAGGTCAGGGACGGCCCGACGCCGATGGCGGTGGCAACCAGCTTCTTCTCGGCCTCGGAGATTGTGAAGGCATAATCCCCGTCGGGCGACAGATCGATGTCGACCGGGTTCTCGGGCAGGCTGATGGTCGCCACCACCGACAGGAAGCTCGACGAGTTGCCCCTGAGATCGACGGCGCTGATGAGATCCAGCTCGCGGTTCACTACAAGCGCGAAGGTTCCCGCGGGCGTCAGACTTATGCCGTAGAGCGACCCGCCAAGCTTCGCTCTCCACAGGACCGATCCCTGGCCGGGCGATGCCACGCCGAGGACGCCGTTCTCGTCGCAAACGTAGGCATAGCCTGTCGCCGGATCCACCGCGACATCCTCCAGATAGAGACCGACATCCACCGTGCCGGCCACCAGATTGGAATCAGGATCGATCACGAGCAGCTTGCCGGCCCCGGTCGGAGCCAGGAGAACCTGCCCGGCCGGGTCGATCGCGAGGTCGCCAAGAACGTCGGGATCCACCTGGTCTATCACGCCAATCTGAGTGTCAAGGGACGGGCTTTGCTCGTCGATGTCCCATACCTGGATCTCCCCATCGTCCGTGGGGACAAAGGCACGTCGTCCGTTGGGGTGGACCAGGATGCCGCGCGGTACGGCCCCGACCGGCTTCTCGCTCAACACGCTCACCGCCCCCCAGGTCGAGTTGAGCCGGTAGAACTCCTGGGTCGCGCTGCTCACTGCGTAGACCCGGTCCCCCGCGGGTCCGGCATCTATGCCGACGAGCCCGCCGGCTATTGGGACCGCAGTGGCGGTCATATACCCGCTGGAGTCCGGCGCGGCGACCACGGCCACCGCCCCCGCGTCGGTAGCGACGAAGGCGTACTTACCGTCGGGAGTCAATGTTACGGCACGGGGAGTCGCGCCAAGCGCGCAGACACCCGACTCGAAGCCCTTCGGCACCTCATCCGGCGAGAGAACGGTGAACTGAAGGCTGTTGCTCTCCTTCCCCTGGGCCGCGTTGTATACACTCACCGCCCCGGATGTCGCCCCTTGCGGGACAACGACCACCAGCTGCGTCGGCGAAGCCTCCGTGACCTCGGCCTCGACCCCGTTGAAGCTTACCGAGTCATTGGCGGCCAGAGGATCGAAGCCGTTGCCATTGATGGCCAGCGTCATGCCCACAACTCCCTTGCTCGGGGTGAGGCTTGTCAGCACCACGTCCGGCTCGGGCTCGGTCGTGAAGAGCATCACGAAATCCTCGGCCAGGTGATTGCCGAACCTGTCCTCGAGCCCTGTCTCGATCCGGAGCCTGTAAGTTGACGAGAAGCCAAGTTCCCCCATAGGCATGAAGGCAATCAGCGAGTCGTCCTTGAGGAAGGCGGCGTTGCCGGATATGAAGGCCTGCGTCGTGGTGTCGGTCAGACTGAAGTTGCCCTGGAGCGTCTCGGTATTCAGGCCCTCGGAGAACGAGATCAGCACTGCGGCATCTATCGGCACGTCGGTGGCGCTGGAATCCGGCACTGTGGAGACTACCTCGGGACCGGCCGCGTCGATGTTGCCGATGATGTTGGCGACCGCGGTCGTCCCTGCCAGGACCGCGATTGGATCGCGATCGTCGGCGTCGTCAGTGGCGGACTCCAGCGAATCCCAGGCCTCCGGAACGAACTGCGTCACCGGTAGGCCCGCCAGGTAATCGTTAATGTAGGCAGGCCTCACGTAGTTCACGGCGGAACTGCCGTCCAGAGGATGAGCGCCGATGTAGTAGTCGCCGTCGGGCAGCCCGATGAACTCGTAGGTGCCGTCCTGCAGGGTGTATTCGCAGCCCAGAGTGTCGCCGGAGGCCTCATCGATTGCGAAGACCGCGGCTCCCGACACCGGCTCGCCGCTGTACCCGTCGACGATTGAGCCCGACAGCCGGCTGGCTGCCGCCATCGTGGCAGGGGCTCCGTAAGCCTTGATCATCTGAATCTGGTCGTCCACTTCGAGGGAGCGGGCCTCGGTCCCATCCTGGAGCACGAAGTACATGGTTGCAGAGCTCAGCGCGGAGTGCGCGATGCCAAAGAAGTGCCCTAGCTCGTGGGCGGTCACCGATTGGATGTCAATCCCATCCGGCGGGCCCTGGGTGTCGGTCCGGTAGGTCATCGCGGGGTTGAAGATTATGTCAGAATCAACGATCTCGCCCGGACGGCGGCAGTCGCCGTCATACCAGGCTTTCTCCGTAAAGGACGTCGTCAGTCCCACGGCTATGGTGCCCGCGC
>JBAQHK010000244.1:0-4936 GCA_049288275.1 bacterium | reverse complement strand
CGGCAAGAAGGCTAGTGCTCCCACGCTCACGACCAATAGCAGTCTAGACCTCATGTTCACCTCCACCATGGCACATAACTACTGGTTATACCTTTCCTCCAGGGTACCCGTTGGCCCGCAGCACCCGCGGCTGCGGGTCGGCATTCTGCTCAAGCGATCGTACCACCAAACTCCCATCATTTCAACATATTTGGTGCCTATGGCTGCCCTTGGGCGCGTCTTATGCGGTTTCGGCTTCGTGCGCCCGCCGCGGGCCTAGACCGCATCCATAGGGCTCCTTACGCCTTTCCCTCCGCGGTTCAGGACGTGGGTATAGACCATCGTCGTCCGCACGTCCTTGTGTCCCAGTAGCTCCTGCACGGTCCTGATGTCGTACCCGTTCTCGAGAAGGTGAGTGGCAAACGAGTGTCGCAGGGTGTGACAGGTGGCTCTCTTGAGGACGCCTGCTTCCCGCACGGCTCTGGCCACCGCCTTCTGGACGATTGACTCGTCCACATGGTGGCGTCCCTGATCGCGCGTCCGCCGGTCCACCCATCGGTTGCGCTGAGGAAACACGAATTGCCACTGCCACTCGTGCGCGGCACTGCGGTATTTGCGCTCGAGGGCATCGGGCAGGATCACCTTGCCGAAGCCCTCGGACAGATCCCTGTCGTGCACGGCCTTGACCCGCCGGAGATGGCCGATCAGGGGCTGCTTCGCGGCCTGGGGCAGCATGGTGATGCGGTCCTTGGCGCCCTTGCCGCATCGGACGGTGATCTGATTCGCGCCGAAGTCAATATCCTGAACGCGAAGACCCAGGCATTCGTTGAGTCGCAGGCCCGCGCCGTACATGAGGCAGGCCATGAGCCAGGCCTGCCCATCGAGGCGGTTCATCACGCTCCTGACCTCTTCCCTGGTCATCACCACCGGCAGCCGCTTAGTGCGGCGCGCCCGCACGACGTCGCCAAGATCGTCCAGATCGCGCTTGATCACGTTGCGATAGAGGAAGAGCAGTGCGCTCAGGGCTTGGTTCTGCGTCGAGGCACTGACCTTGCCCTCTATTGCGAGCGAGCTCAGGAAGCGGTTGATCTCCTGCTCGCCCATCTCCTTGGGGTGGCGGAGACCGTGGAAGAAGATGAACTTTCTGATCCAGGCCCAGTAAGTGCTCTCGGTCCTGCGGCTGTAGTGCCGCCGGCGCATCTCGTCCCGCAGCTGGTCAATCAGCTTGGGCTGCCGCACCGGCGCAGTGCGGCTGCTCTCCTGCGCGCGCGGGCTGTCAGGAATGGCCTCAGGCTCCAGACTGGCATGTCTCACGGCTGCACCCCCTCCTCACTATCCGCCACCTCACTTGCTACCGGAGAAGCAAATCCCCGGGCACACGCGGCCGCATGGTCTGGCCGGCGGGTTCCCAGGGGCGAGAACTCACAACCACTCAGTCCGTCGGGTCATAGCTTATGGCTGCTGGGGCGCGGTGTCAAGCCGGATTAGCGGCCATTGCTGCGCCGCGGGGGCCGAGTGTAATCAAGCCGGCGGATCCGCGTAAGCACTTCCACGGGTGGCCTCGTAGTTCAGCCTCACGGCAGGGATTGGACCCCATCCGGGCCTGGACGGCCGCGGCTATGCGGTTTCGGCTTAGCGCCGGCCCCCTTCGTCCTAAACCCGCCTTGTGATATTGCTGCGACCTGGGCGCTAATCCGACTCCACGGAAAGGACCTTGAAGAAGGCCACGGGGCCCTGGCGTGTCATTACGGGCTGCTCGATGGCCCGGGTGATCCCCTCAGGCCCGACCTTCTCGGGGTCGTACTCGAGCACCACCCGGTGTCTGCCGCCGTAGGCCACCATGCTCACGAGACCCGGCACGGCCGCGATATGCTCGCGCAGGGCGTTGGCCGTACCGTAGCATTGGACCCCGTCCACTGTCATCTTGGCAGTTGCGGCTTCGCCCCGAAATCCTTTGTCGAATATGTAGGTTAGCGTTGGCAGGCTTATCTTCTTGGCCCCAGTCACTCCCCCAATTGACAGCGCCACAATCACGGCGGGGACGATCCACACTTTCCAGGTCATGTCGCTCACACCCCCAGGTCCATTGCCCCGGCAGCCTTGCACTTGGACATGCAAGCGAGGCAATTGGTGCAGTCCGCGCGGGTGACCTTGGCCAGCTTCGATACCGGTATGCGCTGAAGACAGGCGCGATCGCAGGCGCCGCACTCGGTGCAGGCTGCCCCTCGCTTCACCTTCACGAGCCCAATCTTGGAGAGAGGATCCATCACCGCCCCGAGGGGGCAGAGGTACCGGCACCAGGCCATCTCGAAGAGGAAGGTCCCCAGGAGCACCACGCCAAGGAGTACGAGGCTCCACACCGGCATCAGGCCGTGGCCTTTGCCTCCGGTGAACAAGGTATAGAACGGATCATAGCCTCTGAAGACCAGCTCCGACGCCCGGTAGGAGAGCACGATGATCGCCCCCAGGATAACGTACTTGAGGTACTTGAGCACGGCGTCGGCCCGGTCCGGCACTCGCAAGGTCTCCCGCGGCAGGACCTTTCCCCGCGCCCAGGCGAAGCCTTCGAAGATCGTGCCCAGCGGGCAGACCCAACTGCAAAAGCTCTTCTTGGTTAGGAGGACACCGGCGAAGAGGGCCACCGCCAGGCTGAGGTTCATCTCGCTCAGGGCGCAGATGAATTGCTGCTGCTTCACCAGTCCCCACAGCGAGACCACCCCACCCATAGGGCAGTAGTACTCCACCGTCGGCGCCCGCACCCCGGCCAGCAGCTTCACTGTGAGGGACACCGTCGCCCCCAGGAAGAACAGCTGGAAGACCTTACGCGCAATCTTGATCGGCGCCATACAGGTAACCTAACAGAGCAATGCCCAGGATGGAAGCTCAGACCACCCACACCGTCCCGGGCGGATGGCGCCGACGGAGGCACCTACTCGGCCACCATTGCGATCGGCGAGGGAGAGGGATTGATGCGGAGGCGAGTGGGGTTCCGAGCCGGAGCGCAAGCCCCGACCTCGGCCTACCGTACGCGCGCTCGGCGACAGGACCCGCCAACCGAGCGCCGAGGAAGGGCCGACTGCCCGTAGCGAATATCAGTTCTCTGAGCGAAGGGCTTCGGCCCGACGATCGCCCGAACACGAGGCGGGTGGCGCCGACGGGGGTCCCCGACGAGCGCAGCACAAGCTAGCACGGTGGGGGTGATCGGCGACAGAACCCGCCTGCCGAGCGCCGAGGAGGGGCCGACTGCCCGTAGCGAATATCAGTTCTCTGAGCGAAGGGCTTCGGCCCGACGAGGGCGCGCAGGATGAGGCGGGTGGCGCCGACGCGGGCCACCGGCGTCGAGCCCGCTACCCTCCCTTGATTATCTTCTCCTTCACCGGCGTCCTCGCGGTGAGATCGAGCACCTCGTCGTAACCCACCATGTCCATGAAGCCGTGGCCGCTGATGTTGAAGGCTATCACCTTCTTCTCGCCGGTCTGCTTGCACTTCAGGGCCTCATCGATCGCCGCCGCGATGCTGTAGGCCGACTCCGGCGCCGGCAGAAAGCCCTCGGTGCGCACGAACTGCTCGGCCGCCGCGAACACGTACTTCTCGTCCTTGGGATAGGCCACCGTGTCTATGTAGCCCAGGTGCCGCAAGAGGCTTATGATCGGCGAGCACCCGTGATACCTCAGGCCATCACCCTTAATGGGCGGGAAGTCCGCCTGGTGCCCCAGCGTGTACATCTTGAGCTGCGGCGTCAGCTCCCCGTGGTCGGCGTAGTCGTACTTGAACTCGCCCTGTAGATTGGGCGCTGCCTGGCTTTGAGCCGCGATGAACTTGGTCTTCTTGCCCTTGGTCAAGACCTCGCCCATGAAGGGCATGGCGAAGCCGCCGAAGTTGCTACCGCCGCCCAGGCAGGAGATCACAACGTCCGGGTAGTCGCCGGCCTTCTCGAACTGCTTCAAGGCTTCCAGGCCGATAACCGACTGGTGAATGATCACGTGATTGAGGACCGACCCGAGGGAGTAGACCGCCTTGGGGTCGCGCTCGGCGTCCTCGAGGCCCTCGGAGATGGCGATCGAGAGCGATCCGGGATGATCCGGGTTCTTGTCGTAGAGCGCCTTGCCCACCTTGGTCTGCGTGCTGGGCGATGCGTAGACCTGCGCCCCATAGAGGTTCATGAAGTTGCGGCGGGACTCCTTCCACCGATAGACCGCCCTCACCCAGTAGACCGTGCACTTCAAGCCCACCATCGAGGCCGCGTAGGACAGCGCGGTTCCCCACTGGCCGGCGCCTGTCTCGGTGGTCAGGCGCTCGAAGCCTTCCTGCTTGGCGTAGTAAACCTGGGCCAGAGCTGTGTTGACCTTGTGGCTCCCGGTGGGGCTATAGAACTCGCTCTTGTAGTACATCTTGGCCGGGGTGCCGAGGGCCTTCTCAAGCGCCTTGGCCCGGAAGAGCGGCCGCGGGCGGCCTGCCCGCTCGAAGAGCTCCAGGATCCCGTCGGGTATGTCTATCCAGCGCTCGGTGGAGAACTCCTGCCCCAGGCAGGTGTGGATCATCATCTTGGGCAGCGACGCCAGCTGCTTGTCCCCGATGGGCGGCGCCAGGGGCTCGGGTAGATCGGGCATGATGTTGTACCACTTGCGGGGCAGCTCACTGGGTGAAAGCGAAATCTGGTAATCGCCTGGCATGCCGACCTCCTCGGGCAGACTGTCCTGGAGCGTGAACCACGAGAACGTGCCTTACCGGCACACGAAAGCCCATGCTATCACCCCGGTCGCCGGCTGTCAACCGACGAAAGCCGGGTATGGTGTAACGATTAGTGTGCAGAATTGGATAGGTGAAGTGGGCAAGGGGTGTTACAACTACGCCGTCTCAGGCAGAGACACAGCGAAAGGAGCGACACCCCATGCCCGAAGACCTTTGCACGGACAGGGTAGCACAAGCGTTGGCTGGGATAAAGGACGAAGACCAG
>JBAQHK010000243.1:0-7740 GCA_049288275.1 bacterium | reverse complement strand
GATCCTGACATGTACCTCCATGTAGTGGAGCGTCGCCCGGACGGCATCGTGGTGAAGGGCGCCAAGGTCATGATCTGCGGCACCGCGGCCGCCAACGAGCTCTTCGTCATGCCGACCGCGCGCCTCAAGCGTGAGGACTCCTCCTACGCTGTGGCCTTCGTCATCCCCAAGGACTCGCCGGGGATCACGATAGTCGAGGCTCGTCACCCCTCCGACAAGCGCGAGATGGAGGAGGGCTTCGACAACCCCGTCGCGCGTGGCGGCATCACCCAGGCCTACATCTTCTTCGACAAGGTCTTCGTCCCCACCGAGCGCGTCTTCCTTAACGGCGAGTACGACTACGCCGGCGAGGCCATCGCCCGCTTCACCTTGCCTTACCGCGCTGCGATAGGCGGGTGCGTGGCCGGCCAGGGGGACGTGATGATCGGGGCGGCGATCCTCATAGCGCGCGCCAACGGCCTGGATGAGAAGGTCTTCCGCGACAAGCTGACGCAGATGATCATCAACAACGAGACCACTTTCGGAATGGGCATCGCCGCAGGGGTTATGGGGACGGCGCACCCCTCGGGGGCGTGGCTACCCGATCCGCTCCTGTCCCACGCCAACAAGGTTTACGTGGCGACCCTTCCCTACGAGACCAAGCGGCTTGTTCAGGAGATCGCCGGTGGGATAGCCGAGACCGGCTGCATGCCCTCCTACGAGGACTTCATGAGCGGCTCCTACGGCCACCTCATCCAGAAGTACCTCAAGGCCAACTCGCCGGCCGAGACCCGCATGCGGGTTGCGCGCTTGATCGAGTGGTTGACGATAGGCGCAGGCGTGCCCGGCTGCATGCACGGCGGAGGCTCCCCCGACGGCGCCCGCATGATGATCTGGTCCCAGGCCAAGCTGGATGAGTTTGCGGAACTCGCCAAGCACGTCGGCGGCATCTCCGACATCTCGCTGGCCAAGCCCCCCGCGAAGTAGCCTGCGATCCAGCAGAAAACTGGGGACACTATACTAGTTTTCCAGGATCGGGGACACATTCCTGATTTCCATGGCTGCGGGTGAATTGGCTTGCAAACGGGATCGAGTCCGTCTAGAGTGAGAGCATTCCGAGCCACCTGCGACCATGCTGGCGAGGTGCGGCGAGTCCGGCAAGCCCAGATGAGAGTTTACCAGTGCGGGCGGGAGGCTGTTCGGTTGCCGGACGCTCCGAGAAGTGACGGAGGTCCGCCAGGCTGCGGGGGAATCCTATGCCGGCAAGAAGAGCGGAGTCACATCGCATCGTGAGTATCTGGTCTCGCATCTGTCTTCCCTGTCTCCTGGTTGTCGCTTTCCACGAATTGCACACCGGGTGCAGCATGTGCGAGCCCCAATGGATCAGAGACTTGGTGGAGGAGTCCAAGCCGATTCCGACGGAAGCCACTGTGTTGACTCTTCTCCACGCTGAAGACACGGTGATATCTGCTGATTGTAGCTCGGAGACCAGACTCAGGTTGGCGTACAAGATACTGACTCGCGCTGGGCGCGAGCGCGCGCGCTGGTCTTGCTCAGTCGGGCCCTTCGTGAAGGTGGAGGACCTGGACTGCTGGGTGGTGAAGCCCGACGGCAAGTTGAGGTCACTTGATGACAGCGAGGTCAGCAAGCGGGGCATGCTCGGGAGCGCGGCACTCTATAACGATAGGCTGGAGCTTGTCGCGGAGCCTTCCCATGTCGAACCCGGAGACATCGTGGCGTACGAAGTCGTGGTAAGAGAGGAGGACCTGCCGTCCCTCTACCAGGTGTTTGCATTCCAGGAGCAGGAGCCGGTCTCCACTGCGAGGTTCTCTGTCTCGGTGCCAGACGGGTGGGAAGTGGTCTATGGGGAGCAGGGGATCGACAGTGTGGACTTCGATCGGCGCGGCAATGCTTACGTCTGGACGGCGAGTGATCTTCCATATCGGCCCGACGAACCGCTGGCCCCACCATGGTCGTACCTCCTGCGCCGGTTGCTGGTCTCATGCTTTGCGCCTGGTGGCGGACCCGGCACGGGATTCTCCGACTGGAAGGCCGTAGCCGCTTGGTACGCGGACCTCACCAGCGGGCCTGCGACTCCCGATCAGGCAATCACGGATGAGGCCGCCCGCATTGCCGGCGGCTTCTCGGCTCTCGAGGACAAGGCGAGGGCTATCGCTGAGTTCTGCCAGAGTGAGATACGCTATGTGTCGGTGGCAATTGGCAAACAGTATTGGGTGCCCAGACAGGCCTCCGCAACATTGGCCACGCGCTACGGCGACTGCAAGGACAAGGCGGTACTTATGGTGGCCCTCCTGAGAGCGCTGGGCATCGAGGCGGCACCGGTCCTGTGTAACGCCGGCAGCAGGGTGGACGATCGCGTGCCTTGTCCGGGTCAGTTCAACCATGTGGTGGTGGCCCTCCGGCTCGGCAGCGGGGTCGATCGGTTACTTGAGGCTGCGGGAGCCCAAGGTTGGATCTTCTTCGATCCCACCGACGAGACCGTGCCGCTCGGGCACCTGCCATGGCATCTTCAAGGGGCAACGGTAGTGCTGGCAGCTGCCACCGAGCCCGTGCTGATCGAGCTGCCGTATCCTGAGCCTGAAGACTTCCGGACCGTGTATCGCGCGACGCTCGAGCTGAGCGAGGACGGGTCGTTCAGCGGCACCGCTGCAGTCACCTACTTCGCTGGCTTGGTGCCTTATGCCAGACTCCTCCACAGAACCCAGCCGCAGAAGGACAGGCTGGAGGCAATGCTGAGACTGGTGACGGCGTCGGCACCGGCCACGGAGATAACCGACTTCTCAATGGGGGATACCGCAGATTCGGCCTGGGCTGCATTCGCCCTGTCCTGCCCGCACTACCTGCAGCAGACCGGCGGCATGATGCTCCTGCGGCCAGACGTGTTCACCGCGCCGGCGCCCTCCCTGCTTACCGCGAAGCAGCGGGTCTTCCCGATATGGTTCGGCTCGCCCTTGGAGGTATCTTCGATCGTGGATTGGGTACTCCCCGTTGGCTGGACGTGCGAGGCCGATACCACTGCCGCTGAGTACCAGTGCGATGGTGCGAGCATCTCGTCCAAGACCAGGGTCGCGGGAAACACGCTGAGAGTTGTAGCAACCTACCGAAGAACCGGGTTCGGGGTGGAGCCCGAGGCTTATGATGCCGCCCGTACCTTCAGCAGGAATAGGAGCCGGGTGTCCGGTCAGACCGTGGCGCTTCGCCGGGGCTGACGCTGTTGGGGGCGCACTGAGGAGATCAGTACCGAGGGTCCGGTGCGATGGCGCCGGCAGCTGGATCACCGTAAGGAGGGCAGACCGATCATGGCCCGGAGCGCAGCCTGGATCATAGCGATGATGTGCATTTGGGTTCTCCCTACGGCGCCACGGGCCGGATCAGACTTCTCCTGGCTGCCGGTCACCGAGGCCGATTGGGCGGTTTCGGCGGATCTCGAGCACGGCATCAAGGACGCCGTCGTGGTCTTCGAGAAGATCGTGGACGACGAGGAGGACATGGTTCAGGGCAAATGCTATCGAACGGTCTACCGCAGAATACGGGTGTTGAGCAGCGAAGGGCGCAGCTGCGGCGATGTCCTCACCGAACCGCTCTCCCGAGGCACACAGGCTGAGGAGATAAGGGGCCGGACTTGCCTCCGTGACGGCCGCGTCTTCGAGCTCGATAAGAAACAGGTGCTGGAGAAGGACGTCTGGGTGTCGGAAGGCGCGAAGTTCAGGCAGAAGTCATTCACGCTGCCGCAAGTCGCGGCCGACTGCATTGTCGAGTACTTCATCAAGTATCGATCCGATACTCCATTCTACCGCTGGTTCATGCAGAGCGACCTGCATCTGTTGGCGGGGGAGTGCCGCTGGGTATTCTGTCGAGGGAAGGGCCTTGCCGGGCAGGAATACCGCAGTTTTGGTGACAGCGTCGCGCAGGACTACTTCGTGGTGGGAGCCGACGTCAAGTTGGATGTCCGCCGGGAGCCGACAGAGAAAGCGCCGACCGCGTTGGTGTTTACCGTTTCCGGCGTGCCGGCCTTCGAGTCCGAGCCCCATTGCCCTTCGGCCAGGGCTCTCAAGCGGCAGCTGGTTCACTACTACGAGAAGCCCGAGTCGCTTGCGACCTTCTGGATCCAGCAGACCAGGGAGATGGACGACAGGATCAAGGCGTTCATGTACTATGATTTCGACGTGCGCGCCGCGCTCGCCAGGGACCTGCCATTCGTGTCTCAGTCCGAGCAAGGTGCCAGGACGATTTGCGCCTGGATCAACAAACACATCCAGAACGTTGACCTGGACGACCTGGATCCCAAGGAGAAGCCCAACGGCTGTGTCAGCCATGTGGTCAAGAACGGCCGGGGCCGCCCTTTGGAGATTGCAGCAACGTTCTGCCAAATGCTCCAGAAGATCGGCGTTGAGGCCAAGATGGCCTTCGGCCTGAACTCGGACATGGGGGTCTTCTTGCCTGAGGCCAGGTTCTGGCAATTCGACCAGGTGCTGGTCGCCGTCCCGCTCAGCCGGGGAGGATACACCTTCTACCAGCCGGGGTACGACTATCTGGTTCCCGGGCAAGTCGGTCAGAACTACGAAGGGACCCAGGCGTTGGTGGTAGGCGACAGCACCGGCCAGTTCTTCGACGTCCCGCGCTCCGATGCCGGGGTCAATCGCGCCGCCAGGGCAGTTGCGATACGGTTTGACCAGGACCTGCAGGTGTCCGGCACTGTGACTGAGACGTGCAAGGGTCGGTGGGCTGCCAGACACCGCGCGTCTCTGCACAAGGCAGAGGCGGGGGACAGAGACCGCTATCTGAAGGAGCACATGAGTGAGGCCTTCCCGCTATTCAGCGTGGACTCACTCTCGATCACGGGACTTGATGATCCTTGGTCTCTGGTTGCGATAGGATGCCGGGTGGAGGCCGACCTGGCTGGCCGGCGAACCGGTGACCGTCTTGTGCTCAGCCTGTTCGACTTCATAGACCGCGAGGACAATCCCTTCATCGCCTCGGAGCGGCGCTTCGACATCGCCTTCCCCTTCGCCAGTGAGGTCAGCGAGACCCTGAAGGTCGAGCTCCCGCACGGCTGGACAGTCGGGGCGTTGCCCGGAGACACGACATTCACGAATCAGGTCGGCGAGTGCCGGGTCTTCTTCCGGGCAAGCGGTGACTTGCTCACGATAGGGAGGGTCTTCTCAATTACCAAGGCGGTGTGGCCGGTCTCGGCCTACGCGGATGTGAGGTCTCTGTTCCAGACTCGGCAGACCTCCGGAGATGCGGCCGTAGTTGTGCAGATCAAGTGACCAATCCGGTCGCTCGAAATCAGTATGGTGTCCCCGATTTTGGTCCTGATTTTCGTTCCGAAATCAGTATAGTGTCCCCAATTTACCCACGGCGCGCCCCCGGCTACCGTCGGGTGTTGACGTGTACTACCGTCGCGGGAGGGAAGCCGTTGAAGTGCGAGGCGGACGCCGAGCTGTAGGCCCCGATGTTCAAGGTGTAGAGCAGGTCTCCGTATATCAGGTTGGCGGGCAGGTTCTGGTGCAGCGAGACCTTGTCGAAGCTGTCGCAGGTCGGGCCCACGACTGCGCAGATCTCCTTCCGCCCGGCATGCCTGAAGGCCTGGAAATTGGGCGTCCAGTGGTCGTAGAGCACCGCTGAGAAATCGTGGTAGAGCCCGTCGTTGATGTGATAGACCCTCCTGCCATCGCGTCGCGCCCGCCCGATTATCTCCGAGACCAGAGTCCCCGCCGTGGCCACGATGAATCGTCCCGGCTCCGCAAGGATCTCGGTGGTCTTCTCGGGGAAGAGGCGGGCGATCTCCGAGTTGATCAACTTCGCCAACTCCTCGAACCTTGGGACGTTCCTGTCGTAGGGCGCCGGGTAGCCGCCGCCCATGTTGATCAGGTTGAGCGGCTTCTGAGACGCGGTGCGCTTGCGGTTCGCGGTGGTGAAGATCTCATGCGCCGTGTGGAGGGCCTCGACGTAGTTGTCGAGGTTCATACACTGGCTCCCGACGTGGAAGCTCAGGCCCTCCACGGTCATTCCCATAGCGAAGGCCTTCTCGATAAGATCGTTGGCCGCCGCGGGCGCCACGCCGAACTTGGAATTGAGCTCAACGACCGAGCCGGTGTCCGAGACCGTAAGCCGCAGAATCAGCCCGGCGGTGTCGCAGTGGCGCTTGATCTTGACGAGTTCGTCCTCATTGTCGAACGCGACCAGGGGCCGGTAGGGCCTCAGGCGCATCAGGGTTTCGATGTCCTTGATGGTGTTTGAGAAGATGATCCTGTCCCAGATGTAGTCGAAGCGCTTCTTGTCCGGCCAGCGCGCGATGTGCTTGTGCACCGCGAGGAACTCCGGGAAAGAGGCGACGTCGAAGCTCGCGCCCTCATCGAACATGGTCTTGATGATCTCGGGGTCGGAGTTGGCCTTGACGGCGTAATAACACTGGACCCGGGGCAGGTGCTTTCGGAAGCGGCGGTAGTTCCTTCGGATCACGTCGTGATCGATCACCAGGATCGGAGTGCCGTGCCTCTCGACCTGCGCCAAGAGCGCGCGCCTGTCGGCGGCTACGCCCAAAGCCGGAAGCCGTGGAGCCGCCCTTGGCGTCTTCTCAATCGCTTTCTTGGTCGTCCTCCTGGCCCTTCTGTGCGCAACCATTCAGCATCCCCTCCGGGGTTTCACTTGGCTGGTCGTCTGCTGCCGCGCCGCCCATCCTCGAGCAGCCGCTCCAGATCCCGCATCTCCGCGGGCGCGCTCTTCCTGAAGTTCCTGAAGTAGGCCCGGCGCAGCCTCTCGAAGAGCTCGGCCCGCCGATCATAGAGCCGCTTGAGCCGCTTGGGCCGCGTGTTCTGAACCACGTACGCCGTGACGAGCGGCAGCACTATGGTGGAGTCGGCGTAGACGATCACGCTGGTCTCGACGCTTTCGGGATCGATCTTGCCCCAGGTCACGGCCTCCTTGGGCGTTGCCCCGGAGAGCCCGCCGGTATCCACCCGCGCGTCGGTAATCTGGATGAAGTAGTCCTGGCCTGCCTCGGCGATCCTCAGGATCTCCTGGATCTGCGGCTCGGTCTGCAGCATGAAGTTCTTGGGAGAGCCGCCGCCCACCAAGACGACACCGGTCTTGCCCTTCTCGTGCTTCTTGGCGTTCAAGATGATCGCCGTGGATTCGTTGACATCTATACTCGGGTTGATCTTGAGCCTGAACTTGTCGGTCAGGAGCTCGAGGCCCGCGATGTTCATGCCGATCGTGGAGTCCCCGGGCGAGGAGGTGAAGACCGGGATCCCGTTGCGATAGGCCGCGGCCAGAATGCTAACCCGGCCGGTCCTGTTGGCGCGCTCCTCGCGCGCGAGTATTCGGCCCAGCAGGTGATAGAATTCCTGGGTGCCCATCTCCTTTTGGAACTCCGGCCGCGCGAGTATCATGCGGAGCCGCCGGTCGGTCTCCATCAGGACTTCTTCATAGTCGAAGAGCACGTCATAGATCCTGGTCACTCCCACCGCCCGCAGGGCGCAGTCGTCCACGTTGGGCGTCCCCTCATAGAGCGGCAGATTGAAGGCGTAGTGCATGTCGTGGTACATGTTGGCGCCGGTTGCGACGATCCAGTCCACGAAGCCGTGATCCATGAGCGCGATGATCGAGGATTGCATCCCGGCGGGCGTCATGGCCCCCGCGAGACTCATCCCGACGGTGACATCGGGCCTCGAGTACTTGGCTGTGAGGAGCTCGCACGCGTCCTTCACCCGCCCGGCGTTATAGGCGTTGAAGGTC
>JBAQHK010000242.1:0-32163 GCA_049288275.1 bacterium | reverse complement strand
GCGCGGGCCCATGTCCAAGACCCCGCTTGCCGATCTGGTCAACGTCGAGGGGCTGAGGGCGTTGGTGGTGGACGACAACGCCAGGAGCAGGCGTCTGCTGGAAGAGATCCTCACCAACTGGCACATGAAGCCCAAGTCGGTAGACGGCGGTGAGGCCGCGCTTCGGGAAATGGAGGGCGCGCATAGGGCAGGCAAGCCGTACGCCCTGGCCCTGATAGACGCCAGAATGCCGGAGATGGACGGCTTCCAGCTTGCCGAGCTGGTCAAGGGAAACCGGGATCTTTCCAGGACCGTGTTGATAATGCTGACTTCGGGCGGCAAGAGCGGCGACGGCGCGAGATGCCGCGAGCTGGGGATTGCCGCCTATTTGGTGAAGCCCATCAAGCAGGCCGACCTCTGGGATGCGATAATGCTCACCCTGGGAAACAAGACGAGGGACGGCCGGGAGGTTGAATTGATAACACAGCACACCCTGAGGGAGAATCGAAGGAGCCTGCACATTCTGGTGGCCGAGGACAGCCCGGTCAATCTCAAGCTGGTGGTCAGAATGCTGCAGAAGCGCGGCCACACCATCGTGTCCTCCTCCAACGGGCTTGAGGCGCTGGCCTGTCTGGAGAAGGAGAAGTTCGATCTTGTGCTGATGGACGTGGAGATGCCGGAGATGGACGGCTTCGAGGCCACCCGCGAGATCCGCGCCCGCGAGAAGACCACCGGCGGGCACGTGCCCATCGCTGCGATGACCGCTCACGCTATGAAGGGCGATCGCGAGCGCTGCCTGGACGCTGGAATGGACGGCTACGTTTCCAAGCCGATTCGCGCCCAGGATCTTCTGGAGACCATGGACAGGATGGTCTCGCCGGAGGCCGGATCGTCGGTGCCGGCCGGCCAATCGCAGCAGGACGAAAACGTGATCGACTGGCTCGGCGCTATCGCCCACCTTGAGGGCGACGTCGAGCTCTTAAGGGAAATCGCCGCGATGTTTCTGGAGCAGTGCCCCAGCCTGGTGGCGCGCGTGAGGGAAGCGGTCGCAATGAAGGACTCCGTGCAGATCGAGCGGGCCGCCCACACGGTCAAGGGCTCTGTCGGCAACTTCGCTGCGAAGGCGGCCTTCGAAGCCGCCCAGAGGTTGGAGAAGATCGGGCGCGACGGCTCGCTGGACCAGGCTGAGGCGGCCAGGGCGATGCTCGAGAATGAACTTGAACGGCTGAAACCCGCTTTGCTTGCGCTGGGAAGGGAGGCACAATGAGGATTCTGATAGCCGAAGACGACGCGGTATCCAGGCGGCTGCTTGAACGCAAACTCGCGATGTGGGGATATCAGGTCATAACCTGCGCCGACGGCGCCGAAGCCTGGCGCGTGCTGCAGAGGGAGGATTCCCCCAGTCTTGCCATCCTCAACTGGATGATGCCGGGGATGGACGGGGTCCAGGTGTGCCGCGAGGTGAGGAAGCTCCAGCGGAAGGACTACGCCTACATCATTCTCCTGACTGCGCGCGATCAGAAGGAGGACATAGTCGAGGGCATCGAGGCCGGGGCCGACGACTACGTGACCAAGCCCTTCCATCCCCACGAGCTCAATGTCCGCGTGCGCGCGGGCAGGCGGATTCTGGAGATGCAGGCGGAGTTGCTCCAGAGGGAGAAGTTGCGCGGCGTTGTGGAGATGGCCGGAGCGACCTGCCACGAGTTCAATCAGCCGATGCAGGTGATCTCGGGCTACGCCGAGCTGCTCCTGAAGGAGATGGCCCGGAACAGCCACCTCTACGGCAAGGTGATGAAGATAAGGGAAGCGGCGGATGCGATGGCCGCGATCACCGGGAAGCTGCAGCAGATCACGCGGTACGAGACCAGGGAGTACTTCGACGGGATGAAGATCATCGACATCGACAAGTCGTCGCGCGCCAGCGCCGAAGATGCCGGCTCGTCGGACTTGTCACTGCCGGTCTGCGGCTGGAAGGAGTGACCGGCTAGGCGCTTCGCTCGCGGCCGCGGAGTCTCACGGCGGCGTAGATCGCTGCGACCACCGCCGCGGCGGAGACCGCGATCGAGGCGACCACCATGGTCTTGTAGAAGCCGTCGGCCTGGCTCTGGATCGGCGGGATGGTGAGATCGACGTCCTTGGAGGCAAACTGGCGGCCCAGTCTGCCCACCGACCACAGGTAGGAGTGATCCAGGAAGGAAAGCGCCGTCAGGACCAGCGCGCCCACCGCGACAAACCTGAACTTGAAGCCCCGCCCGATGCGGGCCAGCGTGGGCCCCATCCGTATCGCCGACAGCACGGTGAGTACCACCAGGGGCACAACTATGAACCTCATGGCAACCCGTTCGCTCTTCAACAGGGGAATCGGGATGCGGGTTATGAAGGCGTGGAAGTAGCTCATGGACAAGAGCGTCATGGCGGCCAGGGGAAGGTCCAGAGGCGGGTACTTGTAGCGGTCGAGGTCGGGATTCCTACTCCAGCGCAGCCAGACGCCAAAACCGACCAGGACAGCCAGGCCGACCAGCCCGATGTAGGCGTCGTACTCCCACCATCCTGCGGTGCCCCAGGGGCGCAACCTGTCCGGGGTGTGTTCCCTGATTGAGGTCAGGGCGTCCAGGAGCTCCAGCGGGGTCGGATAGGACCAGATGAACTTCTCCTTCTTGCCCCACAGAGCGAACAAGGCCGGCAGCAGCCTGTGGGCGGAGAACACCGCGCTCAGCGCCACGGTCGTGACCAGGGGCTTGTAGTACCGTCTCCAATTGAAGGCCAGCATCAGCGCCAGGAAGAGCAGGCACCAGACGAACAGGTGGAACGAGCCCTGGAGCAGTATGAAGAACAGAGCCAGAGCCAGCTTCACGGACGTGGAGCGCCAGGGTTCGCCGTCGAGGAGTTCCAGCAAGAACAGCATCAGGAACGGCAACAGGAAGTAGCCTGCCCACATCGAGTGTCCCACGCCCATGTGGGCGGTGACGTGGCCGTTGAAGTTGAAGAGGAGGAAGAACATCGCAAACGCCGCCAGAGACAGCCGGTATCTTCTCCTCAAGAGCAGGCTGCCGACGAAGCCGGCGGAGTAGAGAATCAAAGTGTTGAAGACCACGAATGTGCCCACGCTCATCGCCGGCAGCAGGAAGATCTGGGGAGACAGATTCACCTCCGGCAGGGCGAGGAAGCGATTGCTCCCGTGGAAGGCCAGGGAAATGTGATAGGGCATGGTGCCGGAGCTTACGGCCTGGCGAAGAACAGAGTAGTAGATGAACTCCTTTCCCCAGTCGTAGGGTTTGAAGTCCATCCTTCCGTAGTTGAGAAACCAGATCCAATGAAAGGCTCCGGCCGCGAAGAGCACCGCAAGAATCACTATCGTCGCGGTCCTGCCGCGGCTCTCCGGGCCGGCTCCCGCCGGCCTCCTTGAACCGTTGCCAGGCTTCATGGTGTAAGGCCCTCCGGATTCCCTTGGCGCCTCGGCGCCTCCGCGGTGGCGACGTTATCAGATATCCGCGGGTTTTGCCACAAGCCAGACACGGCCGGCGTCGGGGCCGGGCTCGGTCATGGTCTCGATGCTCCCCCAACACGCGATCTCGCGCAGGCCGGCTGCCGCAAGACAGGCTCTGATCTCAGCCAGGCTGTGCCCACGCTCGATGTGTTCCTCCTCGATCCGGATCCAGGCGTCGCCGCGCCGGACGAATCCCACGATTCGCTTGGTGGCGATACCGGTCTCGTGGTCGTAGGAGTTGGCGTGAACGTCGAAGATGTCATCCCCGTCCTGGATGATGCAATAAGGGTGCGACTTCCAAAGCACGGCAAGCCCACAGATGGTGTTCATGTCGAAGATGAAGAGGCCTTGCGGCGACAGCAGACCGGATATCTCCCGAAAGGCCGCACGCAGATCGGCCGAGGTCAGAAGGTAGTTGAGGCTGTCGTACCAGCAAGTGACCAGATCGAATCTACCTGCGAGGCCGGGCGATCGCATGTCCGCCTGGACGAAGTCTACTTCGGCCTCGGCCTCGCGGGCACGCTGCCGGGCGCACTCGAGCATCCGGGCCGACTGATCGATCCCCGTGACCGCCAGTCCCCCCTGGGCCATCGCCACGGCGAAGGTGCCCTCGCCGCAGGCAACATCAAGCAGGGTCCGCGGGGCGGCGCCCAGCCTCTTCAGCACTGTGGGCATCGCCTCGGCCATGCGCCTGCTGTAGCGGGGGTAGGGCCCGTGGGCGTAAAGCGCCGCGAAGCCGTCGTAGATCGCCACCGGTCGCGGCCTCAGCGGGCCGGCGCCGGCGGGCGCACCAACGCCTTCTCGACCACAGGCAGCGCCAGCGTGGCGAAGATCAGGATCAGGGTGCCGTAGACCGGTCTGTACCAGGCCAGGAACTCGAACGGCCCGCCGAGGGCGAAGACCCAGCAGGCGAATGCGAAGGCGGCCGCTGCGGCCTGGAAGGCCGGTCGTGGCTTGCCCGGCTCCGAAGCGGCGAAGATGATCCAGAGCGGCGTCAGGGCCAGGAGAACCGTGGCCACAACCCACAGGGCGGTTTCCAGGTCAACCTGGCCGCCGGCCCCCTCCAGGGCGCGCGCGGCTGCCACGTAGGCGGCGACAATCTCCGCGGGTATGTACTTCACCACTTTGGTGAGATAGGAGTCCTCGCTGGTGCCGGCATCACATGCCGCGTCTGCGGCGGTGTAGACTCGCGGCCTCGTCGCCATCGGAGTCTCCTCTGGACGGTCGCGCCCGGTTCAGTCCAGGCTCTTCTTCACCTCGACCAGCTTCAGGTAATGCCTGCGCTCTTCGGCGACTATCTTGTCGAGCGCGTCGGCCTGGGCCTGGGGTACCAGCGCCTTGGCCTCGATGTAGAACAGAATGGATTCAATCTCGCGCTGGAGGGCGAACTCGACGGCCTCGTCGACATCATACATGTCCTCCAGCTCCTCTTCCATAAGGTCGGCAGGGAAGACCAGGTTGTCGGCGTAGGCGCGCATGTAGGCCAGGTACTCGCCGGGATAGGTCTCGGGTGGCTCGTAGGCTTCGAGCTCGGAGGCCATCTCCGCGAAGGTCTTCTTGTGCTTGGCCTCTTCGCCGGCCAGGAAACCGAAGAGGTCCTTCAGCTTCGGATCGTCGGCAAGGCCCCTGGCGTGCCGGTAGAGCTTCTCGCCGTTTTCCTCTATCCTGACGGCAACCTGAAGAATCTCGCCCGCCTTGAAGGCATTCATTCGCTTCCTCCTTGACCGCCTATCCCAGCAGGCCGGCCTGTCTGTGCTTGTCGAGAATCCCGTCGGCCAGCCTGTCGAGCGCCTTGAGATCGTCCGGCTTCGGGTATCCTTTTACAACAACCGGGGTGAGGATTTCAACCTTAAGGTTGGGTATCATCGCCTGGATGGTCTCAACCATCTTGGATCCCCAACCGTAGGATCCTATTATGCTCGCGAACCGCAGTTTGGGTCGCAGCGCGTTCGCGAGGAAGGCCGCATAGACCGCCTGTGGATGGGGCCCCACCAGCACGGTGGGCGCGCCGATCACCAGGGTCGCGGCGTCAACCAGCGCGGCGGCCAGGTCGCCCAGGTCGGTCACGACCAGGTCGAAGGGCCTGACCGTGATCCCTCGCTCGATGAGCCCGTCCACCAGATGATCCACCATCTTCTGGGTGCTTCCGTGCATCGAGACGTAGGGAAGGACCGCCTCGTTCTTGACCCCGTCGGAGGCCCAATCCTGATAGGCCCCGATGATTGACTTGGGTCGCATGTGAATTGGTCCGTGGCTCGGCGCGACGATCTCGATGTCCAGCGCCTTCAGCCGCTCCAGGTGCTTCTTCACGTTCACCCTGAAGGGCATCATTATCTCGGCGTAGTAGCGCTTGGCCGCGTGGCGGAAATCGGCAAGGTCATCGACCAGCAGCTTGTGAGGGGCAAGGTGAGCCCCGAGGAAATCGCAGGAAAAGAGCATCTTGTCCTCGGCAAGGTAGGTGAACATGGTCTCGGGCCAGTGCACCCACGGCGCCAGGACGAACTGCAGCGTCTTGCCGCCCAACGGGAGCGTCTGGTTGTCGCCGACCACCAGAAACCTCTCCTCCGGTATGAGCAGGTGCTCCTTGAGGAGGTCCTTGCACTTGGCGTTGGTCACTATCTTGGCCCCGCCGTAGCGCTCCGCCATCTTGCCCACCAGCCCCGAGTGATCCTGCTCGGCATGGTTGGCCACGATGTAGTCTATGCTGGTGATCTTGAGACTCTCCAGATTGGACAGCAGGTCCTGCTCGCGGGACGGATCGACGGTATCGATCAGGGCCACCTTGTCGCTGCCCTTGACGAGGTAGGAGTTGTAGCTGGTGCCGTCGGGCAGGGGTATCAGGGCGTCAAAAAGGCGCCGCTGCCAGTCTATCGCGCCGACGTAGAACACGCCTTCCTTGATCTTGGTCACTGCCATGCCCATCGTCCTCCGCTGCCGCTACTGCGCTACTCCGCAGGTTCGAACTGATCCTTGCCCACGCCACACACCGGGCAGGCCCAGTCGTCGGGGATGTTCTCGAACGCGGTCCCGGGCTTGATGCCGCCGTCGGGATCTCCGACCTGTGGGTCGTAAATGTAGCCGCACACCGTGCATCTGTATTTTCTCATCGTCTTCGCCTCCGTTCTTGGCTCGGCCTTCTTCTCTTCCCGCTTCTCCTCCTGGTATGTCGCCGCCGCCTTGGGCGTCTTGCCCTTCTTAACCTGATGATAGTAGGCGTAGGTCATGGGCTCGCCCTCGCGCAGCACGCCGCAGTCCACGACCTTGCCGACGAAGACCGTGTGCGTGCCGACATCGAGGCCGGAGATCACCTCCGCCTCGATGAAAGCCAGGGAGTGGTCAAGAACCACCGGCGCTCCGGTCTTGCCCAGCCTGAACTCGGTGTCCTTGAACTTGTCTATCTCCCTTCCGGACTTGAAGCCCCACTTGCCTATGAAGGGCATCGGGGTCTCGGTGGAGAGGATCGAGGCCGAGAAGACCTTGCTCGCCGAGATGAACTCATGAGTGAGATTGGAGCGGTTGATGCTTACCACTATGGTCGGTGGCTCGGCGGTGACCTGAAAGACCGTGTTGACGACCTGGCCGTTCATCCTGTCACCCTTCTTAGAGCTGACCACGTACAGGCCGTAGCTGCACAGCCACAAGGCTCTGGCGTCCATCTACATCCACCTCCGGGGCTTTCCCATGTGATGCGCGATCGCTCCACAGGTTTTCCGTGATCGGATCACCCGGGAGCCTTGAAGCAGCGTGCCACGTTGCACTCTAAGCGAGGCCGCGCGGCAAGTCAAGCTCAGCCCGGCTGCCGGCGTCGGGGCCTCGTCGGGCCGAAGCCCTTCGCTCAGAGTACTGATATTCGCTACGGGCAATCGGCCCTTCCTCGGCCCACGTGCGGCAGAGGCGAGGGAAGGGGATTGATGCGGAGGCGAATGGGGTTCTGAGCCGGAGCGCAATCCCCGACCGAAGCCTCGGCGGGTGACGCCGATGTTGGCGAATTGCGCGGAGTGAATGTAGTGCTGAACGAAGGGCTTTCGCCAACGAGGCGCCTGGAGGGTCCCAATGCGAAGACCCCGCGAGGGGCACTCGCGGGGTCGCTGTGTTGCTGCCTGATCGACGGGCGGCTACAGGTCGAGCGGACTCTTGATCTTCACGACCTCCTCGGTGATGAAGCGCTTGTAGATCGAGGTGGTCTCGGTCCGGGCGTGGCCTAAGAGCCTCCTGACGTGCTTGATGTCGGTTCCCTTCTGCAGCAGATGAACCGCGAAGGAATGCCTCAGCGAGTTGCAGCTGGCGCGCTTCTTGATCTCGGCCTTCTTCAGCGCCTGCTTGAACGCCTTCTGCACTGCCCTCGGGGTCATGGGGCCGCCCTCGATGCCCGGGAAGACATGGTCCTCGGGGTCCCTGTCGGAAACAAACGCATGCAGCATCGGAGCGATCTTGTCCGAGAGAATGGTTTCCCGGGACGACTTGGCCTTCCTGCCGCTCTTGGCGTTGCCCCTGATCGTCAGCCGCTTCTGCTCGATCTCCACGTCCTTCACCTTGAGTCCCAGAAGCTCGTCCAGCTTGAGTCCTGAGGAGTACATCAGCTGAAAGATCAGTCTGTGGCTCACGTTGCGTGTGACCGTGACTATCTTCTGGATCTCGTCCTTGGAGAGGATCGAGGGCATCGGCCGCGCTCTGCGCTTGAGCTCCACGGAAAGCTCCAGCGGCCTGCCGAGTTGGTGCTTGTAAAGCAGCTTGATCGCGCTGGCGGCAATTCCCACCGACGACTGCGACGCCCCGCCCTTCGAAGTCCCGTCGAGGATTCCGCGAATGTACCTGTCCGCGTCCTCGGGTGCGGGGCCGGCCGGGTTGGGAACTGACTTGAGAAAGGCGGCGACCGCCGTGGCGTAAACCTCCGCCGTGCGCGCGCTGTATCCGCGTGCGAGCAAATCCTGTTTGAAGACTTTTACAGTATCCTGGGGTGCCAAAGCCTGCTTGCCAGCATTCATGTCGACGCTCCTTCGACGAATCGTGCCCTCTTAACACGTCCCGCTGTGATGATGAAAATACTAGGTGGCCCGCAGTTTGTCAACACGGATGTGTTGCAAACCGGAAGGAAGCAGCAATTACTCCAGGCTTTCCACGGCGGCCTTGGCTTCGCGATTACCGGGGTCCAGTCTTAGGACGGCCTCCAACTCCTTGCGCGCCTTGGCCTTATCGCCTCGATCGAAGTACAGTCGGGCGAGGTCCAACCTTGCAGGCAGATACTCGGGGTCTTCCTGGATCGCTTGACGGAAGCGCCTCTCAGCGGAGGAGTCGTCGCCCATCTGGCGGTCGATTATGCCCATGTTGGTGTTGATGGCCGCGAGGTCGTAAGGGTACCCGAGGCCCTGCTCGAGCTCGCGCTTGGCCTCAGCCATTCGGCCCGATGACACCAGAGTCACCGCGAGGCTTATGCGCGCTGGGCTGAAGGCAGGGGTGTGCTTGAGCGCCTCCCGATAGGCTCGCGCGGCCTCGTCGGGTTGCCCCGTGCTGTGCAAAACCTTTCCCAGTGAATACCACGCGTGGGTACTGGCCGGGTTTACCTCGAGAGCCTTCTCGAACTGCGCCCTCGCCTCCGTCGTGTTGCCCTTGCGAAGGTAGGCGTTGCCCAGGTTGATCCTGGACTGATCGAAATCCCCCCGCAGCTCGACGGACCGCTTGAAGGCTGAGAGCGCCTGATCGTACCTTGCCTGGAGGTCATAGGTCACCCCCAGGTTGAAGTAGGCCTCCGCGTTCTTGGCATCCCTGGCGATCACCTGGGCCGAAATCCGCGCCGCCTCATCCAGGTGCCCGACGTTGATGTGGTATAGGGCCAGCATGTTCTGGGAAGGCAGGTGATCGGGATCCCGCTTGGAAGCATCCCGGAGCACGGTGTAGGCGCGATCCAGGTCGCCCTTCTGGATCAGAGCATTGGCCAGCGACACCATCACATCAAGATTGGAGGGATCCCGGGAGAGCATCTCGCGCCATATCTCGATCGCCTTGTCGAACTCGCCCTTGATGAAGTGCGAGTGCGCGAGCTTGGACAGGTCGGTCGGGCCGCTGCCCACGTAGCCCAGCGCCTTCAGCCGCTCCAGAATCGCGGCCTCCTCCTCCCGGTTCCGGGGGGAGGCCGCGATATCGGTCCTGGCTCCGTAGGTCTCTATCGGCTCGATGGCCGCCCGGGACGTCACCCACTCCGGGTCGAAGGCGTCCTCGAGCACCACGCCGGGCATGTCCTCGGCCCCGGGAAGGCCCGCCAGCGCGAGGACCGTCGGGCACACGTCTATGACGCGCGCCCCGGACAGGGTGGCGCCCCGCCTGACGTTCTTGCCCCAGAGCGCTATAGCTCCAGCCATCCTGTGCCAGGCTGTCGCCGCGGGAGCGCCGATCACCGAGGGCGCCGCGGGGCGAAGGTCGCCGCTCTTGAAGCCGTGGTCGGATATCACCATCAAGGTGGTTTCGGAGTCGATCGCGTCGAGCCACCAGCCGATCACGCTGTCGACGTGCGCGTAAGCCTGTGCCACAGCCTGCCCGTACCTGGCGGCGTCCCGGTCGGAGACGTCCGGCGTGTGGGGCGCCATGTGCTTTATGAAGAGATGGCAAGCGTTGTCGATGAGGTCGAGGTAGACCGAGAACACGTCGGGCCCGAACTTCTCGTAAGTGAATTGAGCCACGGCCTCGTAGGTGGCATTGGATGCCAGCGCCACTCTGAGATTACGCGGCAGGTCCAGGGGATCGAAGGTCTTGGCGTCGGAGGCGAGATCCTCGGGCGGAACCTCTATGTACTTGGAGACCGTCTGGTAGCGGATGTCTTCGGCGCTCCTGACCAGCGGTCGTATCTCCTCCAGCAGGCTGTCCGGATAGGTGAGCCCCTCGACTGCCAGGTTGGCGCGCTCCGCGTCGGCCTCGTAGGAGGCGCCCTTCTGCCATCTGGGGTCGAAGATGTGGTAGCCGACCCTGTCGGAGACCATGAAGCCCCTCACGGGTTCGGCGGGGAAGGTGCCCAGCCAGCCTATGAAGCCGGCGGACCCGCCGTAGCGTGTGACCATGTTCCACAGGGCGGGCACTCGCCGCATGGAGCTGGTTATGGGCACGTCCTCACCGGTGGCGGCGTCCTTCATCAGGAAGTCCACAATGCCGTGCACCGGGGGCTCGACCCCGGTGGCCATGGTGGTCCAGATCATGGGCGACACTATGGGCTCCATGGACAGAAGATCCCCGGTTGTCCCTTCGGATATCAGGCGCTCTATGTTGGGCAGGCGCCTGGATCGTGAGACCTCCCTATAGACCTGCCAGTCGAAGGCGTCGATTCCCAGCAGGATCACTTGTCCGCCGAGGGCGCGCGCCTCGGCGGCGATCCTCTGGTCCTCGGGATTGGTGACCACCTCGTAGGAACGGATATCAGCGCCAAAGACGGTGACGCCGTAAGGTGCCAGCGCGGAGTTGAGATAGGCAACCAGGTCCTTGCCCACGGCGACCGCGCCGGATCCGTAGGAGTCCAGCGACGCGTCCCCTCGCCGCTTCAGGAAATCCGCCACGAGGGGCGCGACCAGCATCTCGACGTACCTGCCCTTGTATGATGTGTGCAACGAGGGCACCTGGTCGCGGCTCACCGAGAGTCTCAGTAGGAGGTCGAAGTTGACCCTGCCCTGGGGGCCTTCGGTCGACGACTTGATCGTGGTGTCCCAGCACCGGACAGGATAGAAGGTCACCCGGTTCCAGGGCGCTCTCAAGTGCAGGCCGCTGTCCAGCAACCTGACCGAGCCGCCGGCCTCGATCGCCCCGACGTAGCCGCGGTGCACGTACTGGGTAAAGGCGGCGGCCGCGCCGATCGCGACGCACACGGCGACAACGATGAGCCGCGTCTGTCCACTCTTGCGAAAGACCGACATGGTGCTTAGGTTAACTCATGGGCTTCGCATTATCCACCGATTTCGGGTCGGCGCGGTAGGCGTGGGCGGCCCGGGCGGAGCCGAAAGGGGACCGCAATGGCACGGGAGTGGACGGCATGAGCTGTCCTTTTGCGACGAGGTGCGCTGGCTTCGAGGTCTTCTCCCGCGAAGAGGACAAGATGCACCTGGCGTGGGCCTTCTGCCTCGGTGAGTATCACGACTGCGACCGTTACAAGACCGGTCTTGCAGGAGGCGAGGTCGCCACGACGGGAGAAGCCGGCGACGGGGCCGCGGCGCGTGACGAGCTCCTGTCCAAGCTGCGCGCTCGTCTGATTTACCGTCGCCAGCAGGACCGGTGATTGAAACTGGGCATGGCATGATCGACCTCGACACTATGCTCGCAATCCTGAACGCCGTGCCGGGGGACCTGACCTTCGTGGGCCCGGACGACACCATCCTCTACTTCAATGAACCCCGGCACAGGCTCTTCACCCGCACCAAGGCCATATTGGGCACCAGCGTTCAGAGCTGTCATCCCGCCAAGAGCGTGCCCGCCGTCGACAAGGTGATCGCCGACCTCAGATCCGGCGTAAAGGACTTGGTGGAGGCGTGGGTGGACCTCGACGGCAGGCTGGTCAACGTGAGGTACTTGGCCCTGAGGGACGAGCGCGGCGGCTACTTGGGCTGTCTGGAGATCGCCCAGGACATGACCCACGTCCGAGACCACTGCCAGCCCCGCCCCGCCGGCTCGTAGCAGCGAGCGCTCGGTTGGGGATTGCGCTCCGGCTCAGAACCCCATTCGCCTCCGCATCAATCCCCTTCCCTCGCCTCGCCCTGAAGGGCGCCGATGTTGGCGAATTGCCCGTAGCGAATATCAGTACTCTGAGCGAAGGGCTTTCGCCAACGAGGCGTCACGCGGGCGAGCCGCCAAAACCTGTTGCACTGCCGCCCCACTTGTAGTAATATTAACGAGTTTGGGCTCCAAGTGCCGGTTTCGCTTGACAAGGGCTTCCGGCGGCAATATCCTCGCCGATTCGACGGGGTGGGGTCGGCGCGGCACAGGGGCAGCCGGTAAGCAGACAGGAAGAAGGCGGATGACTGCCTACTACGTGACGGGATCGGACTTCGCTACATTCCTATCCTACCTTCATAAGCGTGGTGACCTGTTTGTAGCCGACAAGGACGATCAGGGCCGGGTGAGAATGAAGCCCTACTCGGAAGTCGGCGGCTTCTCCTGGCCGGGCGTGAGGTCCTTCCAACCCTTGAAGCCCCTGTTCTTCTCGATGCTCGAGGAGGTCGCAGAATACCCTTCAAGTGCCTCCTCGCTCAAGGAATCCAGGCCCTTCGCCATAGTCGGCGCGTCGGCCTGCGACGTTCGGGCCATAGAGGCCCTGGACCGTGTCTTCCTCGAGGGCGATTTCCAGGATCCCTTCTACCGAGATCGACGGGAGAAGAGCTTCATCGTCAGCGCCGACTGCACCGAGCCTCTGGAGACCTGCTTCTGCGTGCTGGTGGGCGTCAAGCCCTATGCCGAGAAGGGTTTCGATCTCAACTTGAGCGAGGTCACCGGCGGCTACGTTGTCGAGGTGGGCAGCGACAAGGGCAGGCAGGCTGTCGAGGCCAACGCGACCATCTTCAAGCCCGCGGCCGAAGCTCGGCTGGACGAGCGGCGAGCCCGGCGGCAGAAGACCCTGGAGATAGTAGAAAAGCAGTCCAAGGAATTCAAGCCGCCCACCACCTGGCAGGATCTCCTGGCCAAGGCTTACGACGACGCCACTTGGGCCAAGAACGTGGAGACCTGCGTGGAGTGCGGGGCTTGCCTGTTCATCTGCCCCACATGCCAGTGCTTCCTCTTGTACGACGAGAAGGCCGGCGACAGGTACAAGCGGCTCAAGGCCTGGGATGCCTGCGCCTACAAGCGCTTCGCGCAGGTCGCGGGGGGCGCCAATCCGCGCAAGCATCTGGTTGAACGCTTCAAGCACAGGTACTATCACAAGCTGGATTACTTCCCCAAGAACTACGGATTCGACGGGTGCACGGGCTGCGGCCGCTGCATCGCGGCTTGCCCCGGCAAGATCGACATGAGAAAGGTGCTGAAGGAAGTATGCCGGTAACACCAGACATCTACAAACCCGTGCTCTCCGAGATCCTCGAGGTCATAGAGGAGAGCCCGACCATAAAGACCTTCGTCCTGAAGCCCAGCCGGCCCATACCCTTCGAGGCCGGGCAGTTCATGGAGGTCACCGTGCCGGGCCTGGGCGAGGCGCCGTTTACCCCGTCGTCGGACCCCAAGGTTACCGAGACCCTGGACTTCACCATCATGCGCGCCGGCAAGGTTACCAGCGTGCTCCACGGCATGCGCAAGGGCGACGCTGTCGGTGTGCGCGGCCCGATGGGCAAGGGCTATCCCCTGGACCATTTCAAGGGCAGGGAGATCCTGATCCTCGGCGGCGGCGTGGGACTTGCTCCCCTGCGTTCGCTGTTCTTCGCGCTCTTGCACAGGCTGGATGACTTCAAGAAGATCATCTTCTGTTACGGCGCCAAGAGCCCCTCGGACATCATATACAAGGGCCTGATCCTGGACAGCTGGCAGAAGCTCGGCCCCGGCAAGATCGAGTTCCGGCTGTCGGTGGACGTGGGCGACCCAACGTGGAAGGGCAACGTCGGAGTCGTGACCACCGTCGTGAAGGACCTCGGGTTGGACGTTGCCAGCGCGGTGGCGGTGGTCTGCGGGCCGCCGATCATGATGAAGTTCGGAACCCTGCGGCTTGTGGAGCTGGGCTTCCCGGACAGCGCGATCTACCTTTCGATGGAAAAGAACATGAGTTGCGGCATAGGCAAGTGCGGCCATTGCATGCTCGGCCAGTACCTGGTTTGCAGGGACGGCCCCGTGCTCACCTATGAGCAAGTCAAGGGCAAGCCGGCGATCTGGGATTGATCGCCATGGATTAGTCGCCGGAAACGAGGCAGTGAGGTTTGAGGATTGAAGCGACTGTTCATTGATCTGGACGTCTGCGACCGGTGCGCCGAGCGGGGCGACTGCCCTGCCAAGTGCAGCTATCCCTATCATCCGGGCAACGACGGCGTGACGTCCTTGAGGGAGCTGGCGGCCTACGCGGTGATATGCCGGCGGTGCGAGTTCGCCAACTGCGTCAACGCCTGCCCCAAGGAGGCTCTGGAGAAGGACGACAAGGGCGTGCTCAGGCGCCACAACATGAGGTGCATAAGCTGCAAGTCGTGCTCCCTGGCCTGTCCCTTCGGCACCATCTACCCGGAATTGATCCCCTACGGGCTGTCGCGATGCGATTACTGCCTCGGGCGGATCGCTCCCGCGGAGGAGCCGCTGTGCGTGAGGACCTGCCCGGCGGGAGCAATCCGGTGGACCGAGATCGAACCCAACGAGGCCGAACGGCTTCGCCAGGTGAGCGATCACCTGATAGTCAGATGCGATGTTTGGAAAAGGTAGCATGATTCTATGAACGGAACTGTGTCGGGCGTGCTGGAGACCGCGGGCTTTCTTGTAGGCGGGTTCGTCGTGGCCGCCGTTGTCGGCATGTTCGCTCACTGGTTCGACCGCAAGATAACCGCCAGGGTGCAGTGGAGGGTGGGACCGCCCTTCTTCCAGCCGCTCTACGACTTCGTAAAGCTCCTGGGCAAGCAGGTAGTGGTGCCGGAGGGAGCCTCCAAGTTCCTGTTCCTGTCGGCGCCCTTGTTCGGCTTCGCAGCGATCGGTGTGGTGACGGCTCTCCTGATTCGGGCGGTGATATTCCCGGAGCAGGGCTTCGCCGGCGATCTCGTCGTGGTGCTTTACCTTCTGACCGTGCCCTCGCAGGCGGTAATCCTGGGGGCGTTCGCGTCGGCCAATCCGCTGGCCTCCCTGGGAGGTTCCAGGGAAACCAAGCTGATCCTGGCCTACGAGCTGCCCTTCCTGCTGGCGGTAGTTGTCGCGATCATCAAGGCCGGCTCGACCCTGAGGCTTGGCGAGATCGTGCTGGCCCAGGCCGCGGCCAGGCCCTTCGTGGCGTCTTTCTCGGGAGCGATCGCGCTCGTGATCTCGCTCCTGGTGATGCAGGCCAAGTTGGCCAAGGTGCCCTTCGACGCTCCGGAGGCCGAGACCGAGATCATGGGCGGGGCTTACATCGAGTATTCCGGGGTCGCGCTGGCGCTGTTCAAGCTGACCAACTGGATGATGCAGTTCACGGTCCCCCTGCTGCTCCTGGTGCTCTTCCTGGGCGGCATCAATTGGAGAGGCTCTTATCTCAATATACTCTGGGCGGTGCTGGAGTACTTCGGCATCCTGCTCGTTATGGTGCTGATCCGTAACACCAATCCGCGCCTGAGGATCGACCAGATCATGAGGTTCTTCTGGATCGGGGTCGCGCCCTTTGGCGTCCTGGCGGTGGTTCTGGCGTTTCTGGGTTTGTAGAGGACAGGGCATGAGCCTGAAGCTGAAAGCCTTAACCAAATCGATATGGGTCTTCCATCTCGCGGCGAGCCCCTGCAACAACTGCGACATCGAGATACTGGATGCGCTTACGCCGCGGTTCGACCTCGAGCGTTTCGGGATACAGCTGGTGGGCAGCGTTCGCCACGCGGACGCGATCCTGGTCACGGGCTCGATGAACAGGAAGTCCGGCGAGCGCCTCAAGCGGGTGATCGCCCAGGCCGCGCAGCCGTGCTTCGTGATCGCCGTGGGCAATTGCTCCTGCTCCACGGAGATGTTTGGCCCGTCTTACAACGAGACCAAACCGCTGGATTCGGTCATTCCCGTTGACGCGTACATCACCGGTTGTCCGCCCAAGCCTGAGGCCATGATACAGGCGGTTGTCGCGCTGGTCGAGGCCAAGCTTGCGGCGCTCAAGAAATAGGCAGGAGACAGGAGGGTGGGCAGATGGCGGACGAGGTAGTCCAGGGCCTCAAGGGGAAGTTCGGCGGCGCGGTCGTCGAGGTCTATGAGAAGAGCCCGAGGCGGACCTTCATAACCGTGGACCCGAAGCGGCTTCCGGACATGGCTGAGTACCTTTACAAGGACCTGGGGTGCCGTTTCTCGATAGCCACGGGCATGCACATGGCCCACGGGATGGAAATCCTGTATCACTTCGCCGACGACAAGGCCGGCCGCTTTGTCAATCTCAGGGTAGTGCTTGACAGCCAAGCGCCTTCGATCGGGTCCATCGCGACCCGTGTGCCGGCCGCGGAGTGGATCGAGCGCGAGATGAACGAGCTCTTGGGCATCGAGTTCAAGGGCCATCCCGACATGAGGCACCTGCTGTTGACCGACGACTGGCCAAAGGACAACTGGCCGTTGCGGAGGGACTGGAAGGACTGGAGAGGTGGGGACAATGGCAAGAACAAGTAAGACCATCATACCTATCGGTCCCTATCATCCCCTTCAGGAGGAGCCGGAGTTCTTCAAGCTCCACGTCGAGGGCGAGAAGGTCGTCGAACTGGAGATCGAGATCGGTTACAACCACCGGGGGATCGAGAAGCTCGCCGAGAACCTGAGCTACGATCAGATTCCCTTCCTCGTGGAGCGGATATGCGGCATCTGCTCGTCGTCGCATCCCTTCGCCTGCGTCCAGGCGATAGAGGATTGCGCCAATCTGGACATACCGGAGCGTGCGAAGTACATCAGGACATTCATAGGAGAGCTGGAGCGAATCCACTCGCACCTCCTGTGGCTGGGGCTTGCGGGTCACTTCCTGGGCTACAACACGGTGTGGATGTGGGCCTGGAAGTACCGGGAGCCGGTGCTGGATCTCTTCGAGCTCCTGACCGGCAACCGCAACCACTACGGGATGATGAAGCCCGGAGGAGTGCGGCGGGACTTCGCCGACGAAGACATGCGGCAGGTGCTCGCGACGCTGGACGGCCTGGTGAAGCCCACCATGATGTTCAGGGACGTCGCGCTCTCGGACCCGGTGCTTCAGGCGCGGACCAAGAACGTCGGCGTTCTCTCGAAGCAGGACTGCGTGGAGCTGGGAGCGCTGGGCCCAACGGCGCGGGCCTCGGGCTACGACATCGACGTCAGAAGGGACCACCCATACGCGGCCTACGACAGGGTGAAGTTCAACGTGATAACCACCGCCAACGGCGACATCTTCGACAAGCTGGTGGTGCGGGTCCTTGAGATTCTGGAATCGGTGGGCATCTGCAAGCAGTGCGTCCAGAAGATCCTCGAGGTCAAGGACGGCATAGACGCCAACTACATCGAGATACCGCCCGGCGAGGGCATTGGCACTCACGAGGCGCCGCGCGGTGAGGTGATTCACTTCACCCGCTCGGACGGGACCAACAAGCCGCTGCGTTACAAGATACGGGCTCCGAGTTACATGAACGTCCCCACCAACAAGCGGGCCTGCGTGGGGTACACGGTCTCGGACGCCACAATCACCCTGGCGGCCATCGACCCGTGCTACTGTTGCACCGAGCGGACCATGGTGGTAGAAGCGGGGACGGGAAGGAAGATCGCTACAGGAAAGGATCTCCTGAGGATGTCCCACGAGAAGACCCGTAACCTGATTGAGAAGTACGGGTCGAGGATGGACAGAATATGGAGCTAACGCTCTACACGATTGTGGTGCCCGCTATTGCCGGGATACTGGTGAGAGTCCTCCCCGGGGCCCTGAAGGGCGTGCGTGAGACGATCACCCTGGTGGCGTCGGCCGTGACGCTGGTCGTCGCGATTCTGCTCTTCCGCCAGGGCTGGGTCGAGGCCAAGGTTTTCGGCGTCGCCATGCTCAAGGTGGACGCCCTCTCGTCGTTTGTCCTCCTCTGGGTGGGCATCTTCGGATTCCTGATGATGCTCTACTCGGTGGGCTTCATGAAAGACAGGAGCCGCCTGGGCGAGTACTACGGCTACTCACTGCTGTCCCTGGCGGCGGCCTGCGGGGTGGTCCTGGCCAACGACATGATCCTCTTGGTGGCCATGTGGGCATTCCTGGGCCTGATGCTCCATCTCCTGATAGACGTCGCCGGAGCCTCGGCCTCCGCCGCGGTCAAGAAGACCTCGATCATAGTGGGCGGAACCGACGCGCTGCTTGCGTTTGCGGTGGTGATCCTCTGGCTGATGACCGGCTCCACCAGTCTTACCCAGGAAGCCATACCGACGATCACCGGGCTGGCCTGCCTGACCTTCATACTGTTTGCCTGCGCCGCGTTCGCCAAGGCAGGAGCCATGCCCTTCCACGGGTGGGTGCCCGAGGCCGCCGAGGCCGGCCCCGCTTCCGCGGTGGCCTTCCTGCCGGCGTCCCTTGACAAACTCCTGGGGATCTATCTGCTGGCGCGGGTATCGCTTCACCTGTTTAATCTGACGCCCGCCATGGCGCTGATACTGCTCGTCGTCGGCGCGGTCACGCTCCTGGGCGGCGTGATGATGGCGCTGGTTCAGCACGACATGAAGCGCTTGCTGGGCTACCACGCGGTCAGCCAGGTGGGCTACATGGTCATCGGCATAGGCACCCTGAATCCCGTCGGCGTTGCCGGCGGGCTCTTCCACATGCTCAACAACGCGATCGCCAAGGGATGTCTCTTCCTCACAGGCGGCGCGGTGGAGAAGCGCGAGGGAACAACCAGCCTCGACAAGCTTGGGGGCCTGGCGCGGTTCATGCCTGTGACCTTCGCGTCCTGCCTGCTGGCGGCGCTGGCCATATCCGGCGTCCCGCCCTTCGGCGGCTTCGCCTCGAAATGGATGGTCTACCAGGGGATCGTCGATCTGGGCAAGGGCGGCGGTCATCTCTGGGTGATTTGGCTTGTCGCGGCCATGTTCGGCTCGGCCCTGACGCTCGCCAGCTTCGTCAAGCTCCTGCACGGAGTCTTTCTGGGGATAAGGGCGAGGGGCGGCCAGGGGCCCAAAGAAGTCGGCATCCTCATGTGGCTCCCGATGATTCTGCTTGGCGTGGTCGGGCTGGTGTTTGGAGTGTTCGCCTACGCGCTGCCGCTCAAGGCCTTCATCGTGCCGGCGGTGAGCGCGGTTCCCTCGCTCCGGGTTCCCGGTGGCGGCGTCTGGCTCAATTGGTGGAACCTTGGCGTTGCCACGCTGCTGATACTTGCGGGACTGGGGATAGGGCTCCTGATATATCTCGCAGGTCGGGCGAGGGCGGTGAGGCGCGATTCGGCCTACGTCGGCGGCGAGATTCTTCCGGCCGAGGCGCGGGTAACCGGCACGGAATTCTACAACACCATCACGGACATGCCGTGCTTCAAGAGGATCCAGCGCTGGGCCGGGGCCAAGAACCTCGACATCTATGAGTACGGCAGGGACCTGGTCGGGTATCTCGCGAGGGGAGCCAAGGTCTTGCACAGCGGCTTCTTCGCCGGGGGCCTTGTCTGGCTAATAGCGGGCGCGGTTGTGGTCTTGGCCGTGCTGGTGCGGTGACACTATGACATCTGCTCTTTACCTGTTCCTGCTCGTGCCTCTGGTAGCGGGCGTCCTGGTCGCGCTCATGGGCAAGCGGAGCCCGGCCGTGGCTGACGCCCTGGCGACCCTGGCTGCCGGCGTGCTCTCGTTGATGGCTCTTGTCTCTGTGGGCAAGAGCGGGATCCTTTGGATCACCGGTGGCGTTCCCCCGCAGGGCACTCCGGGCATGAGCCTGGTGCTCGATGGGCCGGCGGTTGTGATGCTGATCACCACGAACCTGATAGGGTTGGCCGGGGCTCTGTACTCGATCGCCTATGTCGAGCGGGCCCTGAAGGTCAGGCACCATGCGCTGCTGATGCTGAGTCTTGCAGGAGCCAACTGGGCGGTGCTGGCTGGCGATCTCGTTGGGGTCCTGGTGGCGGTCGCGATGGTATCAGCGGCGGCTTACGCGATGCTGGCCCATCGCGGCGCGGGCGCGGATGCCCGGGCCGCTTCGAAGTACCTCGTCGCGGCCGGCATAGGTGTGGCGCTTGTCCTGGCGGGGATGCTGGTGACCTACGGCTCGGCGCACAGCGTCAACATGGCTCAGGTGGCCAAGACCGTCGGAACGGGTCCGACCACGTGGCATCTTCTGGCTCTGGCGCTCTTTCTGGTGGGGCTTGGGCTCCAGGCGGGCATGTTCCCGTTCCACGGCTGGCTGGTCGGCCTTGTGGACTCCGCCCCGACGTCCTTCTCGGCGACGCTCTGCGGCGTGCTGATGAAGGCCGTGGGTGTCTTCGCCATGATGAGGGTTCTCTTCAACGCCCTGGGGGCGACCCCGACGGTCCTCAGCCTGCTGCTTGTGCTCGGCGCGCTTTCGATTATCATCGGCGCGCTGGCGGCCCTTGCCCAGAACGATCTCAAGCGAGTGCTGTCATATCACACCATAAGCGAGACCGGCTTTGTGCTGCTGGGTTTGGGCCTGGGGACCCGCTTGGGCATCGCGGCTGCGCTCTTTCACATGATGAACGTCGCGGTTGCCAAGACGCTGCTCTTCATGAACGCGGGCTCGCTCGAGCATGCGACCGGCGGCACCTCCTACGATCGCCTGGGGGACGTGAAGCACAAGCTGCCGGTGGTGGGCGCAACCTCAACCATAGGAGCTCTGTCGCTGTCGGGCATTCCGCCATTCGGCGGGTTCTGGA
Source organism: bacterium (assembly GCA_049288275.1). Classification (GTDB taxonomy): domain Bacteria; phylum Arandabacterota; class Arandabacteria; order Arandabacterales; family Arandabacteraceae; genus JBAQHK01. Next base: position 11,262 of record JBAQHK010000242.1, on the reverse strand, counting down.
GCAAGCTCTTCATCCTGGTTGCCGTGGTCCAGGCCGAGCGATACGGATACGCGGCGTGGATGGTGGCGGGAAGCATCCTCACCATCGCCTCCATGGCCAGGTTCCAGAAGGTCGTGCTCCACGACCAGGCCAGGGAAGGCATGGAGACCAGGCGCGCGGTGCCGGCCTTGATGCAGGCCGTGGCGGTCGTGCTGACAGCCCTTTGTTTCTCCATGGGGCTGCTGTGGCTGCCGCGGATTCAAGCCGACTTCTTCATGTCCGCCGCCAAGGTGATCCAGGAAGGCGTCACCTACGGCGCCAACATACTGGGGATGTGAGATGAAACTTCCAGGGATACTCCAGGGCAGGATCCTGAAAGAGGCTCTGACCGCGCTCTTCACGGGGCCGTACACCCATCCTTTCCCCAAGAAACCGTCACCGGCGGCCAAGCGATTCAGGGGCAAGGCGGTTTATGACGAGAAGGGTTGCGTGGGATGCGGAGCGTGCGCCCTGGTGTGCCCCGCCAACGACATCCAGGTGGAGGACGATCCCAAGACCAGGAAGCGCAAGATAACGCTTCGCTACGACAAGTGCATCCAGTGCGGCCAGTGCGAGGCCAACTGCATTACCAAGAAGGGCATCAAGCTGACCGACGACTACAACACCGTCTGGTTCAACCGAAACGACGCCGTGACGGGTGTCGAGAAGGATCTGGTGCTGTGCGAGATGTGCGGCGACGTCGTGGGCGCCGCCGATCACATAAAGTGGGTGGCCGAGAGGATCGGTCCTCTGGCCTACTCCAATCCGACCCTCGTTCTTACGGCTCTCAAGGACTCCAGCCTCCTCAAGGACGCTCCCCCGCGCGACCAGAAGGCGGACGTCGGCAGGCAGGACGTGGTCAGGATCCTCTGCCCCAAGTGCCGTCGTCAGGTTCAGCTTAAGGCATAGTGGCCGAGGGCGCGACGTCAAGATCGGGAACCATGCTGGATCGGAATCTCCTCAGGCGAATGCTCTCCGGCCGTGTGGTCGTGGCCTGCGTGGGCAATGAATGGCGCGGCGACGACGGGGTGGGCCCCTTTGTGGGGCGCCTGATCAGGCCGTCAGGGCGCCTCACGGTCCTGGACTGCGGCGAGACCCCCGAGAACTACCTCGGTGTGATCGTGCGGCTCGGGCCGGAGAAGGTGGTGGTCATAGACGCCGCGGACTTCGGGGGCGCGCCGGGCGATGTGCGCGCGATAGCCAGGGACGAGATAGGCGGCGGTGGGATATCGACCCACGCTGCCCGGTTGGTGCTTCTGACCGACTACGTGGAGGCCGGGACCGACGCCGAGACCTTCTTCGTCGCGATTCAGCCCGGGAGCCTCGAGTTCGGCGGTCCGATGGGTCCGGCGGTCGAAGCAGCGGCTCGGAGGCTTGCCGAGGCCATAAACCGGGTCGCCGGCTCGCCGGGGGGCGAGGCTGCTCCCGAGCAGTGTGGCAAGTAGGGGCGGGAGGCGTGCGAGTCAGCACAGGGTCCGGCCGCGCCCGGGGCTGTAGGCTTTGAGATCGGGGGCCGATGTGTTATCTTCACCTGTGACCACAGCTCAAGCGAGGGAGGACGTATGTTACTGCCTAAGGCGACCTTGAATAGACTTGTCTGCCTTGCCGCCTTGGCGGCCCTGTGTTTTGCCGGCTGTTCTGTGGCTGGGCCGGCGGCCGGCAACCAACCCTGGCCCGAGGGCTCCAATCCTTCGGCGGCCCATCTCGGGACGCGGGCCGGGAGCCTGATTCTCTTCATAGGCGACGGTATGGGACCGGGGATCGTGAGCCTGGCCAAGGTCTACTCGGACAAGGCACTCGAGGTCGAGCTCAACATGGTTGCGCTTGCCGCGACGGGCCGGCTGGGCATGGCCACCACTTACTCCAACAACAAGCTGGTCACGGACTCGGCCGCGGGGGCCACGGCGCTTGCCACCGGGTCCAAGACCAACAACGGCATGGTGGGCATCGCTGCCGACGGCTCGCGCCTCGAGAACCTCTTCGAGAAGGCTCTCCGAGCGGGCAAGTCCGTCGGGGTGGTCACAACCACGGCGGTCACCGACGCCACGCCGGCCGGCTTTCTGGCCCACTCGTCCTCGAGAGACGCGGAGTTCAACATAGCCACCCAGATCGTGGAGGGGGGCGCGTCGGTGGTGATGGGAGGCGGCAGCGCCTACTTCCTGCCGGCGGGGTTGCCCGAAGGACAGGGCCTGCGTAGCGACGGCAGGGACCTCACCGAGGAGGCACGGGACCGGGGCTTTGATGTCGCTCGGGACAAGGAAGGCCTGAGGGCCGCCGAGGGGACGAAGATCCTGGGCCTCTTCGCGACCCAGGACATTCCCTTTGAGGGCGACCGGCGTGACTTCGAGACCCCTTCCCTGTCGGACATGTTCAAGGCGGCCTTGAGGGTGCTCACCGCCGATCCCGACGGGTTTGTGCTGGTGGTGGAAGGCGGCAGGATAGATCACGCCGAGCACGACAACCTCCTGGGCGTGGCGCTCGGCGAGCTCTTGGCCTTCGACGCCGCTCTGGGTCATGCCATGGATTACCAGTCGAGCGACTCGACGCTGACCATAGTGGTCACGGCCGACCACGACACCGGCGCCCCCGCTCTTACGGCGACCGAGAAGGGCTATCCGCCGGTCGAGGACGCTGCGAACCTCACGGCTGAGGGCTTCGGCTTTGTCAAGTGGTTGTCGGGCAGCCACACGGGCACCATGGTTCCGGTTATCGCCCGGGGGCCGGGTGAGGAGCGTTTCTCGGGGTTCAAGGACAACACCGATCTCAATCGCGCGATGGTCTCGGTCCTGGGCCTGTAGACGCGCAGGGAACTCAAGACAGGCGAGGTGCGGGATATGGCAGGACGGACTGGCGTGATCAGCAAAGCCTTGACCTGGGTCAAGAAGTCCGGGGTCAGGGAGGTCAGTCTCAAATTCGTTGACCTCCCCGGCCGCTGGCACCAGGTGGTACTTCCAGTCTCGAACTTCAACGAGGAGACCTTCAGTCGGGGCGTGGCCTTTGACGGCTCGAGTGTGCCGGGGTTCACCAGGCTGGAAAGCGGCGACCTGAGCCTGATCCCCGATCCGGCGAGCCACTTCATCGAGGATCCCGCGGGGGCGGAGGTCGCCCTGGCGAGCTTCATCTGCTACGTGGTCGAGGCTGACACCAAGAAGCCCTTCGCGAGGGATCCCAGGCTGGTGGCAAGCAAGGCCGAGAAGTACTTGATGCGGACAGGAATCGCCGACCGGGCCTACTTCATGCCCGAGCTGGAGTTCAACCTGCTGGACGAGGTGAAGATCCTGGGGTTGCCCGCTGTTACCGGCTACACCGTCAAGTCCCTCTCCGCGGGCATCGAGCCCGACTGGGCCGGCAAGACCTATCCTTGGATAAGCGGCAAGGGCTATCATGCCGTGCCGCCGTTGGATCGCCATCTGGGGCTGCGGTCGCTGATGGTCGAGAGGATCGGGCGGGCCGGCATAGAGGTCAAGTACGCGCACCACGAGGGAGGTTCGGCCGGTCAGTGCGAGATCGAAGTCAGACCTGCGGGGCTCTTGACTACGGCGGACAACATCATCACGGCCAAGTACTTCATCAAGAATCTCGCCGCCGCGCACAACCTGGTGGCCACCTTCATACCCAAGCCCATCTTTGGCCAGCCCGGAAACGGCATGCACTTCCATCAGCACCTGGCGAAGGCAGGCCGTAACATCTTCTTCAAGAGGGGCGGATACGGCAGCCTCAGCCGAGAGGCTCTCTACTACATCGGCGGCCTCTTGAAGCACGGCAGGGCGCTCCTGGCCTTGACCTGCCCGAGCACCAACTCTTACAAGCGGCTTGTTCCCGGGTTTGAAGCCCCGGTTTGCTTCACCTATTCCATCGCCAACCGAAGCGCCGCGGTGCGCATCCCCAAGGGGATGGGTCTCGAGCGGGACGCCCGGGTGGAGTTCAGGCCCTCGGACGGCAGCTCCAACCCCTATCTGGCGACCGCCGCGATGCTGATGGCGGGCCTGGACGGCATCAGGCACAAGATAGATCCCCAGCGGGAGGGCTTCGGCCCCTTCGACTTGAACGCCTTCAAGGTCTCCGATCTTGCGGCCAAGGGCATTATGAGCATGCCCCTCGACCTGCACGAGGCGCTCGAGGCCCTGCGGGCGGACCACGACTTTCTGCTGGCGGGAGACGTCTTCACCGAGGATCTGATTTCGACCTGGATCGACATGAAGTACAGGCTGGAGGTCTATCCGGTGGGACAGCATCCGCATCCCTACGAGATAGAGCTCTACCTGGATTGCTAGCCTGCCACGTGGGGCGCGACCTAGAAGGGAAGCGATAGGCCCGCGGTGACCGCAACCGAGCTCACCGCGCCGGCGGGCGGCGCGAAGGGCGCATAGGGATCGGCGCTTGTGTCGATCCCGGACTCCATCCACGAGCACGCCACGCTCAATGCCACGGCCACGCTCCCGAAGGCCTCGATCTTGCGCTCGCAGCGGCCCAGCAGGCCTATGCCGAAGCGGGACTCGCGGGCGGACTCGGCGAAGCCTTCGTCGGTGTGCTGCCGCGTCGCGGAGATGATGTGGACTTGCGGGCCCAGCCCCGCCCAATACAGGGTCTTGTGCGTGGAGTCGGCACGCGTCCAGGTCCCCAGCAGGGTCACGCAAAAGTCCGAGTAGTCGTCGGTGTGCCTGAAGATGCCGGTCTTGGTGACCGTTCTTGATGCCTCGGAGGTGGCGGCCCGCATCATGGTGAGGCCGGTGCCGAAGTTGCCGGTCCCCTCGATGATGGTCGCGCCGTAGACCAGCCCGGAGCCGTACCATCCGCTGGAACTGTGAAGATGGCCGGCCTCGAGCCCGACTCGTCTTGCAGCGTGGGTGGGGGTGGCGCGGCCGGCGACCAGAACCACGGCAATCAGGCCGGCAGCCGCGAGGATCCGGGATCTCGGGTTCATGCTACCGGTATCTTACTAACAGCCCGGGGATTGTCAATCCCACGATTGCCGTGCGGGGCGGGAAGCGCTACCATGGTAACCATGAAGCAGGCGATGCTGTGGGAGGCTCGGGACGGCGTGGTGGCTTGCCGGCTCTGCGCCCACCGCTGCAAGATCTCGGACGGCAAGCGAGGCCTGTGCGACGTGCGCCTGAACTCCGGGGGCGCGCTGCAGTCGCTGGTCTACGGCAAGCTGATATCCTCGGCGGTGGACCCGATCGAGAAGAAGCCGCTCTACAACTTTCTTCCCGGGACTCGGTCCTACTCCATAGCCACGGCGGGCTGCAACTTCCGCTGTGACTTCTGCCAGAACTGGCAGATTTCCCAGGCTGTCCGGGACGGCGCCGGGATTCCGGGTGAGGATTGGACGCCCGAGCAGGTGGTGGCCGAGGCCGGGTCCTCCGGGTGCGCTAGCATCTCCTACACCTACACCGAGCCCACGATCTTCTTCGAATTCGCCTACGATACCGCCCTTGTGGCGGCTCGCGAGGGTCTGCGGAACGTTTTCGTCACAAACGGCTACCAGACCCCGGAGACCGTGGAGAAGATGGCGGGCGTGATAGACGCCGCGAACGTGGACCTGAAGTCGTTCAGCGACGAGTTCTACAAGAGGCTTTGCGGGGCCAGGCTCGCACCGGTGCTCGAGGCGATACGGTTGATGCACGAGAAGGGCATCTTCCTTGAGATCACCACCCTGGTGATACCCGGGGAGAACGACCGCCCGGAGGAACTGGGGCAGATCGCCGAGTTTATAGCCGGCGTTTCTCCGGAGATCCCCTGGCATGTCTCCAGGTATCATCCGGACTACAGGCACCGCGGCTCCAGCTGGACGTCATCGGAGGGCGTGATCCGGGCAGCCGAGATCGGTCTTGCCAGCGGGCTCAAGTACGTCTACGCGGGCAATCTCCCGGCCGGGAGGTTCGAGAACACCTATTGCCCGGCGTGCGGCGCGGAGCTCATAGCGCGGTCGGGCTTCTCATCCTGGAAGACCGGGCTTGCCCGAGCCGCTGGCGCCACCGGAGGGGCTTGCTGCGGAACCTGCGGGGCTCGGGTCAACGTAGTGCTGTGAGCTCGGCCTCCAGGAGATCGGTGCTCTTCGGCCAGGTGAAGTCGGCGATCCTCTGCCGGCCGGCCTCTGCAAGCCGCCGTCTCAACCCGTCATCCGCAGTCAGGCGCAGGATGTTGGCTGCCATGGCTTCCGGCTGGCCGGCGGGAGAGAGCAGGGCCGTGACCTCGTCGTCGGCGTAGTCGCGGACCCCGCCTATGTCGCTTGCCACGAGCGCGCATCCGCACGCCATCGCCTCTGCGGGCGGCAGCGCCCATCCTTCGGCGAGGCTGGGGCAGAGGTAGATGCCGCTGCCGTTGTAGATGCGCTCCACCAGGTCCCGCTGGGGCGGATCGCGGAAGTAGGGCGCCCAGGCAGGCAGGCCTCCAGGCGTAGGGCCCGTTCCGAAGAGGATTGCCTCGAGGCCCGGCCTTTCGGCCCTCGCCAGTTCCATGGCTCTCAGACCGTGTCCGGCGCCCTTCCATTCCAGTGGACTCCACAGCATGGCCGCCCTGGACGGCCTCCTGTCCAGCGGGCGCACCGGCCGGAACCTGGTGTGGTCGATGCCGTTGGGGATGTGAACCATGTCTTCGGCGGGCACCCCCAGCTCGAGTCCCTTGGCCGCGAGCCACCTGGCGATCACGATCTTCTTCATCGGCGCCCGCCAGGTGGCGTCCACGCGCTCGCGCGGGCCGCTCCAGGTCTCGTAATGCTGAATGAGGTAGAACTTGCGGCCCTTGCTCGCGGGGTAGCCGGCGACGTATTCGGCGGTCTGCCAGGCGGTGGCGACCACCGCGTCGGCGTCCGGGATGCGCTCGGTCGCGGGGTCGGCGACGTAGAGCATTCTCACCCGGCTGTCGATGGGGTTCCAACGCACGCCGGGCCTGAAGAGAGCGTTCCGGGCGCGCCCTGCCAGCCGACGCAGTCTGGCGGACCCGTGGGCGGGCGGTGGCGACCAGTTGCGAAGGTTGCGCGGGTGGACCACCGCCAGGTCGTGGCCCCGCGCCACGAGCCCGTTGGCGTACTCATAGACCACCCTGAAACCGCCGACCGGCCGCCAGGGATAACCCGGCAAGATGAAAACGATTCGCACGGCTGCGATGTTAGCACAGTGGGCCGACCGGCGCACTGTGAACCGTCTTGACGCCGCGAACCGCCTTGACAAGGGTCGGCGCCGGGCCCACAATGCAAGGGTGTCCAACTGTCGGTTCTCAGGAGGGAGGAGAGTGACGATCATGCGCGAAGCGTTTGCCCGAAGATGGATGATCTTGGCGCTTTCTTGTCTGCTTGCGGCTGCGGCGGGCTGCTCGAGTAAGACGGTGTACGTCTCGCCTGGAGACCCCACCCAACTGGGCCCGAGTTTCAGCGACACCGACATGCGCGCGATGGCGCAGTCGATGTATAGCTCGCTTCAGGCCAGGCTTGTTGCGATAAGGGGCGCAGATGCCCCGGCGGCAATAGTGGCGCTGCTCAGGATCGGCAACAAGACCGCGGAGCACATCGACACCGACATGATATCGGACAAGCTCCAGATAGAGCTTCTCCGGGCAGGGTCCCTGCGCTTCGTGGACCGTTCGCGCATACGGGACATGTCCGCGGAGTTCGACCTAGCGGCGGGCGGTCTGATCGATCCCGCCAAGGCCAAGTCGGCCGGGAAGGCCCTGGGCGCCGACTATTTCCTCTACGGGGAACTCGGAAGCATAACCAAGTCCGAGGGAAGAATCACGATCAACTACTACAGGCTCTCGATGAAGCTCACCGACATCGAGACCAACGAAGTCCTGTGGGCGGAAGATTTCGAGACCAAGAAGATGGAGACCAAACCGGGGATCGGCTGGTAGGTTCTCCCGGCGGCGCGAGCGCGGCTACACGGCGTTGAGCATTTCCCGCACGAAGCCCCATCCGAAAGCGTAGGTCACTATGCCCACGCCTATCACGGCTAGCAGAATGGCCTTCACGATGTCCTGAGCCTTTATGCTCCCCAGGAGCACCGGTTCGTGCGACAGGTAGGCGCTGGCCGCGTAAAGCTCCTCGCCCATCAGGGTGTAGTCGCATGAAGTGACGAAGAAGGGCAACTGCACCACGTCGGCGGTCCCCGCGATCTGTATGGCGCCAATCCCCTGGCCGGTCTCGGCGAAGATCAGAGACTCCGCGAAGAAGGAGCCTATGAGGAAGTTGGTGGCCGGACGCTCTCTCACCATCTTGCCGGAGACCGACGCCGCGTAGGCGAACTGGTCGTAGGTGATGTAGGTGACCATGTCCTCCTTGAACTGCTCGGGCTTGCCGGCCTCCATGTAGGCCTGCTTGACGGTTTCGCGGGCCGCGGTGAAGGTCAGGGGATCGGTGTTGGGGACCTCGAGGGTGGCCCCATAGATGGCCGCACGCTTGGCGACGTAGGTCAGGATCGAGAGGCTTGCGATGGTCTGAATCTCGCTAATGCTCATGATGCCGGGAATGTACAGCATCTTCTTGCCCATTTCGGTGGCGCGCCCGACGGCCTCGTCGATGGCGCTCAAGCCGGCGATCCTTCTTATGAAAAGCTGCTTGCCGCCTCGCGCGATCCTGATGTAGGCGACCACCAGGGTGAACATCAGGGTGGTGAGCACCAGGGCGTTTATCCTGCCCCGGTTGATCCAGTTGCTCTTTGACTCGACCGGGCCCACGGCCTGGGTGTAGACGGTGTCGGCGCCGGCGGCCGCGAGTCTGTAGTAGTAGCTGGCGCCGTCCTTGGCGGTCGCGTCATCGAAGGCCTGGTCGGCGGCCGTTGCCTCACCCACGAGTTCGTAGGGTCCCTCGGGGGAGGTCGCCCGGAGCACCATTAACCCCGCGTTCGCGGCCGCGCCGGCGCCGGTCCACTCAAGGGAGATGCTGTTGCCGGCATCGCTGGGGGTATCGTGGGCCGCAAGCCCTGTGATCTGGGGCGACTCTGCGGGCATTGGAGGGACCTGGGAAAGTGCAGGCGACCACGCTGCAGCTAGAACGAGCGCGGCCAAGACCATCGACCCTAGGGATGACTTCAGATGCGATCCCAAGCAGGATCTTTTATTCCTCACTTGCACCCCGGAGGCTGACGTGACAGGTAACCCTACCAGGCGGGGCGCCGTCTGTCAATCCCGCAAATGCCGATTCGATGCGGGACCACTCGCCCTGCGCGAAAGGTGAGGCGGCGGCCCAAGAGTCGGCAGGGGCCGAGTCCTGGACCGCCGTCAGAATACTGGCAAGCGGTCTGCCGCATCAATCCGGGTGCAGGTCAGAAGCGGAAGCCCGCGCTGACTACGAAGCCCCGATTCTTGACCTCGGGGCTACCCTCCTGGTCGAACACCGTCACCAAGCCCAGTCCGTATCTGGCGTCCGCAATGACACCGGAGGCCAGATGGAAACCTGCGCCAACGATCAGCCCAAGATCGAAGCTCTTGATGTAGTCAAGATCGGTAGATTCCTCCTCGGACTGCCCGAGGACCTCCGCCTTGACGCTGAGCTTCGAGCTCACCTTGACCGCGAGGTACGGCCCGAGCAGCAGGTCCAGGCCATTGCGCCTCGCGTCGGCGGTCGACAGTATGCCCAGCACCGGAATCTCCAGGTAGTTGGTCTTGTAGGTCATGGTCATGTCGACCGGGTAGCCTTCGTAGTAGCCACCGCCGTCGAACTTGTGGCCCTTGAACGAGTACAGGAACTCGGGCTGGATGGAGAAACGCGGGCTGACGTCGTGGCGGATGAATCCTCCGATGGAGAGGCCATATCGGTACTTGGATGAGAAGTGCCATCCCTCGAAGCCTGATTGCTGATTCATCCCCCAGGCAAGGAGGTCCCCGAATTCATCCACGTCATCTCCGGACCACTTGGATACCGTAAGGCCGACCTTCGGACCCCCGCCTGTCTGACTCTTGGGCACGGCGTAAGCCGGCATCACGATGGCTACGAGCAACAAGGCTGCGATCAGCACCTTGGTGGTCATGGTGGCTTCACCCCTTTCCGCGGTTGTAGGCACCGCCCGTCACACCTGCCTTGTTCGATCCGCCGACCGTACTGTGGTACACAGACAGCCAAGGCGGACGCAGCTTCTGCTCATCCTCGATCGGATAATGCTGGGGAGTTCGCCAGAATCGGCCGACGTATACCACGCGGAGTGGGAGAGGTCAAGTCCATTCCGTGCCTTTGCTCCTTCCGCCTTGTGCCCCAGCTGGGGTGCTGTCAGGCGCTTTGACTAAGCCCGGCGGGTAGGTTATCATCTCCAAGATATGCGGCGATCGGCTGGCAGCGCAGCCGCCACGGGGCCGCCGCGGGGGGAGTTGGGCCTTGAATCCCGCAAAGCTCAAGACCAGCAGAGATTTCAATATAGGCGACCTTCCAAGCCTGTCCGAGGCCGAGGCTGCCAGGCGGATAGCCGAGGACGGGCCTAACGAGCTGCCTTCCTCCAGAAGCCGCAGCATCTTCTCCATAGCCTACGGCGTTGTGCGCGAGCCCATGTTCCTGCTGCTGGTGGCGGCCGGGGCCCTCTACCTCATCCTCGGGGACAAGCAGGAGGCCGCTATGCTCCTAGGCTTCGTCTTCGTGGTGATGGGGATCACCCTCTACCAGGAGCGCAAGACCGAGCGCGCCCTCGAGGCCCTGCGCGACCTCTCCAGCCCGCGGGCCCTGGTGATCCGGGGCGGCGCCGAGAAGCGCATCGCCGGCCGCGATGTCGCCCGGGGCGACCTCCTTGTGGTTCACGAGGGAGACCGTGTCCCAGCGGATGCCGTGCTCTTGGTCTCGGGCAACATGATGGTTGACGAATCGCTCTTGACCGGCGAGTCGGTTCCGGTGCGAAAGGCCATGGGCAAGACCGACAGCGAAATGGCGAGGCCCGGCGGTGAGGATCAGCCCTGCCTCTATTCCAGCACCCTGGTGGTGCAAGGCTACGGATTCGCCCAGGTGCGGGCCACCGGCCAGGCGACCGAAGTCGGCAAGATCGGCAAGTCGCTCACGGCGATCGCCCAGGAGGCCACCCCGCTGCAGCGGGAAACCGGGCGGCTGGTGCGCGACCTGGCGCTGCTGGGCCTCACGCTGTGCCTGGTAGTGGTCGTGGTCTACGGGCTCACTCGCGCCGATTGGCTTCACGGCTTCCTGGCGGGCATAACCCTTGCGATGGCCATGCTGCCCGAGGAGTTTCCTGTGGTCCTGACCATCTTCCTCGCGCTGGGCGCCTGGCGCATGTCCGCGAGCAACGTGCTTACCAGGCACGTCCCGGTGGTTGAGAC
>JBAQHK010000241.1:0-21078 GCA_049288275.1 bacterium | reverse complement strand
CAGCAGGCGCTCGGTCTTCAGCACCTCAAGGTACTTCTGCTTGGCCAGGTAGGCGGCCTGGTGCTTGGCGGCCCTCAGGCCTTGCTCGCTGGCGCGCTTGTAGGCAACGGACTCCAACAGCCCGAAGAAGGTCCCCGCCGAGGCGGTCTCTCTCAGCGAGAAGCTGGAGCTGTAGCTCTTGACGCTCGCCTCCAGCTTGTCGCCGACCAGGCTCGGGGTCTCCGACCGGCTGTGGGTGGACGACCACCCTAACCACGGCAACAGACCCGAGGCCGACCCCAGCACCGAGTAGCGTGACTGGTTGACGTCGAAGGCCGCCTGGCGGACCGACACGTTGGCCTCGATGGCCATGCCGACGCACTTGTCGATGTCCAGGCGCAGTGGCTCGTCCGTGCCGGCGCCCAGGCCCGGCCCGGGCAGGCACAGAGTCAGTCCGACCAGCGCGACAACCGCAAAGGCAACCCTGTCTCTCATCGTCGAGGTCCTCCCCGTAGTCTATCTCATTGCCCTGGCGCCCAACGCAGTGGCGCCGACCTCCAGAAGCACGAACGCCGCGTACATAACCACCACTATGACAGCGGACTTCTTTGTGCTCAATTGGGTAAGCGCAGCGAAACCTATCACCGTGGCCACCAAGGACCACACCACGAAAACGTCTGTGGAATTAAGCAGAATCGCCGTCGGCGACTCCAGGCGCAGCCCCGGAGCGAAGGCCGCGAGGCTCATCCTCACGTCCACGCTCTTCTTGGCGATCGCCAGGGGGATCTTCAGCAGGTTGCCCGCCGACGCGATCACAAGGGCGTAGGCGAAGAAGGCGAACATCTTCCTGAAGCCCGCCACGCCACCGGCGAGCATCGCCACCCCGTTGAGAACGGCCGCCCCCACAAGGGTGAAGAGCGCCACCGCCAGGGCGCCGCCGACCGCGCTCCCAACCTGCCTGCCGGTGGAGGGTTTGACCGCCGAGTCTATGTCGATCTGGGTCCCGGTCTCCTTCTGCCACCTCTCCAGCACCTCGCGCTGATATTCCATCTGATACGAGTACATTGCGAGGGTGAAGACCACGCTGGCCAAGATCAGCACCGCAAGCGGTGTCTTCCAATCCGGTCTATCGGCGACGTCCCTCGCCACAGCACCGGGGCTGGTGAACACCAGCCAGACGTTCCTCAGACCTCTCATCCTGGGCCTCCTTGGCCCCGCGATTCCGCGGGCCAACCGTTCCGCGCATCTACGGCAACCGGTTCATCAGTTTGATCCTCGATGCCCCGGTGCTCCTTATCTCGTCAAGCACAGCCAGCACCAGATCGCCGTCGGAGCCCGGCTCCGCCTCCACCACCACCAGGGGCTCCCCGCCTGCCGCCAGAGCCGACCGGATCGCCGATCCCACCGACGCCAGGTCCGCCTGCCTCCCATTGACCTCGAAACCACCGCGAGCGGAGCTCACCACCCTGACCACCTCCGGGCTGCCGCCGCTCCCGAACCGGCGACTTCCGGCCCGCAGATCCCGCACAAGGCCCTCCTCCGCCGCGAAGGTGGCGCATGCGAGCAAGAATACTACGACCAGCAGGGCGAGGTCACCAAGAGAAAGAGGCGGTCTGTCCTCGGGGCTTCGCTTCAGTCCAGGCAACGACTCGGCCACCTTTCGTTCCGCTCGGCGGGCTCCCTGAACCGGAGGGCGCGAGCGCCAGCTGATGCCCCGCAGCCCGGTGCCGTGCCGAGCGCGGCTACAATCTGGGGGAGGGGTCGGCTGTTTGAACGGCGGCACGAACGTTACCATCGGGGACGGGCTTTGTCAACAGCTTCCTAGTATTCCTGCTTCTCGCTGCTGTAGATCATCCTGAAGTCGCCGACGCCGCGCTCATCCACGAACATGAAACTCATCGCGGCCGACGACGAGATCCGCTCGCTGAGTCGTCTGACCGGATCTCCCGGTCCGTCGTAGGACCAGGTCTCGTAAGGCTTGCCGTGGACGGTGGTACCGCCGCGCTGATCCGAATACTCGTCGGCTCCGGAGCCGCCGGCTTCGCCGCCGGTGGTGCCGGTCTTGATGCCGACCCGGGCGAAGGGATCAGTCGGCACCGGATTGCTCGCCCCTTCCATGTCCCGCTTGTCCCTGATGAACTCGTAGTCCGAGTAGAAGCTCTGGATGTCGTCGGGCGGACCGTACTTGATGTAGATCCTACCCCGGTCGGTCAGAGCCCCCCTAACCGTGGCCGTGCCGTAGTGCTCGTCCGCGTAATCCACCCTGCGATAGTGCTCGTCCAGGGCCTCGTTGTCCACCGTGGCGGGCGTGGGATCGATCTTCTTCCAGAAGCTGATCAAAAACTTCTCCTGCTCGCCGGGGGACAGCTGCCTGAACTCCCTCATCTCGCTCTCGGTCAGAACGAACGCGAGGTCGCCTATCTTCTCGTTCTCGTACTTGCCCCAGGACAGAAGCGACCAGACAACGTCGAAGCGGCGGCTGGAGCTGGCCAGCACCGCGCCGGACCGGTCCTCCAGGGTGAGATCAAGCGCGTAGCCTCCGCCCGCCAGCGAGGACAGATCGAAAAGCGCAGTGGCGGCGAACTTCGGCCCGCGAACCGCCAGGGGCATCCGGTTGCTGAAGACCGCGTTGCCTTCCTTGGTCAGTATCGAGTAGGTTGCTGTGAGGCTGTCGGGCTGTGCGGCCGCCCTCAGGTCGTAGACCTCGAAGAAGACCGCCATCTCCGGCAGCAGCCTGCCGAATTGCCGCTGGGCGTTGGGGATGATCTCGTAGCCGGACTTCTCAAAGCTGCCGTCGGAGGTCCGTCTGACGCTGCGCGCGAACTCGATGTCGCTGATCGCCAGACCTCCCTCCCCGAACCGCTTGGAGTCCACGAAGAGGTCAGCCACGCCGGTCTTGTACCGCCTCAGGAAGTAGGACAGAATGGTCTTCTTGCGGGCGTTGGGATCCTCCAGGGCCACCCTGACGCTGTACTTGCCCGGCGGCACAATGACCTTGGACTGAAGCACCTGGACAACGTTTCTGCTCGAGGCGTGCTCGGAGGTGGCCGCGCCAACATCCACGTTCTTGTCGGTGGACTCGATCAGCCTGCCCGCGGAGTCCGTAACGGACACGCTGTACTTGAGCCGGCCCCGCAGGAGGCCCCCGCTCTCAACGAACTTGATCTGTTCGTTGGGCACCACGCAGTAGATCTCCTCGAGATTCCGATCGGGCCCGTCGTAGAAGGTCACCACGTCCACGTAGAAGACTATGTCCCCCTCACTGGGGGCAGGCGTGCCCGCGTCCACGTCCCAGGCAAAGCAGGCCGGACAGGCCGCGAGGATACCCAATATGCCAAAAACCAGGGGCAGCCCGCCGAGAGCTGCCCCAAATGTTGCTGTGGTCTTCTTCATCAAGCTAGTAAGAAGCGCTTAGCGATATCTTGTGCGATACGTCCAGGAGCCCCATGTCCGAGTAGCAGTAGTCCACGCTCCAGACCGAAGGCTTGCTCACAAGTCCGATGGGCACGAAGGGGAACTTCACCCCGAACCCGGCGGTGAACCCCTCCTCGTCCCTGTTGAACCTGTAGCCCGCGCGTCCCGCCAGCTCGAACTTCGGCGCGAACCTCTGGTACACGTACTCCCCGCCGACGTTGACTCTCTCGTCGCCGTCCGGCGGATGATTGAACTCGGCCGACGCCAGAAGGCGCTGGTCGGTGGTCTTCAGCACGGGCATCGAACTCCCGACCTTGAAGGTGGCCGGAAGCGGGCTCTCCTTGCCGCCGTCCCTGAAGGCGTAGCCGCCGCCCATGTTCTGGAAACACATGCCTATCTTGATGTCCCTGAAGCCTATGTTATAGAGCGTCCCCAGATCGAAAGCCCAGGCCGAGGCGCTGTAGTCCGCCAGGCCTTCGTGAATCCACTTTCCCGTGATGCCGAAGGAGAAGCGGTCGGTCAGCATTCTCGCGTAGGAGAGGCCGAAAGCCATGCTGCCGGCATCGAACTGGTACCCGGTGCCCTCCTGCTTGTACTCGGTGGTTTCGGGCATGGGATCCATCTGCAGCACCGTGGCGCTGACTCCGATCACGCCCGGAATGAACTTGTAGGAGAAGACGTAGGAAGCAAACTCGTGGCTCAACTCCGCGGGCCACGTCGCGTGGTTCAGGCTGACCTGGCTGCCCTGAACCGTGGCTATGCCGGCAGGATTCCAGTAGGTACTGGAGGCGTCGTCGGCGACCGCCACAAACGCTTCGCCCATCGCCACTCCCCTGGCGCCGACTCCCACTTTGAGGAACTGAGCCCCGACGGTCCCGACCTTCTCAAATATCTGGGCGGACCAGCACGGAACAGCCAGGATCAGCACCACAGCAACGCAGAATAATATACTCCTTCTCAAGTGATGTCCTCCTTCCAGCTGCACCACCAATCACCTAACCACTACTAGTCTCGTGACTTCCTCACCCACCGGCGACTGAACGTGAACTATGTATGTGCCGCTGACGATCTCCTGATTGTTTCTCGAAACCAGGTTCCAGCCCGGCGGCTCTCCCATCGCGTCCAATGGATCTTCGAAGTAGCCCGACCAGACCAGATCGCCTGCCAGACTGAACACGCGGACGGTCGCCCTCCTGGGCAGGTTGACGAACCGCACCCTTCTGCCCGAGGGATCGCCCTCGTACTCGACCATGTCCCCCACCGCCCGGCCCGACGTCCGCACCGACTCGCTCATGCCAGGATAGGGGTTGGGGACTATGCGAACCTTGCCGTCGACCACAGCCGGCGTGCCCCTGGGATAGACCACTTGCATCGCTTGTGAGTAGCTGCCGTACCTGGGTATGGAATCCATGGTGCCGGTGTTGGCATTGACCACCTTCTCGGCGCTGCCGTCGTCAAAAGCGGTCACCGCGTACCAGTACGGCAGACCGTTGTGGACGTCGCCGTCCACGTAGCGGTACTTGCCCACCCCGATGAGCCCGGTGTCCACCTGCGGCAGGTCCTGCTTGGAGTAGTGCTCTATCAGGCGCCACTGCTCGGCCGCGGGCACCGCGCTCTCGTGCCTCCACCCCACGGCCTTCCAGATGCGATACCCGGCGAAGTCGTAGACGCGCTGAAGAGGATCGGGTGTGGTCTCGGAGTAATCATCCCATTCGATCATCACCCGGTTGTCCCCGGCAATCAGCCGCTGTCTTGGCGGCGGAGGCGGGCTTGACCCCAGCCAATGCACGTCGATCGCTACCCCGCCCGGCCCCATTATCGACCCGCCGTTGTACACCTTCTGGGCATTCGCGGCGTTCTCAAGAAAGTCATCGAAGGTCGCGCCGGCCACGAAGGCCACCTGGAATATCAGGGTGCTGTCAGGCGGGATCGCGGCGAATCGGCCGGCCGACACCAGGAACCGGTAATCGGCCGCCCTGAGGGTGTTGGGATCGATGGTCTTCTCGGTATCTGAATTGCCCCGCATATAGCGGTACCGTTCCCGGTCGTTCTCGGGGTCCTCCTCACCGCTGGACCACTGCTTGAACATGTGGATGCCGACTTCCGAAGGGGCAAGCCTGCCGCTCTGGTCAGTGGTGTGCCCCATGAACATCACACCGAAGTATCCGCGCACGTTGCCGTCCTGGCCGCCGGGAAAATCCCACATGTAACCCATGGTCACGTGATAGTTAACGTTCTCTTCCGCGCCCGCAGCGTTGACTTCGGTGCGAACCAGAATGGTGTCAACGTAGGACGCCATGTCGTCGGAGTATGCCTGCGGATACACCCTGGCGTTTCCGATGTCCGAGTCCACCATGAAAGCCACGTAGGCGTTGTATATCGTGGAGTCGTTGATGTTGGTGACCTTGTACTCCACGCCTATGAAGTTCTCCAGGGCCTGGCTGGTCCAGGCGTAGCTCTCCTGCCTGACCTCGAGGCCCAGCGGCCCGTGAAAGTCCTCGGTCCGGGACCTGTTCATGGACATCGACGTGTCGTAGAACACCGAAGTGAACATCTGCTGCGATATGGCGGCGAAGTCCTCGTCCACCGCGCCGTCCAAGTCGTTGTCGTAGCCGTCCAGCGCGTCCTCGTCCAGCCGCCCGTCGTTGTCATCGTCCTGCACCCTGCCTCCCCCCGACATCCCTTCCGAAGCGATGTAGACGATGTCTCTGAGATCGGCCTTGGGATAGAACTCCAACTGATACACGGCCGCGGTGACCAGGGTATCGGGCCTCCGAGCCTCATCCAGCAGCACGCCACCGACCCACAGGCCTGCGGCGAAGAGCCATTCCACGCCGCTGCCGGCCGGCCACTCTCCGGAAGGAGCGTTCTGGTCGGAGTTCCAGTCGCCGAAGAAGCCCATGTTGGAGGAGTGAAGCAGCAGCTTGTTGACGTTGTGATAGACCCCTCTGAATCTCACAATGCCGTTCACGGACGAGGGATCCTCCGAGGACCGGGCTCCCTCCAGGTAAGCCAGCGCGGTTGATGAGAGCAGCAGCCCCGCGAGGATCCAGAGAAGCACGATTCTGACCCCCCGCGGGCGACTCAACGATTCCTTAACTTTCATTACGTTCCCCCCCAAGACTCTACCAGTCAAAGGAAATGCCGACGCTGAAACTCCTGGGCGTCGAGTATACCCTCGGGTCGTTCAAGGCCACGTAGTTCACACTGGGCAGTCCGAGCAGCTCGTCGCTGTCGTAAGCGCCTCCCAGTCCGCCCTCAACTGTGTAGTAGGCCACGTAGTTGCCCCCGCCGACGGGCCAGTTGGTCGGCCCCAATCTGGCAATGTTCCTGGTGTCAAGTATGTTCTCACCCTCCAGGAAGAGCGAGATCTCCTGGCCGGCAATCCTGTACCGCTTGTCCGCCTTGAGGTTGATGGTGCTCCTGGAAGGCAGCCGCTCGGAATTGATCAGAGACGCCCTCTGGTATCTCTCCCTGGGCTGAACCGGGGTGTAGGGCGCTCCGGAAGAGTAACTCCAGTCCACGTTGCATCCCCACAAGCCGGGCTCGCTGATGTAGAGGTTTGCCGAAATAACGTGGTTTCTGTCCCAGTCAAGCGGCAACTCAGTGATGGGCGCCCGGTCCAATCCGCCGGTAGCCGCGGTGTTGCCCTGCAGCTCACTCGAGCTCGAGCCGGTGGCCTTGGAGTAGGTGTAGGTCACGCCGCCGGAGAAGCGATGGCTGAAACGTTTGGTCAGCTTGAGCTCAACCCCCTTGACCGAGCCGTAATCCAGGTTGACATAGACCACCGGGTCGCCGGTCGCGGACACCTCGGTGCGCCAACGCGAGTCGTCGGTCGCCGACTGGAGCTCGGTGCCGGTGAGACCGAAGATGTCCTTGTAGAACATCGCGAAGTCGCCCACCAGCGAGGTGGAGAACTGGTGCTGAAGTCCGACCTCGTACATGATGGTGGTCTCGGCATCGATCGTCGGGTTGCCGTAAGGTCCGGTGGACGAGGTGATGTCGCCGATCGATGACATCAGCACCTCAAGCCTGGGGACCATGTAGAAACGGCCGTAGTTGAAGTAGAGGGCGTTGCGCTCCGAGATCGGGTAGGAAACGCCGAACCTCGGGCTCAACTGCCACTTGGCTCGGTCCATAACGCTGTTCTCGGTGACCGAGGACCCGATGCCGCCCAGGAACCAGTTGTAGGCGCCCACCGCGTCCTCACCGGGATCGAAAAGGTCCAGCCTGACACCCAGGCTGAGGTTCATGCCCTCGAACTTCACCCGGTCCTGAGCGAAGGCCGACAGGCCCCAAGTGTGGTACTTGTAAATGTCGTTGAACACTCCCAGCGGGTTGTCAAGCGAAGGATAGGTGAGGTCCTTCATCTCCAGCCGGTAGAAGTTGGACTCGAGACCTAACTTGAACTGGTGCGTGGTCGAGCGCTGCACAACCATGTCGCCCTTCGCGGTCCACATCACGGTGTTGTATCGCTGCCAATGCGGATAGTCGCCCTGAACGATGTAGTACCTGTTGTCCGGATCGATGTCCTCGTTGGTGCTGAAGGCTTCGTACTCGAAAGGCTGCTTGTCCAGCACGTCCTCGGTGTGAAGCGTGGTGTAGCGGCCGATCCTCATGGTGTAGAAGGACGACGAGCTCAGGGTGTGATTCCACACCAGCTTGGTCTGGCCGCTGGTGTTGGCGTAGTCCGGCATGTGGGAAGGCCCGACATAGAGGGTGTACGTATCATCCAGCGGCTCGAACCACCAGTGCTTCCGCGATTCCGACCAGTAACCCACGCGACTGAAACCGTGCTGATACGCGTCGTAGTACTCGCCCGATGCGAGCAGTTCCGCGGAGAGCTTCTTCAGCTCCGAGAACTTGTAGGTCACCTTGGTCTGAGTGGAGTATGCGTTGTTCATCCGCTCCCTGAACTTGATGTCAAACAGCCCGAAGGTCAGCAGATTGAGCGGCCCCAGGTCCAGCTTCTTCTGCTGCCGGGGCTCCGCAGTCCTGAGATGGGTATCGCTGAAATTGGCTTCTCCCGACGCGAAGAACCGCAGGTCCGAGGTCACCAGAGGCCCCCCGAACCCAACCGCAAGGTTGTCGCTGTTGAAGTAGGTCTTGTCGGGCGCCCCGAAATCGTCGGTCATGTACTTCACCACGCCCGAGTACCTTGTCCCGCCCTCCTTGGTCTTGATGTTCACCACACCGGACTGGACGTTGCCGTACTCCGCCTCGAACCCGCCGGAGAGCACCTCAAACTCGGAAAGCGAGGCCAGGCTGACCCCGACGGTGTTGCCCCCGACAAAGGGATCGCTGATCTGGAGCCCGTCGACGAAGAACTTGGTCTCCCCCGCCCTGCCTCCCCTGACGTGCAACTGGCCCTCTTCCAGGACCACACCGGCCTGCGCCGCAATGGCCTCCTGCACGGTGTTGATCGCTCTGACCTGAACGTCCTCCGGGGTCACGGTTCTGGCGGTCTGGGTCTTCTGAGTGTCCACCGCCGGACGCTCCGCCTGAACCACAACCTCCTCCACTTCCATAACCACCGTGGTCTTCAGCTGGAAGTTGACCTCGGCCACCTGATTGGCCTTGACCTCCACGTTCTCCTTGCTCTCGGCAGTGTAACCCATCATCGTGGCCTTGACCGTGTAGGTGCCGGGCGGAACACTCTGGACGGTGTACTTGCCGTTCTCGTCAACGAAACCTCCCAAGCCCGTCCCCATGACCAGCACGCTGCCGAAGGCCAGGGGTTTACCGTCCTTGGCGTCGGTCACCGTTCCGGTTATCTTCCCGGTATCCGCAGCGACAACCAAGGTCGAAGCAAGCAGAACCACAAGCGAGGACAAAACACCAAGCCGTAGCAAGCGAGGCATCGTCAGGACCTCCTTACTGCCCTTTTAGTACTAGTGAGTGTGCGCTTCCAACCGCATGTTACTATACATAACTCCACGGCGGAGTGTCAAGTGGATTTGTCCGCTTAACTTCCGTCGCAGCTTGCGATTAACCGGACCGCGCCCGCCGCTTCGAATGCCCTGGCAAACGCGGCTCCCAGAGCGGCCTCAATCGCCCTCGCATCCACTTCGGCGCCGAGGACATCCCCGAGACACGTGGTGCCCGCGAGCATCTCGCGCCGCAGCCCGGCCCTCTCCTCCTCGCCGCAGGCCATGTACTCGATCACCTGGAGATATCCCCTGCCGACGGGGATGCTGCCGTGCTGCAACAAGGCCCTCCGGCCCACTCGCTGGGCGCTGCCCACCAGCTTCCTGCCCGAGGAGACTATCTCGTTCCGGGACGCGGAAAGGAAGCACGGCTTGGCCCTGGCGAGCCTGGCTGCGCTGCCCCGGGA
Source organism: bacterium (assembly GCA_049288275.1). Classification (GTDB taxonomy): domain Bacteria; phylum Arandabacterota; class Arandabacteria; order Arandabacterales; family Arandabacteraceae; genus JBAQHK01. Next base: position 11,351 of record JBAQHK010000241.1, on the reverse strand, counting down.
TGTCTCAACCCTGGCCCCCAGCGCCCGGAGGCCTTCCACCAGGCACCCGGACACCCAGTTGTATGTGGCGGCGACGCTGTCGCTGTCCCGTCGCGGCATCACCACGGTGTAGGTGAGATCCTCCAGGTGCAGCACAACCCTGCCCCCCGTGGGGCGGCGCACGATGTCGATCCCGCGCGAGCCGGCCCTGGAACTGTCCACGACATCGGCCGACTCGAAGCGACCCAGCGAGAGAGCGGGCGGCCGCCACGTATAGAACCTGACGTACGCCCGGTGGGGTTCGCGCTCGCAGGACGCCAGGAGGTCGAGGTCAAGACGCATGTTGTCGAGTCCGCTGCGGGACTCAAGGCCGATCACCACAAGTTCTGCCACTGGTATCATCGGGGCTTCAGGGTATGACGTGCAGCCAATCGCTCAGGAGGAAGTGCATTCTGCCTATCAGCAGGGAGACCCTGCTCATCACCGTGTAACCGAACGACGCGCCGAAGGAAACCATCAGGAACCAAACGCCTATCTTGGAGACAACGCCCAGGCTGCCCTTGTGCTCGCGGGAGAAGAAGAAGTACACCAGGGTCGCTATCAGGCCGAATATGATCAGCGGGTTGGCCATCAGGCCCAGCAAGGCGAAGACCACTTGGTCGGCCGTGCCGCCGGCCGCAAGCCGCGCCACGCTACCGGGAGCCACCAGAGGAATCATGTTGGCTTTGATCTGGGCCACCAGGTCTCCCTGCAGAGCCCCAATCATCGCAAGGCCCGCGTAGGAGCCAACCATGGCCGCGATCGACCAGCGGCTCAGCCAGGTTATCCGCGACGAGAACCGGGTGAAGAGCAAGAGCCCCAGCGCAAGCGGCACCAGCAGCAGCATCCCGGGGAAGTAAGGCAGCTTCACCGACAGGCTCCCTATCGAGCCGACCGTGCTCCAGGCCGCCTCGCGGATTCCCTCGGCCAGCGGATTCAGGAGGTTGGGCCTCACCACGTTCCAGTACTCCAGGGACACGTAGTAGCCGGCCGAGATGCCTATGAACAGGTGCTCGGCCAGCTTGTAGACCGGGTTGTCCTTGTAGAGGAAGCTGAAGATCGCGAGGGTGAAGAGAGCCGCCATCCAGGTGCCCATGGTCCCCCAGGAAACGTGCCCGGCGGCCACGGCCAGCGCCGCGACCGCCACCACAACCAGGCTCGCCACCGGAAGAGCGAATCTCATCTCCTGCGCTTCTCCACAAGGAAGACCACGTTGGCGAAGACAATGAAGGCCACTACCATCACGTGAACGCTGGACTGGGCGACCATGCCGGCTATGCCCAGGCCCGGTCTTGCCACCAGCTGCTCGTACTCGGCCGCGCCCTTCATGCCGGCCAGCAGCCCCACAATCTGTCCCGACTGGATGTAGGGGTACATCTCCGGGGCGGTAACGGCGGTCACGCCACCGCCTATGGTGATGCCGAAGCGCGTCCCCACCTGCTGGATCCACTCCTTGAGGCCGGGGTATCCCGCGGAGACCGCCACGATCATCTTCACGTCGCCGAGGTTCCTTATTCCCTCAAGCATGGGGATCTGGTCCCAGCGGGTGCCGAAGAAGTCCTGGGGGAAGGTCCCCCGTATGTTCTCGGCGGCCGACAGCATCACCGCCTCACGCCCCTCCTTGAACCCCAGATTGACGTAGTCGACGCCGTAGGTCTTGCCGTACTTCGGGGCCACCAGGTCCAGTATGCGCTGCGACAGCGGCGCTCCCGGGGACCACAGCGACGCCGATATGATCTTCACGTCGCGCCGCATCAGGTGATCCACCAGCGCGATGTTCATGGGGTAGAGCTCCGGCATTGACCCGGGGTCGTAGTCCGCCGCCAGCCACACGTAGGAGCCGGGCTCCAGCTGATCCACGGCCTCGTAGAGACCTCTGACCGGCGGTGTGACCGAAATCGTGGTCTTGGCCCGCGTCAAGAGCGGCACCACCACGCATGCCGCGATGATGATGAACAGAATGCGGCGGTCTATCCCCAGCAGCCTCTGCAGGACTCCGCGCTTTTCGGTCTCAGCCATTATCCTCCACCCAGATAGGATCGTTCCAGCCCGAGAACCATCTTCAGCCCGGTGGATATGCCGCCCAGGGCCGCGCCAATCATGATGCCCCGCTTGGCGGCCATGTTGGGCACCTCCATAATCCACTCGGTGAGGTCGGGGAACCCGGCCCAGAGATGCTCGCCCACCGGCACACGGCCCAGCATCACTATGGCCGCGGTCACCAGGAGCAGCGTCGCATCCACGGTCCTCGCCCTGAAGGCGCGATAGGCCGCGGAGGCTATGAAGAAGGCCAGCAGGGAAAACATGGTCGCCTGCATCGGCAGGTAGACATTGAGGTAGGCCCAGTCAAAGGGCCCGCCGCTCGCAACCCCCAGGCCGATGCCCATGAACAGCATCACCACCAGCGCGCCCAGGAGCGCCGCCTTGTAGGGCCAATCCTTGGCTCTCTTGGACACCGTGCCGATGCTTATCCTGGCTATGTTGGCCACCCCCAGGACGTAGGCGAAGGCGGTTATGATGATCGCCCAGCTGCGGACCACCGAGGCCGGCTGCGCTATCACCGGATGCGGGACGAAGAGCGAGACTATCATCAGCATGCCGGCGATGAAGGCAATGGCCACCGGGACGTCGGTTCTCACAGGGTCACCTCGCCGTGAACCACTCCGCGAAGCCGGTGAGGTTCGCGGTCTGAGTTATGAAGCCCACAATCAACAGCACCAGGATCACCAGCTTGGCCAGGTCGCTGGCCTTCAGGGTTCCCAGCAGCTTGGGCTCGTGGGACAGATAGGCGCTGGCCGCGTAGAGCTCCTCGCCTATCAGAGTGTAGTCGCAGGCCGCCACGAAGAAGGGCAGCTGATGAACGTTGGCCGTGCCGGCCACCTGTATCGCACCGGTGGAGAAGCCGGTTTCCGCCAGGATCAGGGATTCCGCGAAGAAGGATCCCATATAGAGGTGGGCGGCCGTGCCCTCCCTGAGCATTATCCCGTTGATGCCGGCTGTGAAGGCAAACTGCTCGTCCGAGAGGTACCTGACGTTGTTGGGGTTGTAGAGCTCCGGCCGGCCGGCGTTGAGGAAGCCCTGTTTGACCGCTTCCTCGGCCACCGGTACGACGAACGGCCGGCACACCGGGACTATTATGGGCGTCTCGTAGGTGCCCGCCAGCCGCGCGACGTCCTTCAAGATCGCCATGCTGGCGATGGTCTGGATGTTGTCCATGTCGTCTATGCCGGGCACGTAGAGCACGGGCTTGCCCATCTCGGTGGCCCGTCCGATCGCCTCTTCAATCGCGGTCAGGCCGGCTATCCTTCGGACAAAGAACTTCCTGCCCGACCCCGCCAGCCTGATGTATACCAGGACGAAGACCACGAAGACCGCCAGGATCACCAGCTGATTGAGGCGTCCCCGGTGGATCAGTGCGGCCCGAGGCACCGCACGGTCCGACCCAAGGTCGAGACCGGTGCTGCCCGCTATCCGATATTGGTATGTCCGGCCGCGCCTGAGGCCCGAGTCGGTATACTCGCCGATCGCGGCCGGGACCACTGCGACCTGCTGCCAGGAGGTATCCGGCGGCGCGCCTCTCAGGATCACCAGCGTGTCGGCTGAGACCGCCTCGCCCGACCACACCAGCCTCAGGGCCGTGCCGTCGTCGTCCGCTACGTCCTCGATCCGCAGCGCGCCGGCGGCCCGGGCGGTGGTCGAGGCAGCGACAAACCAGGCGAGCAGCAAACCAAGAAGGGGAACAACCAGCGTGACGCGCGGCCCGAAGCGTCGCAACCCGTCTCGTCCAGCCATCTGTGCCTGCCTTGACGCCAGGCGCATCACCTACTCTTCTATGAGCTCCACGTTCGCCCGGGGGACGATCGCGGTCTTGCCGTCCTCGAACTCCACACTCAGGACCCGCACCATGGCTTCGGTCTCCAGTTTCTGAAGCTCGGGAGGCAGGTTGGTGACCCTGCCAATCTTGCCGAAATACGGCTCCCTTATCGTCCTTATCGAGCTGCCCACGACCAGACCGGTTGAGAGCGTGTCCCCCGCGGGCCTGTCGTTCCTGGAGGACGCCGCCCCGGCCAGAGGGATCACCACCTCGGGCCTTATCACGCCCGCTCTGATCTGGGTCGCCCCGCTGACCGATGTCTTCATGCCCTTGCGCGATACCAGCAGGTCGAAGGTCCGCCGCGCCATGGTCATCTTGCCGAAGCCCTCGGTCACAACTACGGTCACGCCGATGTCCTCCGAGCCGGTGATCGCCACTCCGAGGTCGTAGCCCAGTATAGTCCGCAGATCGGCGTCGCCGATTCCGCCGGCTATCAGGGCCTTCACTCCCAGCTCGCGCGCGCGATTGACGGTGTCTATGGTCACCAGCGATCCGCCCACCAGGATCTTGTCCCTGTGGGAAGGGCCGATCTTGTCCGGGCTCAGCACCTCGTCCGGCCGTTCGGCGACCACGTCAAGGATCCCCACCGCTTCGCCGCCGACGCCGAATATCCCCTGGACGTAAGTCGCGTTGGTCCTGACCATCACCCCTTCGCCCTCGTAGATCTCCACTATGTCGCCGTCCAGGTACGCGTGGACCTCGACGGGGATGGCCTTCTCTCTGACTATCACCTGCCCGGTTATGTTCGAGACCGACTCGATGGTCCCCGCGACCGGCATCTTGCAGTGCGACTTGAACAGGCCGAAGAAGCTCTTGCTCTGAGCTATGATCTGGCCCTCTTCCACCCACTCGCCCACCTTGAACAGCATGTGGCCGTGGATGTCCTCGGGCAGCAGGCTGAGCTTGTTGGCCACGTTTATGGTCTGAACGTTGCCGGGCAGCTCGGTCTTGGCGACAACAGCTTCCGCCTTGACCCGGTCTCCGACCTTTACCAGGACCTGGCCGTGCAGCGGGAGTCGCCGCTCTTTTCTGACCTCAGTCTGCTTCGAGACCCTGAGTCCCGGCGAATATGCATGAGCCAATTGTCATACCTCCGTCAACTTCTCTGCCACTCAGGATAGACCCCGAGCGCCTGGTTCCATTCCGTGAGTTTGCGCACCCGCTCGTCCCTGGCAGCCGGCAGCGCCAGCGGCCTTCCCCTGGCGTCGATAATGAGACCGACCACTCCGCCGTTGACGTCGGTCTGAATGTCCTTACCCTTGCCCGCCCCCACGTCGAACCCGCGCGCAGGTCTTATGGTGACCCTGGCCTTCTCGTCAACGCCGAGAGGCAGCAGGGCCATCTCGCCGAACTTCAGGGATCTCTCCTCGCCGGCGCCACCCGCACTCTCCACCCGGACGGTCACGCAGGGGCTGCCTTCCTTGGCGATGCCCACCGGAGCGATGCACGTGCCCAGCCTGATCAGGCAATCCTTGTGAAAGACCTCCAGGGCGGCCTTGGGTTGAACCTCGGCGAGCACTCCCAGCTGCGGCATCATGAAGATTGAGTCCACCGCCAGCTGGGTCACGCCCTCCGGTCTGAAACCGTCCACAAGCATGAAGGCTGCCTGGACCCGCCTCGGGGCGTGAGACAACACGCCGCCCGAGCCCACCAGGATGTCGAGCCCCATCATGTCCACCAGGGTGGCGCCGCTCTCCGCCTGCTCGAAAGTGTCCGAAATCGTCCGCTCCTGCTGCACGCCCTTGAGACCCACAGCCAGCAGCTTGTGCTGATCGAAGGCCAGCCTCAGGGCCTCCCTGGAGATCGCCTGCTCCACCATCAGCTCCTCCAGGGTCTGCGGGATCGTGGTCGGCCGGATCATCTTGTTCTTTATCCGGTTCCTGAGATCGTCCTCCTCAACATCGAAGGGCACCCATCTCACTATGTTGGGAACCGTGGCCTCGGCCAGGACGTTGGAGATGGAGTAGCTCATGCCCAGGTTGGCGCTCACCGTGCGGTTGAAGACGTCGCCGAAGACCGAGAACACGTCGGTGGTCGCCCCGCCGATGTCCACCCCGACAACGTCTATCTTCTCGATCTTGGCGATCAGCTGCATGATCGATCCCACCGCGGCGGGCGTGGGCATTATGGGAACCGCCGTCCAGGCCAGCAGATTCTTGTACCCGGGCGCGTGCATCATCACGTGCTCGAGAAAGAGCTCTTGTATCATGAGGCGAGCAGGCTGAAGGTTCTCCCGCTCCAGAACCGGCCGTAGGTTGTCTGTGATCCTGAGACTGGTCTTGGATTCCAGCCTCTCCTTGACGATGTCTCTGGCGCCAACGTTGCCGGCGTAGATCACCGGCAGCGAGTAGCCCATTCCCAGCCTCGGTCTCGGGTCGGCCGCGCCGATAAGCTCGGCCAGCTCGGCCACGTGAGTGGTGGTACCGCCGTCTATTCCGCCGGACAGGAGAATCATGTCCGGCCGCAGGCTCCGGATTCTCCCTATCTTCTCGTGCGGAGCTCTCTGATCGTTGGAGGCGATCACGTCCATCACGATGGCCCCTGCTCCCAGGGCTGCGCGCTGGGCGCTCTCGGCGGTCATCTCCTTCACGACGCCGGCGACCATCATCTGGAGGCCTCCACCCGCGGACGACGTGGAGACGTACAGGTCGGTGCCGTCCTTGCCCTGCTTCTCGGAGATCTTGCCGTCCTTGATGAACTTCCTGCCGGTCAGGTCCTCGACCTCGGCGACCGCGTTCAAGACACCGCAGGTCACGTCCTCAAACGGAGCCTCTACCGTGGTCGGGGCCTCTCCCCGGACTATGAGCCGGTACTCCTCGCCCCGCTTCTCGATCAGGATCGCCTTGGTGGTGGTGCTTCCGCAGTCGGTCGCTATGATGGTCTCAATGTTGCCGGGATCCTTGCTCACTCTCACACCTCACGCTATGGCTTGACCCCTCGCTGCTTGCGGGCCAGCCGTTTGGCTTCCTTCCTGGCCTTCTTCTCCTGCTTCTCCTTCTCGCTGTACTCAGCTTCCAGGTCTTCGAGCTTGCGTACCAGGAGCTCCCAGTTGTCCCTGTCCTCCATTAGCAGCGCGAAGCGTTGATACTGAGCAAAGTTGAAAAGAGTCTGTATGAACGGCTCCAGGAAAATTAGCAGTTGGCCGCCCAGAAACGCAAGAGGTTTGCTTGACTCCAGGAAAAAGATGGCGGGCACGCTCATCCTGAGCCCCACCACGCGCCGGGCCACCTTCTCGACCAGGACCAGATCTTCGGCGTTGGGCTTGACTTCCTGGCCCGGGCCGCTACTCGGTCCCGCCTGAGGCGTCTCCAACGATCCTTTTCGAAACAAAGGCCACCACTTCATCTCGGTTGCTCCCGTAAAGCAATCTGGTCGAGCGAAAGGGCTCGAGCCTCGACGGCCTGGCGAACGGCGACAGGGTCACGCCCTTCCTGTCCGCGTAGTACCTCTTGAAGGTCGACCACTTCTTGACCGCGGTCCCCACGGAGCTCCTCACTGTCACCTGCTCCGAGTCCAGCCGGTAGGTGGTGCGGGTGAAGTAGGTGTGCAGCGAAGCGAAGAGAATCAGGACAGAGAAGACACCCCAGAAGACCGCCTGGAACAAGAGCGCCACCACAACGCCCACGGCCATGATAACGCAGATCACCAGGACCGTCCGCCCGACATTCTCCTTCCACGGCCAGACGCTCCACTCCAGGCGGTCCTCCCCGTTACTCTGCGACATCCAGATTCCTCGCGGCCAGCCCTTCGTCCACCCTGCCCACCGGAGTGGTGTAGGGAGCGCCCCGAACCAGATCGGGGTTGGACTTGGCCTCCTCGGCGATCCTGGCCATGGCCTCTACGAACCTGTCCAGGGTCTCCTTGGACTCGGTCTCGGTCGGCTCGATCATCAACGCCTCTTCCACTATCAGCGGGAAATACACCGTAGGCGGATGGAAACCGTAGTCCATCAGCCGCTTGGCAACGTCCAGGGTCCTCACCTCACCCAGGCCCTTGCCCGACAGCACGAACTCGTGCTTGCACACCGCGTCCTTGGGAAGGTTGTAGAGCCCCTTCAGCCTTGAGGCCAAGTAGTTGGCGTTGACAATCGCGGTCTCGGCGACCTGCCTGAGGCCGTCCGCTCCGCACATCATTATGTAGCAGTAGGCCTTGACCATCACGGAGAAGTTGCCGCAGTAGGTGTGGACCCGGCCGATGGTCTTGGGCCGATCTCGGAGCAGGCGGTAACCCCGGGCGGTCTTCTCCACCAGGGGTACCGGAAGGTAGGGCGCAAGGGCGGCCTTGACCGCGACCGGGCCCGACCCCGGGCCACCGCCTCCGTGGGGAGTCGAGAAGGTCTTGTGCAGATTGATGTGGGCCACATCCACCCCGAAATCGCCGGGCCTGGAGATCCCAAGCAAGGCGTTCATGTTGGCCCCGTCCATGTAGACCAGAGCGCCGACCGAGTGCACAGCCTCAGCGATGCGGGCGATGCCGGTCTCAAAGAGCCCCAGGGTGTTGGGATTGGTTATCATTATGGCGGCCACGTCCTGGTCCAGATGAGGGGCAAGGCTCTCCGGCGCCAGCCGTCCGTCGGGGCCGGACTTGACCTCCACGGCCTGGTAGCCAGCTATCCGGACACTCGCGGGATTGGTTCCGTGAGCGGAGTCCGGGATCAGCACTTTCTTCCTGGGATTGCCTCGATCCTGGTGATAGGCCCTGACCAGCAGCATGCCGGTCAGCTCTCCGTGAGCGCCCGCCGCCGGCGCCATGGTTATGTCGTCCATGCCGGTGAGCTCGCACAGCAGGCGGCCCAGGTGGTGGACCACCGCCATCGCCCCCTGCGCCAGATCGTCTCCCGCCAGAGGATGCACCTGCGAGAAGCCCGGCTCGGCAGCGACCTGCTCGTTGACCTTGGGGTTGTACTTCATTGTGCACGATCCAAGGGGATACAAGTCCTTGTCCACGTGGTGATTCAGGATCGACAGCGCCACGAAGTGCCTCACGATCTCGGGCTCCGAAACCTCCGGCAAGGCGGCCGGCTCACGCCGCAGGCAGCCCGCCGGCAGCACGGTTCCCGGTTCCACTGCCGGAACGTCCGGAGCCGGCAGCGAGAACGCGCGCTTTCCCGGTCTGGACTTGGCGAAGATGGTGCCCTCCGCGCCGGCCATCACGCCACCTCCTTGCGCGCGAAGTCCGCGACTCGCTCCACCAGCGTGTCTATCTCCGCCTTGGTCCGCTTCTCGGTGAAGGCCACCAGCAGGCAGTTGGAGAGATCGGGATAGAACCCGCCCAGCGGAACGCCCGCCAGGAGTCCATGCCGCGCAAGATCGTCGGCCAGCCGGGTCGCGTCCCCGGGCAGCCGCAGCGCGAATTCCTTGAAGAAGGGCGCCCGGAAGGCCAGCGGCAGGCCACGGGCGGCGAAGGCCTTTTCGGCGTACACCGCCTTTGAGAGGCACAGCCGGGCGAGCTCGCCAAGGCCCACCCTGCCCAGCCAGCACATGTAGACCGCCGCGCGCAAGGCGACCAGAGCCTCGTTGGTGCAGATGTTGGAGGTGGCCTTCTCTCTTCTTATGTGCTGCTCACGAGTCTGAAGCGTGAGGCAGTAGCAGACCTTGCCCGCCTTGTCCACGGTTCTACCCACGATGCGGCCCGGCAGGCGCCGTATGTGCTCCCGCCTGGTGGCCATGAAGCCCAGATAGGGCCCGCCGTAGTTGAGGTAGTTGCCCAACGACTGGCCCTCTCCTACAACTATGTCCGCGCCGTATTCCCGCGGGGGCGCCAGCAACCCCAGGGAAATCGGATCCACCGAGACCACGGTGAGCGCGCCCTTGGACCGAGCGGCTTCGGCTATCGCCGCCGCGTCCTCCACGGCGCCCAGGAAGTTGGGGTTCTCGATCACCACGCAGGAGGTCTGGTCGCCCACCATGCCGCGCACCTCGTCGGGATCGGTGGTGCCGGCACTGCGTCCGGAGAGCCGCAGCCTCGTGCCGGTGGCCTTGAGATAGGTCTCGAGGACGGCCAGCCGCATCGGGTTCAGCCATCCGCTGGCCACCACCTCACGCCGTCCGGTGATGGCGCCTGCCATCAGCACCGCCTCGGCTATCGCGGTGCCGCCGTCGTAGAGCGAAGCGTTGGCAACCTCCATGCCGGTGAGGCGCGCCACCAGCGACTGAAACTCGTATATTGTCTGCAGCGTGCCCTGACTCACCTCGGGCTGATAAGGGGTGTAGGCGGTATAGAACTCCGCCCTGGCTGCGATCTCGTCCACCACGCTCGGCACGTAGTGATCGTAGGCTCCGGCGCCCAGAAAACACGGCCGGCCGTCGGCCGCCGCGTTTAGCTCCGCGAGCCTCCTCAGCAACTGCTTCGCCTCAAGCTCCGACAGAGGCCCCGGCAGGTCGAGTTTTCGCTTGAGCCTCAGGGCCGGCGGTATGTCCTCCAGCAGGTCCTCAAAGGCGCTCACCCCGATCGCCCGGAGCATCTCCGCCCGGTCGCGGTCGCCAGTCGGAAGAAAGCCCACGCCGCTCATTCCCCCACCAGTCGCCTGTATTCGGCCGCCTCAAGGAGACCGGCGGCCTGCTTTGGGTCCGACACCTTGATCTTGACCATCCAGCCGTCCCCGTAGGGTGAGGTCTTGATCACCCCGGGATCGACGGCGAGGTTGGCATTGGACTCGATCACTTCACCGGTTATGGGCGAGAACAGGTCGCTCACGGCCTTGACGGCCTCGACCGTACCGAAGGGCTTCATGGATTCCACCTTCGTTCCCGGCCCGGGCAGCTCCACGTAGACTATGTCCCCCAGCTGCTTCTGGGCGTAGTCGGTTATCCCGACTGTGGCGGTGCCGCCTTCGATCTTGACCCATTCATGCTCCTTGGTGTAGAGCAGGTCGTCCCGGACCATCCCACGTTCTCCTTTCTGGAAGAGCCGTTCTCAACCGGAGCGCTACCCGGCGCTACTTGTGCGATGCCTGCTTGTAGAAGGGCCCCTTGTGGTACACCGCCTCTATGGTCTGGCCCCTGACGTCTATCTGGAAGTCCTTGCGCGTCGCGGCAAGACCGGCCTCCACGTAAGCCAGGGCCACACCGCCACCCAGCGATGGAGAAGGCCCTCCGCTTGTGACCTTGCCCACCGGCCTGCCGTCAGCCAGCACGGCGTGGCCGTGCCTCGGCAGCCTCCGCGCCTCGGTCTTAAGCCCCACCAACCGCCTGGCCAGACCCCGCCCGGTCTGCTCGACCAGCGACTGCCTGCCTATGAAATCGCCCTTGTCCATCTTGACCACCCAGCCCAGGCCGGCCTCGAGCGGAGTGGTGGACTCGTCCATGTCGGAACCGTGGAGCCTGAAGGCCATCTCAAGCCGGAGGGTGTCCCGCGCTCCGAGCCCGCAGGCCTGCGGCTTGGGATCACCCTGCGCCAGCAGGTCCCAGACCCTGCCCGCTTCGGCGGCGTCCGTGTAGATCTCGAATCCGTCCTCACC
>JBAQHK010000240.1:0-2548 GCA_049288275.1 bacterium | reverse complement strand
ACTTCGCTATATTCGGCTCGCATTTCGGCGACTAAAGCCTCATTACGCCCCTGGCCGGGCTTGGGCCCGGCCGGGGTTGGCGAGGGGGTGATGCCGGGGAGAAGTTTCTAGTGGTTGTCTGGAATGGAATAGCAGTGCCGTAGTAACAGCTTCCTTCGACAAAGTGAAGCTAGACCAGAGCAGGCTTTCAAGTCCGTTGTACCAGAAGCTTGAATCTGGAAAGGAGAGAGAAGCACAATGAAGAAAGCTCTCGTTATTGCGTTGGCTCTGACATTCGTGGCGACGGTGGCCTTCGCTGGGTTGGGACACAATCCGAACCACAAGGTGGCCGTGCATTGCAAGGCCCACCCGACCTCATGCACCAAGGGCTATCCGGCGTTCACGGCATGCACCAGCATCAACACCACGTGGGCGCCGTGCGGCGACGTCGATGTTATGCCGGTGTTCTACGATCTCACCGAAGTCCTGGTGGTCGAGTTCGCCATGACCTGGCCGGTGGAGTGGTACAGCATGAGCTGGGTGAGATGCAAGGGCGATCTCGCCATCGGCACGGTCAAGTACTCGGGCGACGGCACGGCGATTTCGTGGATGACCTGCCAGTACTCGTGGGCCCTGGCCCCCGGCTACGGCTGGATAGCTCCGACCACGCCTGGCTACGTGAACGTTGTTCCGAACCCCGCGACCAACATGTACGGCGTTGTTGACTGCCAGCCTTCGCCTGGTCCGTACATGGACGCTCCGCGCTGCGTGAACAAGGCAGGTCTCTGCGGCTTTATCGGCGACGATCCCTGCTTGGCGACAGCGACTGAGCCCAGCACTTGGGGCCAGATCAAGGGGATGTTCAAGTAGTAGATTTTCGAGTGGAAAGGCGGGTGGCCGAAGCCACCCGCTTTTTTTGTGCCCGCGCGGCGCGCTCCGGGGCGCCGGGCGTGGGGCCCGGTGTGAAAGTTCTTGCATCGGACCCCGCCGGTGTGATACACTAGACAGTGTCGGAAGACAATGTCGGAACCTGACCGCGGGGTCGGGCATCCAAACGATGGGAGGTGATGCGGGGCACAGGTTGGTAAGGCAGTAGGCTTAGGCGGTAGAGTGGGCTTCCTTCGACAGGTGAAGCTAGACCGCGTCCTAAACGTTGAAAGGAGAGGCAGTTATGAAGAAGGCTATCGTAATCGCAATGGCCCTGATGCTGGTTTCCACCGTGGCTTTTGCCGGCCTGGGCAACAATCCGAGCCACAAGGTGGCCGTCCACGTCAAGGCTCACCCGACCTCATGCACCAAGGGCTATCCGGCGTTCACAGCCTGCAACCAGATTGTTACTACGTGGGTGCCGCAGGGCGACGTCGACGTCATGCCGGTGTTCTACGACCTCACTGAGGTCCTGGTGGTCGAGTTCGCAATGACCTGGCCGGTGGAGTGGTACAGCATGAGCTGGATCAGATGCAAGGGCGATCTCGCCATCGGCACGGTCAAGTACTCGGGCGACGGCACGGCGATTTCGTGGATGACCTGCCAGACCTCCTGGTCGATAGCGCCCGGCGCCGGCTGGCTGGCCGCCAGTGGTCCCGGCATGGTGTGCATCGTTGCCAACCCGGCGACCGGTATGTACGGCGTAGTTGACTGCCAGCCTTCGCCTGGTCCGTACATGGATCCTCCCGCCCTGGTTACCTGCGCTGGTATCGCCGGCATGGTGGGCGGCGATCCGTGCGCTGCCATCGCGACTGAGCCCAGCACCTGGGGCCAGATCAAGAGCATGTTCAAGTAGGATCGGCTTGGAGTAAGAGAGCGGGTGGCTTGGGCCGCCCGCTTTTTCTTTTGTCTCGTGTTGCCTCCCGCTCGATCTCGCGCCGGATCTCCCCGCCGGAAATTAGTATTGTGTCCCCAATTTCAACCTGATAATTTGACTGGTATGCATCGAGTCGAGCGTTCGGCACTGAGTTCCGGGATCCTCCCGGTCTTCGTCCTCTTCTTGATCTCGGGCGCGACGGGCCTGGCCTACGAAGTGGTGTGGACGCGCATGCTGGTGCGCATCTTCGGGGCCTCGTCCTTCGCTGTGAGCACCGTGCTGGCCGCCTACATGGCTGGCTTCGCCCTGGGAAGCTATCTGCTGGGCCGTCTCATAGACCGCAAGGGCAATCCCGTCTTGATCTACGGCCTCCTGGAGCTTGGGATCGGGGCCTTCGCCCTGGCGATGCCCCTGCTCCTGGCGGGCTTGAACCCCCTGTATCGCAGTCTTTACGGCAGTCTCGAGGGCAAGCTCTACGCCCTCAGTCTGGTGAGGTTCCTCTTGTCCTTCACCCTGCTCTTGATCCCCACAACCCTGATGGGGGGGACCCTGCCGGTCTTGAGCCGGTTCGTCACGCGAAGCCTCTCCAACCTGGCCTTCAGGGTGGGGTGGCTCTATTCCATAAACACTTTCGGGGCGGTCGTGGGCACCTTCGTCACGGGCTTCGTGCTGCTTCCCCACCTGGGCATGAGGACCACCACCGTGGCGGCGGCGAGCGCCAACCTGGCGATTTTCGCCGTGGCCATGGCGCTGTCGCGGCGGGGC